>JBAXED010000045.1:0-26539 GCA_037140615.1 Prolixibacteraceae bacterium
CAACGTTCAGTTTGCCCTCGATCCCCATTCGGAGGATTATAGGGTAATAGAAGTAAATGCCAGATTATCCCGATCTTCCGCATTGGCATCCAAGGCTACAGGCTATCCGCTGGCATTTGTGGCTGCCAAACTCGGATTAGGATATGGTCTGCACGAATTAAAGAACTCTGTCACCAAAGAGACGACAGCCTGTTTCGAGCCTGCCCTCGACTATTGCGTGGTAAAAATCCCTCGTTGGGATCTTGGTAAATTCGTCGGAGTATCCAAGAACCTTGGATCCAGCATGAAGTCAGTGGGCGAAATAATGGCCATCGGACGAAATTTCGAAGAAGCCATCCAAAAAGGTCTCCGCATGATCGGAATCGGCATGCATGGTTTTGTCGGAAACCGGGGGGATATGGAGATCATCGATATTGACGAGGAGCTGCTCAACCCAACCGATCGTCGCATCTTTGCCATCGCGGAAGCTTTCCACAAAGGTTACACAGTAGACCAAATCTGGGCCATCACCCGAATCGACAAATGGTTTTTGATGCGCCTTCAAAATATTTATCAGCTAAGGACGGAGTTAACAAGCTTTGATACCCTTGAAAATCTTCCGGCAGACCTGTTGCGTGACTCTAAAAAGCTTGGCTTTTCTGACTTCCAGATTGCACGAATTGTGGTAAAATCCGAAGTGAGGGACATGAATGTGGAAAGTCTGAAAGTAAGAACATTCCGCAAAAAACACGGCATTTTACCCTTCGTTAAGCAGATTGATACCCTGGCGGGTGAATATCCGGCCCAGACCAACTACCTCTACATGACCTATAATGGTTCGGAACATGACGTTGAATTTCAGCACGACAGTCAGTCGATCATCGTACTCGGATCAGGTGCCTATCGCATTGGTTCTTCGGTCGAATTCGACTGGTGCTCGGTGAATGCCGTTAACACCATCCGCAAAGCTGGATTCCGCGCCATCATGATCAACTACAATCCTGAAACTGTTTCGACCGATTACGACAACTGCGACCGACTCTATTTTGATGAGCTTTCCCTGGAAAGGGTATTGGATATTTGTGACCTTGAAGAGCCAAAAGGTACAGTGCTTTCAATGGGCGGACAGATTCCCAACAACCTGGCCATGAAACTGCATGCCATGGGTGTGCCGATCCTTGGTACCACAGCCGAAAAGATCGACAACGCCGAAGACCGCAACAAGTTCTCTGCCATGCTTGACAAACTGGAGGTCGATCAACCCCGCTGGAGCCAGCTGACCACCATCGAAGAGATTTACAAATTTGTGGACGAGGTTGGATTTCCGGTACTTATCCGTCCATCTTATGTCCTATCCGGTGCCGCGATGAACGTGGTCTCGAACCGCGACCAGCTTGAACACTTTCTCGAACTGGCAGCCCATGTTTCGAAAGAGCATCCGGTTGTCGTTTCTGAGTTTATCGAGAATGCGAAAGAGATCGAGGTTGATGCAGTTGCCAAGAACGGCGAAATAGTGGCCTATGCATTGTCTGAACACGTAGAGTTTGCCGGTGTTCATTCGGGCGATGCCACCATCGTTTTCCCTCCGCAGAAACTATATGTAGAGACCATCCGCCGTATCAAGAAAATTTCCAAAAAAATTGCCAAAGCTTTAGAGATAACAGGTCCTTTCAACATTCAATATTTGGCCAAGGACAACGACATAAAGGTCATTGAGTGCAACCTCAGGGCTTCCAGATCGTTCCCATTCGTTTCCAAGGTATTGAAAACGAACTTGATCGAAATCGCTACGAAAGCAATGCTGGATGTGCCTTTCGAAAAGCCCGACAAGTCTCTGTTTGAGCTCGATTATGTAGGAGTCAAAGCACCACAGTTTTCCTTCCACAGATTGCTGAATGCCGATCCTGTTTTAGGGGTAGATATGGCCTCTACCGGCGAAGTTGGATGCATCGGAGAAAATTTTTATGAAGCATTGCTAAAGTCAATGCTGTCAGTTGGCTACCGGATTCCCAAGAAAACCATACTAATCTCTTCTGGACCTGTCCGTGGCAAGATTGAACTTTTGGCTAGCGCCAGGATGCTGAAGGAGCGAGGTTTCACCATCTACTCGACCGGTGGTACCCACCATTTCTTTCAGGAAAACGGTGTCGAAACAGAAATGGTTTACTGGCCCGACGAGGAAGACATGTCGCCAAATACTTTGGAGTTGATCAAAGCACGTAAAATTGAGTTGGTCATCAACATTCCAAAAGACCATACAAAGAGGGAGCTTTCCAATGGATACCGCATCCGCAGAAATGCCATCGACTTCAACATCCCGCTGATCACCAACGCCCGCGTAGCCAGTGCTTTCATCTATGCTATCTGCAAACTGGAGATGGATGATATCAGCATCAAGTCGTGGGATGAGTACAAGTGATGAAGGATAAAGTTTCATTTTATTATGTAATTAAATTCTGAAATGAATACTTATTATCTATCTTCGTTCAATCGATATTAACCAAAACTTTCAGAAAGCATGGATCTATTTTCAGCACAAGAAGTTTCAAAATCCTATTCAAATTTCAAGGCCCTTTCCGAAGTCTCCATTTCTGTACCGGAGGGTTCGGTTTTTGGCTTGTTAGGACCTAACGGTGCAGGCAAAACAACGCTGATCCGTATTATCAACCAGATAACGGCACCCGATAGCGGCACCATCTGGTTCGAAGGACGCAAAATGAAGGCAGATGATATCTCCAAAATTGGCTATTTACCCGAGGAGAGGGGACTCTACAAAAAAATGAAAGTTGGAGAGCAAGCACTTTATCTGGGAATGCTAAAAGGTCTTTCACGCAGGGATGCCATGAGGGAACTCAAAATTTGGTTCGAAAAATTCGAGATAATCACCTGGTGGGACAAGAAAGTCATGGAACTCTCCAAAGGGATGCAACAAAAAGTTCAGTTCATCTGCACTGTGCTGCATAAACCTAAACTGATGATATTTGATGAACCTTTCAGTGGTTTTGACCCCATCAATTCTGAAATCATCAAAGAGGAGATTCTCCGCATGAAAAGAGAGGGTGCGACCATTATCTTTTCAACCCACAACATGGAATCGGTGGAAGAGTTGTGCGACCACATTGCCCTGATCGATAAATCCAAAAAAATTCTGGATGGTCCGACGCTAAACATCCGGGAAAAATACAAATCGAACATTTTCGATGTTGCTTACAAAGGAGACTTTACCAAAATTGACCACGAATTTGGTGGAAAATACTCCATCCTGGCACACGATGAGACAGGCAGGACCAACACGCTGAAAATTCAGTTTCTGAATGGCAGCAACTCTGGTTCACTTATCAAAGATCTGGTAGATCATGTGGAGATAGTATCATTCAATGAACTGATTCCCAGCATGAATGAGGTATTCATCAAAGTTGTCAAACAAAATTCTTAACCAAACAAGATGAGCAAAATAGGACTAGTTCTCTCACGAGAGTACACCACACGAGTCAGGAAAAAATCATTTATCATCATGACCATCCTGATGCCGGCACTGATGGCAGGCATGTTCATACTTCCCGCCTACTTCATGTCGCAAGACGACACAAAGGTGCGGACAATTGCAGTGTATGATGGTTCGACCATCCTGCTTGGACAACTTGAAAGCAACGATTATACCAAGTACAAATTTGTCCCACAGGAGGAATACGACAAGATCAAAGACAACCTCAAAACGACAGATTATTATGCTTTGCTTGTTATTCAGCCCAATGTTTTGAACACAAAAACTGTTCAGCTCATTTCAACCAGTAATATATCTTTTGATGTCAAGAATCAGATTCAGAATAAAATCAGATCTGTGATTGAGAAGGAGAAAATGGCTGAAGTGATCAAACAAACCTCAATACCTGATCTGGAAGCCCGCATCGCTGCTACCAAAACGCCTATCAACGTAACAACAATCAAATTGGGAGAAAGCGGTGAAGCCAAAAAAAGTTCCACTGAGATTGGAATGATATTGGGATATATTTTCGGATTTGTTATTTACATTTTTATCCTTTTGTATGGACAGATGGTAATGCAGGGTGTCATGGAAGAGAAACAAAGCCGAATTGTTGAAGTCATTATCTCCAGCGTTAAGCCCTTCGAACTGATGATGGGAAAAATCATTGGTATTGCCTTGGTTGGCCTTACTCAGCTTGGTCTTTGGATTATTCTGGGTATTGCGATTATTGCGGGTGCGAGAGGAATGATTCCTGCAGCACAGCATGCAGGAACTGCAACCGAAGTTATGGCACAGTCTCAAATGGCTGCCCAGGCTGCCAGTCCGGCAGAAATGGATAAAATTCAGGAAATTCTATCGATGCTTGGATCCGTCAATTTTCCGCTGATCATTGGATGTTTCATCTTCTTCTTCATTGGAGGTTACTTGCTTTATAGCTCCATGTTTGCTGCCGTTGGTTCAGCCGTTGACGCACAAGAAGACGCACAACAATTCATGATGCCTATCATGATGCCCATCATTCTGGCAATCATGGTGATGATGAGCGCGATAAAAAATCCCGAAGGCGCAACGGCCTTCTGGTTCAGCATGATCCCCTTTACCTCACCGGTGGTGATGATGGCCAGAATACCATTTGGCGTGCCGGCCTGGCAATTGGTACTTTCCATGGTAATTCTCATTGTTACATTCGTTGGAATGGTTTGGGCGGCAGGTAAAATCTACAGGACCGGTATTCTAATGTATGGCAAGAAAGCATCCTGGAAAGAGTTGGGCAAATGGCTGACCTACAAATCATAAATGCTGTCATTGATTTAGGTACTAATACCTGCAATCTTTTGATCGCCAAAACCTGTTCAGACGGGACCTTCAGGGTACTTCACGAGGAACGGATAGCTGTCAAAATGGGGCGCGGGGGTATCCACAAAGAATTATTGCTTCCCGAAGCAATTGAGAGAGGGTTAACCGCCCTCTCTCTTCATAAGGAAAACATCTTCAAATTCGGCGCCACCAATGTTCGTGTGATTGGAACTTCGGCCATTCGAGGGGCTGCCAACAAAGCTGACTTCGTTGAAATGGTTCACAAGCAGTTCGGATGGACACTTGAAGTGATCGATGGCAACAGGGAGGCGGAATACATTTTCAGCGGGACTGTCAATTCCCTGCCTCCGCTGAATGAAAAATACCTGGTACTGGACATCGGTGGTGGCAGCAACGAATTTATACTTGCTGAAGGTGACAAAATCATCTGGAAGGAAAGTTTCAACATCGGTATTGCAAGGGTATTGGAACTCTTCCCAATGTCTGACCCACCCACCCAATCCGAGATCGCAAAGGTCGAAGCGTGGTTCGGTGAGAACCTGAAGACGATGGAGGAAATTTGCAGCATACATCAGCCCCAAATTTTAGTTGGATGCTCTGGTGCATTCGATACCCTGATGGATATCCTGGAAGAGAAAGACCCGGATGCGACTTATCGGAAATCTTCCATATTTCCTCTGGCAGAATTTCACCGCATTCATAATATACTGACTTCACTTAACCGGGAAAATCGTTGCAAGATTGCCGGGGTAGACCAAAACAGGGTGGAGATGATCATCATTTCTACAATATTTATTAACTTCATCCTGCAGAAGCTGCAAATCAAAAAATTGATTCATACCCATTTTTCCCTGAAAGAAGGGGTGATGTTTGAGATGACGAATCAAAATCCATGAAAAACCATGATGCTTAAAATACTGGTAATCGATGATGAAAGAAGTATCCGGAATACTTTGAAAGATATTCTCGGTTTTGAAGGATACCATGTTGAATTGGCCGAGAATGGTAAAACCGGTATCGGGATGGTTCAATCAAGTGATTTCGACATTATCTTTTGCGATATCAAGATGCCCGAAATGGACGGACTGGAAGTTCTTGAACAGATACGAATCATCAAACCCGAATCTACTGTAGTCATGATAAGTGGCCATGGCACTATCGAAACGGCCGTGGAGGCCATCAAGAAAGGGGCTTTTGATTTTATAGAAAAACCTTTGGATCTTAACCGTTTACTTATCACACTTCGCAATGCCGGCGACAAGACAGCCTTGGTTAAGGAAACTCAAATTTTGAAACAAAAGGCAATCAAAAAATTCGAGATCATTGGCGATTCTCCATCCATCAGAAAAGTACTGGAGATGTGCGACAGGGTTGCACCAACCGAGGCAAAAGTGCTGATAACCGGCGCCAACGGAACCGGGAAAGAGTTGATTGCCCGCCGTCTGCACGAACTTTCTTCACGCGCTGAAAATCCCTTTGTTGAAGTAAACTGCGCGGCAATTCCTTCTGAATTAATTGAAAGTGAACTATTTGGCCACGAAAAGGGAGCCTTTACGTCGGCCATTAAACAGCGAAAAGGGAAATTCGAACAAGCCGACGGTGGCACATTATTCCTGGATGAAATCGGCGACATGAGCCTTTCCGCCCAGGCAAAAGTTTTACGTGCCCTGCAGGAAAATATAATTACCAGAGTTGGTAGTGACAAACCCATAGAAGTGAATGTGCGTGTTTTCGCAGCAACCAACAAAGATCTGCAGAAAGAGATTAAAAATGGCTCCTTCCGGGAAGACCTTTACCATAGGCTAAGTGTCATTTTGATTCACGTGCCGTCATTGGATCAACGGAAAGAAGACATTCCTGTTCTTGCGAACTATTTTATTGAACAGCTATGCAACGAATATGGTCAGCCGTTGAGGGAAATCACGCCTGAAGCACTTGACATACTTGCTCAGCGTTCATGGTCGGGCAATATCAGGGAGTTCCGCAATGTGATTGAGCGATTGATTATCCTTGGCGGAAAAACCATCACGGAAGACGATGTGGCTACTTTTGTGGGCTGATTTTTCGGCCAATAGCTGTTAGAAGTTAGCTGTTAGCATCTTGCTGTTATCATATAGCGATTAGCATAAAGTCTTTAGCATAAAACTCTCAGCAAAGAGCTGTTAACATTGAACTTTTTAGCTAAACTTACTGCCATGGATATTCAATTCCATACTTTTTAGAATCCCCGGAGGGGATGACCTGTTTGTAGCACACGAATGATGATTTCTGGGGGAGCTCCGGAGGAGCGTCCTGTAAATATTCCATCCCATATATATTGGATAACCAAACGATTCCAACAACAGATCGCACCTCAGGTGCTCTCATCCGGTGTTTGTGCAATATTCTACAAACAGACCGCCCCCTCCGGGGACTGCAAGAGGGCAGAATGGTCCAATATTGATTTGTCTCGCCTGGAGGATTGCACTTTAAGGAGTTGAGCCTCCCTACTACTAACAGCTAATTGAAGCTAACCGTAAGAAGCTGTTAGCAGTTGGCTATTAGCTATTAGTAAAAGGGATTAGAGCACTTTAAAGCCATTAGCACAAACCTGCTAATGGCTTTTTAAGGTACTATAATATTCAAGGACAGCGGATCTATGGAGATGTGCAGAGGTTCGGAGTTTTTGACCGGTTCTCCATCTACGTGAAAATTCAAATTATTTCCATTGATCACCAGTGACTTCGTTTTGAAATAGGTGCAAAATCCTGATTTGTCGATGGTTTTGTTGAACAATCTGATGCCCAAATCCAGAGCTCTAAAAAACCCGAAAGGCCTGAGTGTACAAAAATCCAATACACCATCTGTTAAACTGGCTTTGGGGGCAATAAAGGCATTGTTACCATACTGAGCTGTATTGGCCAGCGTCATGACGAAGGATTTGTAGCTTTTTGAGATGCCGTCCATTTCTACAGAATACGTTTCGGATTTGTAGCTAAAAAATTCTTTCATGGTAACTTTGAAATAAGGAATTGGTCCCCTGTTGATGACTTTGGCAAAGCAACGGGCAATATGATCGTCGAAACCCAGTCCGCAGACATTCATAAACCTGCGGCCATTTACCAATCCAGTGTCAATGAATATTGGATGACCATTTAAGAGTTGGAGTACAGCCATTTCCGGTTTCATGGAAATACCCAACTCCCTTCCCAGTGCATTGCCTGATCCTGCAGGGATTAATCCCATTATGCCGGTAGTACCAGCCAGGGCTGAGGCTACTTCATTCATCGTTCCATCTCCACCAACGGCTACAAAAACATCAAATTTATCAAATTTCTTTTCGATGATCTTTTTGGCATCGCCTCGGTCACGCGTAAAAAGTATTTTAAACTTCACTTTCTTTTCATTGCAAGCATCTGCAATCATTTGCAGGAAATCTCTCCTCCCTCCTACACCGGCAACCGGATTCAGAATAAACAGGTAGCGCATCACTTTAGGATTCTTTTCGGCAGGAATATTCATCTTATATCGAATGGTTCAGGAAGATTTTGAAGTTCAATTCTTGGTGCAAAGATAATTCACGCAGAACAAGAAGTATTTTTTTTCTAAAAGAATTCATCATTTTTTAATGATGAGAGGAAAATTATGTAACATAAATCGTTAAGTAGTAAAATACAAATTTACATCTATTTTAATATCTGATATTTAGGCAAAATAAGTTATCAACAATTGTTAATAACTCCGGTTGAAACCAGGTTGGTATAAAAGCGTCAAAATAGTTGCAAAACGGGTATCAGATGTATTACATTTGATTCATCAGGTCAGCCATAAAGGGTCACCCAAAAATGGTGGAAGCGGCCAAAAGTTCTTAACTGAGTTTGAAGCCAAATCGTACAGATCGCAAGATCTGCGCCACAGACGGGTCGGAGTTCAGGATCACAAGGAGCAATCCGATGATGTCCGAACAACCAAAAGTGCTGAGTGTTCTTTTCAATGTTGTAGCAATTAAGTCGAAGATCGGATGGTACGCAAGTCCCGGAAAATTTTCGAAGGAAATCCTCCCTCGCAAGAGAGAGCTCGCAAGAGTGATTCGCAAGAGTTAGAAAGTACTCCGGGTTTTAGTTGATTGAAAGATTGATTTATCTCCCGACTTGAAGCACCCACCTCACTGCGGATTCCGAAAGGTTACCGCGGAGAGATTTCCGGAACGGAATCCGCAAGGAGACCGGAAAGGAAGCCTGAAGAACCAGCCGTTAAAAGCAGTTTCGCCAGGAAGGGAGCCGGAGGGGTACAAACGAGACGCAAGTTTCGGGCGTGCATCGAACGGCCGGCAAGAAAGAAGGCACTGAGCGTTCTTAAGGAAGTTGAAGCTTAAAGTGTAAAGCGGAACGTGGCGCAAGTCGCGGGAAGTTTTCAAAGGAAACCGGAGTCGCAAGACGAAGGGAGTACCCTGGAAGCCATTTCATCGCAAGATGGGAAAAGCCGGCAGGACTTATAGCAACTCCCTCTGGGAAGAAGTCCGCAAGGATTTCGAAAGGAGAACCGAAAGTTACCGCTGTAAAAGGTTGTAACGGAAGGTCAGGGTCTACAGAAAGCAGGAAACAAAGCGCAAGCCGCGTCAGTGCAGGATGACCAGCCAAATAACCGTAGCCTGGCACCACGACAAGTTCGCTTGTCTGGGAGGATGGGAACAAATTCAAAAGATTTGTTCCCATTTGTGTTTTTATAAAGGCAGAGCGATCGCTCCCCGGCTTTTCTGCCTTTGTTTTCAAAACTATTACTACTATTTTGCTAACTATTATTTTCTGCCAAAATGAAGAGACTTATAACGTCTTTGCCAAAAAGCTTTGTCACTATACTTATTATTGTATTAATCTGTAATACTGCCAGCTCCCAAGGCCGATTCCTGCGCGGGGAAGTATGGCAAGACTATTCTCTCAAGGATAAAAAAGCTGATTTCTTTGTCTCTAAAAATGGGAAGGATGGATGGTCCGGAAAACTAGCAGATCCAAATAAAGATGGTACTGACGGTCCCTTCGCGACATTTCCGAGAGCTCAAAAAGCTGTCAGGGATTTGAAAGCAGTGACCTATCTGCCTAAAAAAGCTGCCCTTGACAAACGCTTCATCGGTTCACCTCATCCTCTTGGAGCTGGAAGGGATATTCTTGTCCTGATCAGAGAGGGAGTGTACTCGCTGGACAGTACCCTCGTCTTTTATCCTGTTGACGGAGGCGAACGGGTCGAGACCGAACTACCAACCGGTGCTTTTGAATACCATCAGCTCAAGGATTACTTTGTCACTTATGCTTCTTATCCAGGCGAACATGCAGTAATTTCGGGAGGTGAAAGGATCACCGGATGGAAAAAAAAGGATGGACAAAAATGGGAAGTTCAATTGGATAAAAAAGAAATTACAGAACTGTTTGCCAACGAAAAACGTCAGATGTTGGCGAGGACTCCCAACAAAGGACGTTTCCCTACCAATGGACAACCCACCAATGCTGGTTTTTTCAGCTTCCGACCGGGAGATCTCAAAAATTGGAAAAATCTTTCTGACGGGCGGATAAATATGGAAGTCCGCTGGGGTTCCGTTAATACAACTTTAACCAAAGTCGACGAAAAACAACATCTTGCCTATCTGAAAAATCCTGATGAAGGAATACTTAACGTACCTCCGGAATATTATATCGAAAACCTGGAGGCTCTGCTGGACACCGCCGGAGAATGGTATTTTGATCAAAGAACGAAGCTCCTATCCTATATTCCGGAAAAGGGAATCGATAACCCAAACAAAGCGAACATCCTCATTCCCAAGACCGGCGGACTGATCAAAGCTGAGGGAACAAGAGAGAAACCATTGCGAAACCTTCGCCTTTGCAACATCACTTTTTCAACTACACATGCCGGAGACCGAAGTACCCTGGATTTTTCCTACGCCAAAAATTGTGAGGTGATCAAAAACACCATCGAAAATGTAAGCCAGTCGGCCATTTATTTTGGTTTGGGTAGCTACCACAACCTAATTGATCAAAATACTATCCGAAATATAAATGGATCAGGTATTTATGTTTTTGGCTCTCCAATACCCGCAAACTGGAGTGATCTTGTCAGCGATAACAAAATTTCAAACAATGAAGTATCAAACCTGCGACCTGCCATGGTTGGGATTGGTACAGCAAATGCAATAAGGACCACTATTTCTCATAATTATTTATCAAATATTGGAAGCTACGGCATTACAGTCGGTTCATGGCCAAATTTAGAAGAGACAAGCGATGGAAGTCATACGGTCGAATACAATCACCTGGCCTTCACCAATATGTCCAGAGATGATGAAGGGGCCATAGCCGTATTTGGATTGAGTCCTGGTTCGGTGGTTCGGGAGAACCTGATTCATGATGTCAAACCCGCCGCCACCAACGAAAATGTGGGTATCTTTTTTCAAAACATGGCATCCGGCTGGACAATTACCAACAATATCCTTTATGGGTTAAAACAGGCAGAGATGAAGCTTTGTGCGGCATACCTGGAAAACAATGTCTATTCTGACAACCATTCGATCGAAAGACCGTCCATCGAACCGGAGAAATTTATCACCGGTCAGCCCGAATACAAATACAAAGACCTTCAAGTACTCTCTCCGGAAGGGATGCATACTGGGGCATCATTCGTCCTAAAAGCCACAGTTTCAAACATGGGATCAACAGGAAACCAACCGGTTCCCCTTTATGTGGATGGGAAAATATCTGATAGTCAACTTTTCCCTGTCATTTCAAAAAATAGTCGAACCGTTGAATTTAGGCATCAGTTTTTCACCCCCGGCAACCATACTGTAGCAATAGGAATGACTCCAGAAAAAAGCATCCAAATATCAGGGGACACGATTCAGCTTTTGTTCAGCAATCTGACCTCAAATATGTCTGAACTCCCTTTGGGTGATTCTGTCAAGGTGCGAATTGCCGTCAAAAATGTCACATCCGATCAGAAAACCCAGAAGATCAACCTGATGGTGAACGAAAAAATAATTGCATCAAAGGATATTGCCTTTCTTGCAGATGAATTAAAGACAGTTGAATTTTGCATTTTGCCGGAATCAGGACTCCAATCAGTTACAATCGGAAATCAGCCTCCTCTGAAAATTCGCGTATTCCCAATAAAAAGAATCGCTTTGACCCAGGCGGATTTTCAAACTTTTTGCTCTGCAACGGCAAGGCCTTGTGAGTACGACTACAGTGTAGACAATAACAGTTACAAGATCACTGCCCGTGGAACAGATTTTATGCATGCTGAAGATTCTTATGGCACCATATTTTTACCTAAAGCCGTCAAGGGAAATTTCGTAGCCTCCGTAAAAATCGTTGAGCTTGGCAAGGATGTGAGCGATTGGTTCCGTTTTGGAATCTTTGTCAGAAACGATCTGGTTAAAAAAGATGGAGTCAGTAAAGGAAGTCCAGGGTCATTTCTTGTTTTCTCTACCCCAAAGCGCCATGGCGTACAATGGGACGAGTTTGGTGACGGTTCCATGCACAATGCCAAAAGCTTTAACTACACCACTGATCACCCCTTCCCGCTCTGGCTTAAGCTGGTAAGGCACGGAGACCGGCTATCCGGGTACTATAGTTTTGACGGTAAAAGCTGGATATTAAGCAGAGAATCAGGCAATATAGTTGGCATTGCCTCAACCCTTGACATAGGTGTTGCAGCAGGGTCGAACGATCAAAAATCGTCGATGGTGAGGTTTGAGGATTTTAAAGTTTGGGTGGAAGAGTAAGTTGCGTGCTTCTGTACCAGATTATACAGAAGGATGCAAGTTTCAAACGTACAAATCTTCAAGATCTGCGGCTGCCAGCTGCACTAAAAATCCGGAAATCTTTTCTGTTATAAACTTAAAGAACCGCTCTCCTTTTTCGGCGGATGACTTTGCCGGATTACCTATTCCGGTATCTGCAGTGACTTTGCTCCAGCTTCGTTCTGCCCAGGCCCAGCCGTGATTAAGTGCTTCGACCCTGAATTTTTTGGCGGTTCCTAACCCGGCTTCTCCCAGTGGCAATACCAGGTTTGGATACAAATGCATCATCAAACTGGTTTCAACCTCCCCGGCATGTTCGCCAAGATCTTCAAAATAATCCTCCATTCCTGGCATCTTAAACCAGTTGCACTGTGTGAGTAACATTCCGGGGAAATGCAGATTTAATTCCCGGAGGTGCTGTTTGAAATCATTCCCACCATGGGTATTGAGAACGACAAACTTTTTAATGCCCTGCCTGTAAAGAACAGCTATGAGATCTTTCAGAATAAGAAACTGCGTCCCAGGATTAAGGTTCATGTCCAGTAAAATATCAGGCTGACCTGTATTCACCCCATAAGGAATTGTGGGCAGAACCATCACTTTTGCACCCCTTTCTGACGCAAGTTTTGCACATGCTGCAGCAAGTTCAATCGCAATATAATTGTCTGTACCGTAAGGCATGTGGTAGTTGTGTGCCTCGGTAGCACCCCAGGGCAGAATCGCAACCTTCGGAATGTTCCCTTTTACTGCTTTCCAGTTGGTCTCTTCAAGTATATATTTTCTCATAGCAATCGGATTTCTACCACAAAGTAAATCAATTTGAACCACAAGAATAATTTACCTGGATAAGATGTTTGAATATTTATGGCTATTTTCGTTTCCACGTATTTTTCCTTTCGACTTCGCTCAGAGGCCGACACTTATATCGAACATATATCACTAAGTAATCATACTTCCAAACACTTCAACTAAACAAAATGAAAATTTCCTCAAGCAACTTAAAACTTTTACTGATACTGATTTTTTTCAGCAATATGGTTAGTGCCCAGGTTGTTCTGCCACCTTTTTTCAATTGCAATATGGTCCTTCAGCAGGGAATACCGATTCCGGTATGGGGTTGGGCTTCACCGGGAGAAAGGGTGAGCGTGACATTTAACAATAAAACCGTGACCACTAAAACGGGGAAAGATGGCAAATGGAGAGTGAGCCTTCAAGCCATGAATTATGGCGGTCCATACAACATGGTGATTAAAGGAAAAAATCTTCGTACCATCGAAAACATTCTTATCGGCGAGGTTTGGGTCTGTTCCGGACAATCCAACATGGAATTCAACCTCTCCTCCTCCCTCAACGCACAAACTGAAATAGCGGCTTCTGATTACCCCGAGATACGCCTTTTCACTGTCAAAAAGAGGATATCACAGTCTCCGCGGGAGGATCTGGAAGAAGGAGAATGGTGGCAATGTTCACCTGTTTCATCGCCTAAGTTCTCAGCGGTAGCATATTTTTTCGGACGTGCACTTTACCTTAAACTCAAAGTCCCGATCGGTTTGATCAATACTTCATGGGGAGGCACAGTGGCAGAAACCTGGACGAGCCCTGAGGCCATTGCCAAAAACCCTGACTTTGCGCCAATGTTAGAGAGTCTGAAGAAAATAGATCTGAAAGAATATGGCAAAAGTGTAGAAAAAGAGCTGCGCGATCGTTTGGGGGAATATTCGACTTCAGACCAGGGAACTATCGATAATCAGCCCGTTTGGGCAGGTCCGGGTGTGAACGATCAAGATTGGAAAACAATGCCTTTGCCCGGTTATATTGAAAAAAATGGTCTTCAGGGAGTGGACGGAATCATCTGGTTCAGAAAAGCCATCGACGTTGATGGTGCCATGGCAGGCAAAGCCGCGACATTGGAATTATCCAAAATCAACGATTCTGATTTCACCTTTGTCAACGGTGTAAAAGTGGGATCAACCGACCAGAAGGCAGAGGCCAAACGAACCTACGAAATTCCTGCCGGCCTATTGAAGGAAGGAAAGAACAATATTACCGTCAGGGTTGAAGATCTTGGTGGCAATGGAGGTATTTACGGTGAAGCCAGTGAGATGAGAATAAGTGCCAACGGAAAAAGTATCCCTCTTGCCGGGGATTGGAAGTACAAGATTGGGGTTCTCAAAATTAATTCCACCTTAGGTCCGAATGCCTACCCCACCTTGTTGTTCAATGGTATGATCAATCCGCTCGTTCCCTATGGAATCAAGGGCGCTATCTGGTACCAGGGTGAGGGAAATGCCGGAAGGGCTTTCCAATATCGCCGAGTTTTTTCGGATATGATCAAAGATTGGCGGGCACATTGGGAACAAGGCGATTTTCCGTTTCTCTTCGTTCAGCTGGCCAATTTTATGAAAGCAGACAGCCTACCGGCGGAAAGCACCTGGGCCGAATTACGCGAAGCCCAAACAATGACGCTTTCCTTGCCAAAGACAGGGATGGCCTCAGCCATAGATGTTGGTGATGCACTCGATATTCATCCGAAAGACAAGCAGACAGTCGGTAAAAGACTTGCACTGTCAGCGCTAAAGGTTGCCTACAACCAAAACGTCGAGAATCAGGGCCCTGTCTACAGTTCAATGAAAATGGCAGGAAATAAAATTGAAATCGTTTTCGATCACTTTGGAAAGGGTCTGTTGGCCAAAGACAAATACGGTTACTTAAAAGGGTTTGCCATTGCCGGAAATAACCACAAATTCTTTTGGGCTAAGGCTACTATTACCGGTACAAATACCATAGAAGTCAGCTCACCCGATGTTGCCGAGCCTGTGGCTGTCAGGTATGGCTGGGCAAATAATCCGGATGACGCCGATCTCTACAACAGTGATGGACTGCCCGCCGATCCTTTTAGAACAGATAAATGGAAAGGGATCACGGAGTAAATACGAGGGGGAGAAGGGGCGAGGGGGAGAGTGGGTGAACGCAACTCCTGAAAGAGGTAGTTTTTATCAAGTTTATTAAACTGCAGAAATCAAGATAAAAGGGTCGCCCCGTCGCCCACTCGCCCACTCGCCCCCTCATTCTTCAAAACTGCGCAACAGTTTTATCTCCTCTGCCCACAACGTTTCGTCGGGTGTTTCGAGGATAATGGGGATATGATTGAATCGGTCATCTTTCATCAAAAGATTGAAAAGTTCGATACCGATGAATCCCTTCCCGACACTGTCATGTCGGTCCACGCGGGAACCAAGTTCCTTTTTTGAATCATTCAGGTGAATACCGCGCAGGTAATTGAATCCAATCACTGCGCCGAATTTGTTCCAGGTATGGTCGTAGGCTTCTTTTGCACGCAGATCATATCCGGCTGTAAAAGTATGGCAGGTGTCAATGCAAACTCCCACTCTTGATTTGTCCTCAACCTGTGAGATTATCTCTGCAACCTGCTCAAAGATATATCCCAGATTGGATCCTTGTCCGGCAGTATTTTCAATCACTGCAGTCACACCTTTGGTTTTCTCAAGAACTATATTGATTGATTCGGCAATAGTTGACAGGCATTTTGAAACCTCAATTTTTTGCAAATGGCTGCCGGGATGAAAGTTTAGTAATTTCAATCCAAGCTGCTCGCAACGCTGCATCTCATCCAGAAAGGCCTCTCTGGATTTTGCCAGAGGCTCTTCTTCCGGGTGACCAAGATTGATCAGGTAGCTATCATGCGGAAGGATCATCTCCGGAAGGAATCCAAATTTTTCGCTGTTTGCTTTAAATGCAGCAATGCTTTTGGCAGTCAGGGGAGGCGAATTCCATTGGCGTTGATTTTTTGTAAAAAGGGCAAATGCATTTGCACCAATCTCATTGGCGTTAAGCGGAGCATTTTCTACTCCCCCACCTGCACTCACATGGGCTCCGATAAATTTCATAATGTGCTAATTTGCTAATGTGAAAATTTGAAAATTAAAGTACGAAATTATCTTGATTTGTTTATAGAAGACACAGCCTGATGTGTCTCTACGGTTCGTTTATCATGATTAGTTGTACGATGTGCTTCTTCTGAAGTTTCTCTGTGTAAGAAAAACAATCCTGAATTTCCCATTTTATACGAGTTCAGCTTTGAAGAGTTGAAGATAATTCAAAAAATAATCTGATATTCGTATTGAATTATTCATTGTAACTTAAATAACCTTATGAGACTTAACAAATTTTCCCTAATTGTAATTCTGCTTATAGGTTGCAACTTACTTACCATAGCGGCAGATAAAGGTTCAAAAGAAAAGGCAGATTCCATTAAAAGCGGTTGGAATTTCGGAGCACTTCCTGCAGTCTCGTTTGACACCGATCTTGGTTTTCAATACGGTGCGCTTGTAAATTTCTTCGATTATGGTGATGGAAAACGATTCCCTGCTTACAACCAATCCCTCTATTTTGAAGTGTCCAGATTTACAAAAGGCAGTGGTGTCTACAGGTTTTATTACAATTCGGATCAATTACTTAAGAACTACGATTTGTCGCTCGACCTCACTTACCTGCCTGATCAGGCCAACGACTTCTATGGATTCAATGGATTTGAATCGGTCATGAACAAAAACTGGGTAGATGATAAATCAGCCTCCTACAAGACCCGAATGTTCTACAAATTTCAACAAAACCTTTTCCGCTTTAAAGTGGATTTGCAACGAAAAATTGGCGATTCTCCTTTTAAATGGGTTGTTGGTTTTAATTTACTCAACTTTGATATATCGTCGGTTGACATAGATAAATTGAACAAGAATAAATCTGATGCGGACAAGCTTCCAACTGTGCAATCCCAACCAGGGCTTTATGAAAAATACATTCAATGGGGAATTATTAAACCAGGTGAAGCGAATGGAGGCTTTATTCCTGAGCTTAAGGCCGGTATTGTTTATGACACTCGTAAAGTAAAGGTTAATCCGATGAGCGGGATTTGGACAGAAGCCGTCATTACAGCCGTTCCCAAATTTTTGGGCGCAGAATCCGGTTTTACCAGATTCTCCATAACCCACCGACAATATTTTACCCTGATAAAAAATGACCTCTCATTTGCCTATCGGATTGGGTGGCAGCAGACCCTCGGCGGCCAGGTGCCCTTTTACATGCAACCTCAAATCATTACCACCGCAATGACCGGATATGCAACCTACGGATTAGGCGGATCCAAATACCTGCGTGGAGCCAAAAGAGACAGGGTTGTTGGAGATGGTGTCTTCTATGGAAATTTTGAGCTGAGGTGGAAATTTGCCAGAATGAATTTTATCAATCAAAAATTCATTTGGGGATTGAATACTTTCGTCGACCTGGGCAGGGTCACAAAAAAAGTAGCCATACCAAGCCTCACTGCAATGCATGACATTTCATCAGACTATTTCAATGCCCCCGGTGCAGAGAAAATGCATGCAACATACGGTGCAGGTATCCGTCTGGCCATGAACCAGAACTTCGTTATTGCATTCGATTATGGAATTGCCGCAGACGATCAGGATGGAGATAAGGGAGTTTATATCGGCCTGCATTATCTGTTTTAACAGATGTTTGAAGGGTTTAAAATGTTTGAAGGGATTGAAGGGTTTAAAAATTGTGTCTAATGTTAAAAGCAAAACAATATTACGAATATCATAAACTCTTCAAACGTCACAAACATTACAAACTTTTTAAACAATGAAAACGTGTCTTGTCGCCGGTGCTTCCGGCCTTGTAGGATCATCATTGGTCAGAATGCTTCAGGAATCACCTCAATATGATAAGGTGCATATCCTGGTAAGAAGTGAGATAGATCTTGTCCATCCTAAATTGGTTCAGCACCTGGTTGACTTTGAAAAACTTGTAGATTGTGATTTAGATTTCAAAGTCATTGATGCCTTTGTCACACTTGGCACAACCATTGCTAAAGCCGGAAGCAAAAATGCCTTTTACAAAGTAGATCATGATTTTGTTGTCGCCTTTGCCAAAAGGGCCTATTCTTTGGGTGCCAGCGGACTATTCGTAGTCAGTTCAATGGGGGCAAACCCCTCCTCGTCCATCTTTTACAACAAGGTGAAAGGCGAAATGGAGGAAAACATAAAAGGTATCGGATTTCCCCGAATTGGGATCTTCAGACCGTCCTTGCTTTTAGGACCCCGCTCCGAAAAAAGAGCAGGCGAAAGATTTGCAGGATGGATGATGCAGGCCCTTGACTTTATTATTCCTGCAAAGTACAAATCCATCCATGTTGACAAAGTCGCAAAAAGGATGGTTGAATTGGCTTTGAATGAGACTAAAGGCATAACTATTTTAGAATCAGATAAATTGCAGTAAATTTTCAGCAATATGTTAATTTTCGACAATTTTTCAAACTACCATATAGAAATTCCGCGTAGCGGATAAAGTATTGTAGAAAATCAACCAATTAGAGTTTTTTACCTCGTAGAGGTTAAAGAAATTAAGACTTATCAGAGATTTTCAAATATTTTACCGGACACTATTGTTAAAAAATATACATCTATGTCAGAGTTCATTTACCAAAAGCCCTTCCCTGTTAAAAAGGATTCCACACAATATCGATTACTTACCAGTGATTTCGTTCAGACCATCGAGGCAGATGGACGGAAAATCTTAAAAATTGCCCCCGAAGGACTGGAACTTCTGGCCAGGGAGGCATTTGCCGATGTCTCCTTCTTTCTGAGGGCATCGCATCTCGAGAAACTCGCTCACATTCTTAAGGATCCGGAATCCAGTGACAACGATATCTTCGTCGCACACACAATGCTTCTCAACCAGGTTGTGTCCGCTGAAGGTGAGCTGCCTACCTGCCAGGATACCGGCACGGCAATCGTGATCGGGAAAAAAGGTGAAAACGTATGGACCGGAAGCGACGATGCCAAATCGCTGTCCAAAGGAATCTTCGAAACTTACCAGGATCGCAACCTTCGCTATTCTCAGGTAGTTCCACTGACCATGTTTGATGAAAAAAATACCGGGAATAATCTTCCCGCGCAGATTGATTTATACACTACCGAAGGCAATTCTTACGAATTTCTTTTCATTACCAAAGGAGGAGGCTCTGCCAACAAGACCTATCTCTACCAGATGACCAAATCCTTGCTCAACGAAGCAACCCTAACCAATTTTATCAAGGAAAAAATCAAGGATCTCGGCACGTCGGCTTGTCCGCCATATCATTTGGCAGTTGTCATAGGGGGCACTTCGGCCGAAGCCACCCTTGCCACGGTCAAAAAGGCCTCTGCCGGTTATTTCGATTATCTGCCAACCGAAGGCAATGATGGCGGTCAGGCTTTCAGAGATCTTGAATGGGAAGAGAAAATTACAGATATCTGCCAGAAGAGCGAAATCGGTGCACAGTTTGGAGGGAAATATTTCGTCCACGATGTGCGTGTGATCCGCCTGCCGCGCCATGCTGCATCTTGCCCGGTTGGTATCGGCGTAAGTTGCAGTGCTGATAGGAACATCAAGGCCAAAATTACAGAGGATGGCATTTTTCTGGAGCAACTGGAAACACATCCCGAACGATTTCTGCCAAAAACGGCACCCTATCTGCAACCCTCTGTCGACATAGATTTAGACCGACCTATTGAAGAAGTTCGGAAAGAACTATCCAAATATCCGGTAAAGACCAGACTAAGCCTGAGAGGCACTTTAATCGTGGCACGCGATATCGCTCACGCCCGCATCAAGGAGATGATCGACAGTGGTCAGGAGATGCCTGAATACTTTAAAAAATATCCGGTTTACTATGCCGGTCCGGCGAAAACTCCCAAGGGAATGGCATCGGGTAGCTTCGGTCCGACGACCGCAGGCAGGATGGACAGTTATGTCGAACAGTTTCAATCGCTCGGGGGATCACTGATTATGCTGGCAAAAGGAAATCGTTCCAATCAGGTAACTGCGGCTTGCAAAAAACATGGAGGCTTCTATCTGGGATCAATCGGCGGACCAGCAGCTATTCTTGCCAAAAACAGCATCAAATCTGTGGAGGTCATAGATTTTCCTGAACTGGGGATGGAGGCGGTCCGTAAAATCACGGTAGTAGATTTCCCTGCATTCATCATTGTGGATGACAAAGGGAATGACTTTTTTGCCTCTTTAAAATAAATGATAAATGCCATCGCAGAAGCAATGGCATTTATCATTTATTTTAAAGAGTACTTATACTTTACCTCATGACAAATGGAACGATGATGGTAATGACACCAGTACATACAACGACCATAATAAAAAGGTTGTACCTCACGCTATAACTGCCCAGCAGAGAAACATCGTAATATTTGTCCACCTTTTCATCGCGGTACATTTCAATAATTCCATTTAAAAGTTTTGTACGTGTTTGCTTTCCTTTTAACAAACCAAAGATTGCCACAACATTGATCAGCAAGACCAGTCCGACAAAAATGAACATGACAGCCAGCACAGTATCGTCTGTTCTTGATTTTTCAACCATTCCCGAGTTAATAGCCAATGTCAAAAGGTTAAGCAGAATGGACGAAAGGATGAAAATCATATCTGTTTTTGCACTCTGCTGTAACTCTGCAACGATGTGTTTATGAACGTACTCTAACATAATATTGCCTCCTGTATTAAGTGAATAAAAAATAAAATTAATAATTAAATATGGTTATTTCTTCATTTGTTTATCGAAACCAAGGATGAAGACACCAACTAAACCCAAATCTAAATTTGTTGACGGTAAGTGAAGGCTGGTTACAACCCGGACTTCGATTTCCTGGACCACCAAGATGCCAGAAATAAAATGGAGGGGATCAGGAAAATCAAAAGCACAAAAGAATATCTTGACTCCGGATTTGGACTAAAAACGACCATGAGGTTAAAAACTATAAAACTAAGCAATGAGAATAGTCCTCCGATCCCCGGTTTCCATATAGCTAATACTAGTCCGGCTAGTCCGAAACCCCATATTAAAAATGTTATTATTAAGCTGGTGGGGAAATCCGGAGCTGGTTTGTTTCGCCCCTCCAGCAAAGAACCCACAAAGAAAAACAAGGTAAACGCAACGATTAATATTCCTATTATACTGGAAGTCACGTGTAAAGAACTGAGAGATGTTGATTTTTTCATTTTTATAAATTTTTATGGTTGTTAATTTAAATAAGATTTTTGTAAATCAGAACGGACTAAAAAATGAGAAGTAGTGATGCATTTGTAGTTCCGGAGAATCAAACAGTAGTAAATTTGGAATTCCCATTGCCCTTGAAAAATATTTGTCCAGAGATTTTGCTTCTTCCATTATTTTATCTGCTTCAGCTTTGTTGCCCAGAAACATCTCGGTGCGAGTCAGCAATCCCATGGCATAAGCCTTCAAAGGAATTATTGGTTCAGGTACAGTTTTTAAATATCTTTCCAGAAAGGATTTTGACAGAGGGAGGTTGGTATTGGCGAGATCCTTGTTTTGCATGACCACCATCATATGATATCTGGCTAAGTCAAGCAATTGGATGTTTTTGGCTGGATCTGATTTGATTGCCTCTTGAAAATATTTTTCAGCATTCACTAAATCATCGTTGTTTAGATAGGCTTTGCCAGCTTCTACAAGAAAATCAGCGTTTCTCTTCTCCTGATCAACCCTGTCGAGCCAGAACTTTACCAGGTCGGTTCCTTTGGCTGCAATAACAGCTTTGGCCCTGGATCCAAAATACTTACTTTTTGATTCCAGGCCATCTGCGTATTCTTTGGCCTTAACGCTATCTCCTCCCATATCTTTAGGTAGCATCCCATATATCTCAACAAGATAAAGAGCGGCTTCATTGTAATCCGGTTTCATGGTAAGAACCTTTTTAAACTGGGAACATGTTAATTCAATATTCTTCTTTACCTCAGTAGTCCCTGTTTGCATGGCCATAAATGCATTCAGAAAATGAACAATGGCCTTGTAATAGGCATACGTCACATTTTTGGGGTCGTAGGTAGTAGCCTTGTTGACGGAAACTAAAATTTCATCAATTTTAGTCCCCCCCCCACCGGTTAGCAGGTAATGCTTTAAACGCGCCATCTCAAAATGTGCCTTGGCGTTGGTAGAATCCTTTTTAAGAATGCTTTCGAGGAGCAATTTTGCTTCATCAACTTTACCGCTCATGCGCAATTCAAAGGCTTTGAGAACTTCCTGATCTGAGGCAGAACCGGCAAAGGATGAGAAGCCCAGAATTCCCGCAAAAACTAAAATCAACATAATTTGCTTTTTCATACTTTTACGTTTTTAATTGGACAAAAATTAATTTGTATTTTAGGAGTCAAAATTATGTTTGCTACTGTTTATTCATTTGCAAGGGGCTTGTAAACAATTTGTAAAACAGTTGTAAAATACTTTTTCCTGACACATCCGGATTGCTAACACTAATTGGTTTACTTTGTGAAACACAAAGATTTTCAGACTTTTGACCTTTTAAAGAAGAAGATTGTTGAGCGAATGCAGCAATCTTTTCCGGGTATTAATCCGGCCATTTCTGAATGGAAGGGTCAGGAGATAACTGACTTTCAGGAAGAGTTGCTTAAAAAAGTAAATGCACATATCAGCGAAAAATGGTTTTACAGCCATGTAAAATCTGAGCAGGACACTTTGCCCCGGATTGATATTCTTAACCTCTTGAGTAAATATGCCGGCTATTCCAATTGGGAAGATTTCAAATATCATCAATCCGGCCAAAAAATCGTCGTGAATCCTTCGGCAGATGCCAACAAATACTTTCTGTATATCCCAATATTTGTATTGATTTCCCTACTGATTTTTTACCTTCTTTTTAAAACCATTAGTGCAAAAGATTACAAATTTCAGTTTTACGATGCGGATACCAGGAAACCCATTTCCAACACAATCATAGAGGTAAATGTCCTCGTCGGAGGAGAGTCTCCAAAAAGCTACCTATGCAGTCGGGATGGCAGTTTTTCTTTGAACACAGGCAAGGTAAATGTTCGGTTTGTGGTAAAATCTCCCTATTATCAAACCGATACGATACTTCGTTTATTGGACAAATTCAACAGGTACGAAATAATTCAGCTTCGTCCGGACAATTATGCCATGATGATTCAATATTTTTCAACGATGAATGTAAAAGACTGGCAGAAAAGAAGAGACCAGCTAAATCAAATGATTGCTGACAGTGCCATGATCTACCAGGTTTATGATAAGGAGTCCGTTGGAGTTGAATTATTTAACAAATCGGAATTTATTGATAAGCTGACATTGCCCTCAACGGGGCTGAAGGATATTGATATTTTAGACACTAAATATCAAAAGAATAAAATTTCATTGATCCGTTTCAGACAAAGGGGGATTATTAAATGAGAAAATTTCTATACATACTCGCGGCCATTCTTTGTTATATAACGCTGAGTTCTAAGTCCTGCTCGGAAGGAAAGCAAAATGATGACACGTCTCAGGAAGAAAAGCTTATTCATGAGAAGGCGGATATTAGAAATGAATTTGAGTCGGAATTCATTTCTGAAAAATCTGTACATGCTTTTGAGTCCAAGGCCGAACAGAAGTTGACAGACCTGTCTGACTATCTCAATATTTTATGTGATAGTTCAGTTGACAAATCTTTCAAAGAGCAGTCCAAACTTATGGCCATAAATTTGTTTGTTTCGGATACGACAACTATTTGTCATTGTCTGACAAATGATACTGATTTGAGAAAGGAGTCGATCAGAAATTTCCTAAAGGCGGCCAAATTCACAGACTCAAAAAAGATCACCTTAGACTCGATCAGGGTAACTGAACAATTGCACTTTACATCTGAACACCGTTATAAGGGTCTATTGGCTTTTTCAAGACGGATAAAAAATATTTCTGCGAAAGACACTGTTTGGTCAGTCCCTGCTTCCTTGCAAGCAGAATTCTTCGTGTCGAAAATTCACAAAATTTTCGGGAAAGATACCCTGCAAATATGGAACCTTTCTCTGGGGAATATCGAATAATATTTCTACAATACTTTATCCGCTACGAGGAATTTTCAATGTGGTGGTTTAATATATTGGCAAAAATACTCATATTATTGAAATTCAATTAGATATAAAATTTAGTTTTCCGCGTAGCGGATAAAGTATTGTAGAAAAAATGTGCAACAATGATTTGTTTCCGTGTAGCGGATAAAGTATTTTTGCCGGACAACAATGAAGAAAATTACGTCTATGAAGAAAATTTTAATCGTACATGCTCATCCCGAGCAACAATCCTTTTGCTCTGGATTAAAAGGGATTGCCGGGCAATATTTCACCGAATGCGGCGATATCGTCAAGGTAAGCGACCTTTATGCAATGGGGTTTGATCCGGTTGGAGACCAACGGGATTTCACCTCCATCGCCAATCCGGCATATTTTAAATATCAGTTAGAGCAGATGAATGCCTGTAAAACAGATGGTTTTACAGATGAAATAAAGGCTGAAATGGACAAACTTGTCTGGTGCGATATTCTCATCTTCAATTTCCCTCTTTGGTGGTTTGGCTTGCCTGCGATTCTCAAAGGGTGGGTCGACAGGGTGTTTGCCATGGGACTGGTTTATGGTGATGGACGCGGAGTATATGAGAACGGAACTTTCAAAGAGAAAACTGCGTTTGTCACAATGACTACCGGCGGACCGGAAATTGCCTATTCCGCGACAAGCAATGGCGATCCCAATGTCATTTTGTTTCCGATCCATCATGGCATGTTCTATTTTGCCGGGATGACTGTTCTTCCTCCTTTTATCAGTTGGGGACCGGCCCGGATGAGTGAAGAGCAGCGGAAAGCTGAATTGGAACGATACAAAAATTATTTACTATCGATCGACACCTTAAAACCCATTTATACAAACAGATAGAACAATTGCGCTATTGATTCGAAAAAACTTGACTGATTTTTTTGTGAAAGCAAAAAAAGGGCTATCTTTGCAACACTTTTGAAGAAAAAGGCATGTCAAAAGGGAGCTTAGCTCAGTTGGTTTAGAGCATCTGCCTTACAAGCAGAGGGTCGTTGGTTCGATTCCAACAGTTCCCACAGATAATCAGTTAGTTACAAATTTTGTGATTGGCTGATTTTCCTTTTTCCAGGCACTTTATGAGGTTCCAGGTTAACCAGGAGGTAAACCAAATTTACATGATGAATGCCTCAATTTCATGATTTCTTTTCTGCTAAAATTGGTGAAGTAAATTTAAAATTACTCCCAATCCCAACCTCACTTTCAACCCAAATTCTCCCACCATGTTTTTCCACAAATTCTTTGCACAGCAATAACCCTAAGCCAGTACCCTTTTCATCTGCTGTTCCAATTGTTGTTTGAACTTAGACAATATCAAATAGTTTGGCTATATTATCAGGTGACATTCCAACTCCGTTGTCAGAAACCGAAATTGTTGTGGTTGAAGGTGTTTGTTCAGCACTAATATTTATTGTGCCACCGATATTTGTAAATTTTATTGCATTTGAAATAAGATTTCTCAGAACAGTCTTTATCATGTCGGCATCGGCAAAAACAGTTAACTGGTCTGTTGCCGTATAATTTATTGTGATTTTTTTTTCATTGGCAGTTGGGTTAAGAACTTCAAGAATATTCATGCAAATATCTCGAAATTTCAATGTCTGTGGTTTGAAAGGAATTTTACCTTGCTGAGTTCTTGCCCATAATAAAATATCTTCCAGTAAATGGTAAGTGCTATGTGCAGTTGTATTAATAAGTCCTGCCATCTTCTTAATTTGTTCTATATCGAAATCTTGAATATTATCAGTTAGTAAATCCGATAAACCAAGAAGTCCATTAAACGGACTTCTTAGGTCGTGTCCAAGTATTGCCATGAAGCGGTTCTTGTCTAAATTGAGTTGAAGCAGTCGATTTATTTCAATATTGGTAATGATTAACTCATCAGCACGTTTTTCCTTTTCCGTAATTTGTAATGCAAGTTCCTTGTATGCAATGATTAATTCTGTTGCACGTTTTCCCTTCTCCGTAATTTGAAATGCAAGTTCCTTGTTAGCAACGATTAACTCTGCAGCACGTTTTCCCTT
>JBAXED010000046.1:0-26074 GCA_037140615.1 Prolixibacteraceae bacterium
TCCTTCAAGTATTCCGGTGAAAGAAAGATTGAAGCGGAGATCATTGAAACGGAGATCATTGAAACGGAGAAACATTGAAACGGTGAAACATTGAAACGGAGAAACATTGAAACGGTGAAACATTGAAACGGTGAAACATTGAAACGGTGAAACATTGAAACGGTGATAGATTGAAACGGAGAATAGCAAAATAATTTTTTCTTTAATTCGTGTAATCTGTGTAATCTGTGGTAGGGAGGGGTTCATTTGTGCAATTTGCTATTATTTCCGTGTAATCTGTGGTAGCGAGGGTTTCATTTGTGCTATTTGCCATTATTCCGTGTAATCCATGGCTGGGGGAAGTTTAATCGTTATCCAATTGGCATAAATATAGAGTAACAACTTAGGTGGTTATTGCGTATATAATGGAATTAGTTTAAATTAAAATAATTTCAACATGAAAAAGATACTAGTTTCACTCATTATGCTGATGGTTGTGGGGGGTATTTCTGCCCAAAACAAAGTCCTGTTCAATTTCAAGGCCACAACGTTGGATGGTCAGCCTTTTGATTTATCCTCTTTGAAAGGCAAAAAAATCATGGTAGTCAATACGGCATCGAAATGCGGATTAACGCCTCAATATGCTTTGCTTGAAAAGCTTTATGAAAAATACAAAGACCAAAACTTTGTGATCATTGGATTTCCTGCAAATAATTTTGCTGCTCAGGAACCTGGCACGAACGCCGAAATCAGCGCTTTTTGCACCAAAAATTATGGGGTAACTTTCCCGATGATGTCCAAGATTTCGGTAAAAGGGGCAGATATTGACCCAATCTACACATGGCTCACAAGTAAATCAGAGAATGGCATAATTGATGCTCCGGTTCAATGGAATTTCCAAAAATTTCTGGTAAACGAAAAGGGTCAGCTTGCAGATGTGGCTTTCCCAAAGGAACTTCCTGACGAAGAAAAGATCGTCAAATGGATTGAAGGCAAGTAAAAATAAATGTGAAAATGTGAAAATGTGAAAATGAGGAAATTTCCTCATTTTCACATTTTCACATTTTTATTTGTTCACCGGTGCACTGATGACTCCCAGGTACCGTCCCATCCAATAAGGCAGCAACCAAATGTCACCGGCACTGCTTTCAGAAGTCCCATTTCCATGAAGCCTGTCAAGATTGAACATATTTCCATTGTGGCGGGCAATTGGCCTTTCATCAGGAGGAAGAACCTCTTTGATTGTCTGTTTTCTGAAGTTTGGCTCTATTTTATCAATATCTTTTCTGTTGCTGTTGACAATCACCCACTCGATCAAATCAACAGGATATTCCTTCAGCCACCAGGCAGCTTCATTCAGATCAAAATTCTCAGTGCCTGTGAGAGCTGTAAAAATGTTCCAAGCACCCTCCTTTTCCGGTCTTTCAATCTGCCAATGATCAATAATTGATTCCTTAAATTTTGATTTCAGGGTATCGTTGAAGGCATATCTGAACAAACCCCAGTATCCGACAAAATACATCTCATCATCAGAGTGGTTCCAGTCTCCTGAAAGCTCTTTACTGAGCTGGTCGGCACCCTCCTCCGCCGGGCCGACATTGGCCATTTTTCGCATCAGATTCTCGTAATAACCGTAGTTGTTCATTAGATCAAAGGCCTTCTGTTTGAATACCTCTTTCCCGGTAAAGTGATAGGCTGTCTGCAACATGGCAACAATATTGGATGAGTTAATCTTCCGGTCACCCACATTTTTCGGTCTGGCATTCACATATGCTGGGTTCCATTTTCCCCAGGTGGTTGGTTTTCCATCAAAATCTATCAGGTACATGTCGTGCTCGACGATATGCGTCATCAAAATATCAATGAGGTGAATTGAACGTTTTGTCAGGTCTGGATCACCTGTTAATTCCGCCATCGCTCCCAGCACAAAAATATGGCCAATCGCTTCATCGCTGCTGGTCGTAGCCTTCCAATCCCACTCGGGGTCTGGAGCATTTTTCCATCTGTCCGGATCTGAAAGATGCTTCATCCAGCCGCTGCGTTCAAACGAACGAGAAGGAAAACCTTTCATTCCATTGACAGAATACAATCTCTCCATGGCATCCAGGGATTCCCTGCAGTTTTGGAGTGCATCATCCGACTTGGTAACTGCATAGCGGAAAACTTCACCGGCAAGATACATGGAGGTCCAAAGTCCGTCGTTGTCCGAATCACTCAGTCTGCCGCTGGACAGATTCCCCTTTTCCATCCCATCATAGGAAGCATTGAAACCATTTCTTATATGCCTAAGCCGTACCTGTTTTTCGTAATAGTCAGCCTTGTCGGCCAGAGACCAGTTCTTAAATACCAATTCTGTTAATCCCTTGTCCGTTAAGATCAGGACAGAACCCTTTTCTCCCTTAGCAAAGTCAACGACAACATTACCCGGTAACCATCTCTCACCATTGTAGAAATTGTATTTACCGTCAGTTCTTAGCTGAAAAGCACCTTCTTTTGATCCGAACCAAATTTGTCCGTTAATTTCCTTCAGCGTTGTGATGTAAGGGGAAGGAACTCTTTGTACGATGCTTCCTTTTTGTTTCGGCGAATCACCGGATGCCTCTAACTTGAAGTATCCGTTCGTTGTTCCAAGGAAGATCATCTTTTTATCAGCAGTCAAATCAAAGGAGGTAAGGTTTTCGGATTTAAATACTGTTTTAAGTTCTTTATTTACAGGATTAAATGTGCACAATTCATTGTTTCCCAGCAGCCAGAATAGATTTCTGGAAGGGTCGTATCTGCTGACAAGTACTTTTGTTCCGGGGAAACTTCCTTTCCATTCGACCTTTGAATCTTTGACCAATCTTATCTCCCTGCCATTGCTTACCAGAAAAGAAAAATCGATGCCACCTTCCAGCTGTGCGGCATCTGAAAGTGAATGCTGAGAGAAAAGCTTTCCGGCCCAGCTATTGCTCAAAACTGCCTTATCGTCAAGATAGACAAACTGATCCTTGTATATCAGCATGTCAGTGAGCTTCTTAGCCTCCATCGGCCTGTAAGAGTGATCCTTTTGAATGGTTCCGGGATAAAGAAACTGGCCATCATATGGCTTGTAAAGCCCGGCTGAAGTCAGGACTTTAATATCCCCATTTCTGTCACAACCAACTTTTAGAAATTGACAGGCATCGGCGGTAGAATAATATTTGATGCTATATTCCTGTAAATAAGGAACATCCTTGTAAACGGGTTGCTTTGATTTTATCTCCTTTGCCGGAGAAAAAGAGGACAATAAAAGCACCCCGATCAGTGTGAGCGGGTAAAATAGTTTTCTCATTTTGTAGTAGTTAAATAATACGATTCAAAGGCTAAAAATACTCATTTTTTTCAAAAATAATTCCTGAAAATCTCTGTTTCATGATATGATTAATTAACTTAGCAGGAAACTCTTAGGTATTAATTAGCTAATCATTCATCCATGAAAAATTCAATTTCCATCGCCATTTTGCTTCTAGCTATATCAACAAGTTATGCCCAGTCAGGCAAACCAGTCAAGAAATACGAAACAGATAATTTCGAAACATCCGGCGGCAAGCTGATCATTACCTTTATCGGTCATGGCACTTTAATGTTGCAGGCGGGTAATACGGTGATCCATGTTGATCCCGTTTCAGAAGAGGCAAATTACACCCTTCTTCCCAAAGCAGATCTAACCCTGATCACCCACGAACATTACGATCATCTGGATCTGAAAGCACTTGCACTGATCAATCAGCCTCAAACGAAAACCATTGTAAGTCAGAGCTGTATTGGAAAGGTTGAAAAGGCCATCGTTCTCAAAAATGGTGAAGAACAATCATTTGGAGATATCCGGATCAAAGCAGTGCCAGCCTATAACATTGTGAACATGAATAATGGCAATCCTTATCACCCTAAAGGGAACGGCAATGGCTATGTGATCACTTTTGGCGGAAAAAACATTTACATAGCCGGAGATACGGAAAACATCCCTGAAATGGCTGGTTTACAAAATATTGATATTGCCTTCCTTCCCATGAATCTGCCTTATACAATGACTCCGGAAATGGTGGCAAAAGGTGCAAAAAGCTTTTTGCCAAAAATCCTCTATCCTTATCATATGGGAGAGACGAATCCACAATTGCTGATTGATTTGCTGAAAGGGAGTCCAATCGAAGTTAGGATCAGGAAAATGAAGTAAATAAATAATTAATCCCAACATAATGAAAGCACAATTATTGCCAGCACTGATCTTAACATGTCTATTATCAGGTAATTTAATCGGACAGGAGGCTAACAAAAAGCAATCCGCAACAGCCACCAAATTCACCATCGATAACTGTATTAACAGGTTTAACATGGAAAAAACGGTTAAAACAGCTGTTGGGTACCAATATTGGTTTATAGACCAGAATTTTCTTGAAGATGGATTAACTGTGAAAATGAGTGTGGTAGGACCTAATCAGGCAACACATGCACCACATAAACATGCCGGGGACGAAATATTCTATGTCCTTGAGGGAACCGCTCAATTTTATCTGAATGGCAAAACAACCACCGGTGGACCAAATACAACGTTTTATTGTCCGGATGATGGAACCGAACATGGCATCAGCAATGCAGGCAACACGGAATTGAAATATCTTGTGATCAGGAAATACCTCAAAACTGAGAAATAGGACTAAAGATCATTTTCGCCGGGTAAAATGTAGAACCACAAATCTTTTTTACCGGCGAAATATAGGAATTCAGATCCTTTAATCCTGGTGAAAAACTTCTATCAACTGCAGTGAAACAGGCGAATTGTCAGGATTTGTCTCCATGATTTCTGCCATATACTTCCACCATTTTTTAACGATCTCAGTTTGTGGGAGAAGATCTGCAGTGCTATTCTCCGATTGAATTTGTACTGCAAAAAGCGCATTGCTCTCCTCGTCGAAGAATATTGAGTAGTCAGTTATTCCAGCCTTAGACAATTCTTGCGATAGCGCTGGCCAAATTTCATCGTGTCGTTTTTTGTATTCTACCAGAAAACCTGGCTTTAACTTCATCTTAAAAGCAACTCTCTTAATTTCCATCATGATACTAAAGCATTAATTGCCAATATAATAAAAACGACCATCGCATACATATTGATCAGAATAAATGCTTTCCGAACAGCGCCTGACTCTCGTTCGCTGAACAAATAGGTGTAAAACTGTCGTATAAAAAATAAGTTCGTCAATACCAGGGATGCAATCATGATCGGATGAAGAATAAATCCAAAAAAAGGAAGAAACAAAAGGAATAGCGAGGTAATAAGTCCCCAGAAGAAGACCACTCTCCTAATCTGCAGTTCACTCAAAATTTTTGAAATAGAGGAGAATCCAGCCTGTTCATACTCCTTTCCGTATTTGATCATCAGTAGCCAGAAATGAGGCACCTGCCACATGCAGACGAAGATGAAAAGAAAAATAGCATTGGGATGCAACAAGGAATGTCCGGCAGATGTCCAGCCAATCAAGGGAGGAACCCCTCCTACTATTGCACCGGGAAGAATGGCAAGCCAGCTTTTTGTCTTGAGGGGAGTATATATCAAATTATAAAAAACTATATTTAAAAGTCCCAGGAATGCAGGGACCCAGCCATTTTGCCATAGAAGTGAAGCGCCTGACAAGATCAGCAGCAAAGCAATAAATACAGACAATCCAATTGAAATTTCCCCAGCAGGAATGGGCCGCTTACAGGTTCTGGGCATCAGTTTATCGTAATTGCGTTCCTGCACCTGGTTCAAGACTGAAGCGCCTGCAGATAGGAGAAATACACCTGCGAAAAGAAAAAGAAAAGAGACATTAACGTTGCTTCCGGATAATACATATCCGGTTAGGGCAGAAAAGGTGACCATCATCGATAGCCGAACCTTAATAAGCCTGACAATTACAGATAAGCTGAATGGTCTGCTATTTTTTCTCAATGGCTGATTTGAAATAATCCACAATTTTATCAAGGTCTTCGGCACTTATCTTATCCTTGTACGTTTGCATCAGTCCCTGATTGAAACCTTTGACGACTTCGGTATTGGGATCCAGAATAGATCTTTTGATGTATTCATCATTCGCTTCAATCTCTTTTTCTCCAGCACTGGTTACGACAACAGTTTTCCGTCCAAACAATCCTTTGAAGGATGGTCCGATGATCTTTGATCCATCCATCGAATGGCAGGTCAGACAAGCATTTGCCTTGATAATGGCCAGTCCGGGATGATCCGGCAGATCGGCTGCCACTTTCAAGTCGGCCAGCCATTTGTTAAATTCCAGACTATCAACCACGATGGCTTTTGCCAACATGTTTGAATGCGCTAATCCACAGTATTCGGTGCAATAAATATCGAAAGTACCCTTCATGATTGGCCTGAACCACAAATAGTTTTTGTAGCCCGGAATCACGTCCTCTTTGACCCTGAAAGCAGGGATAAACAAACTGTGGTTAACATCGACCGAAACAAGGTTTAACTTCACATCCCGGTTGAAAGGAAGGACCAGTTCTTTGGAGAGTTTTCCGTTTCCATAATCAAATTCCCAGGCCCACATCTTGCCAATAACAGTAACAGGCATTGCATTTTCCGGCACCTTCCGCATGGGCGCAAATCCGGCCCAACCATAATAAAACATCACCATTACGATGATCAATGGGATGACAGTCCAGGCAACCTCCAGTTTGGTGTTGTGAGAGAACTGCTGCGGATTTTTATTCCTCTTTCGCGAAAAGTGGATCAGAATATAGATCATTAAAGCAGTAATCCCAATCGTGAAAATAAAGGAGATGGCAAAGATGAAAATAAAAGCTCTATCGACAGCACCGGCCAGGTTAGACCCTTCGTTGAATAGTGTTTCCATAGTTTGGGAAATTATCTGAAATAATAATCAATAAATGTGATCGCAATAACTACTGCGAATAAGAGAAATACTCCGCCCACCATTAGCCTTAACAAAGTATTTTCAAATTTCAGGTGCATAAAGTAGGTGAGCACAATGGTAACTTTGATAGAGGCAAGAATAAGTGCCAAAGCCACAGTAAAAGCACCCAGGTGAATTTTAATAGCAAGGATGGATATCGTTGTAAGGATCAACAGGATCAGCAGTACCGTCCAATTCGTTGAGTCGCTTGATATATGATTATCATGATTCTTCATTCGTAATATCTTTGAAATGAGACTTAAATTTTTTTTCGGTATCCCTGGAAGCTATTTCCAACTATATAATTGAAAGTCAGCCTTCCGAATACCTGATGATACTTCTAGGTGATCAGATACAGCAACGGGAAGAGGAAAATCCAGATCAAATCGACCAGGTGCCAATACAGCGCGCCATTTTCCTGCAACAAATAATGTTCAGAATTGATCTTTCCGGAATTGATTTTAAATAGTACGATGGTTAGCAGAACTCCACCTATAATCACGTGCAATAAATGCAATCCCGTCATCATGAAATAGAGCCCAAAAAACATGATTTCTCCGTGCGGCAGGGTCTTCATCACATCCGAACCCGGATAGAGGTGAAGCGAAAATTTATGGCCCCACTCAAAATATTTATTTACCATGAAAACCACGGCAAGGAGAAGGGTAATAAACAACAATCCCATCGCCTTGCCACTCCGCTTTTGCTGGATGGCGGTCAGGGACATGGCCACTGTCATACTGCTGACAAGAAGTACGACAGTATTAGTTGCCCCTACAAAAGCATTAAGTTCCAAGGCTGCATGGTGAAAATCCACAGCATATTTGGATCGCATCACGGCGTACACGATGAATAGTCCGCCGAAAAGAAACAGCTCGGTAAAGAGAAAAAGCCACATCCCCATTTTCCCGGTATCGCTGTCTATGAATTCACTGTGTTCGGTTGTCGACATATGTTGGTAGTTTTTATTTGGTATAAGGATTGTCAAACCGGTAAGGTTCGTGGGTAATGATTGGAATCTCATCAAAATTTTCGTGAGGAGGTGGAGATGGAATCTGCCATTCCAGTGTTACTCCATGCCATGGATTAGCAGGAGCTATTGCACCCCGACGACTGTGGTAGATCAGGTTTGAGATCATGCCAATCAATCCGATGAAAAGGATAAATGCCCCGATGGTTGAGATCGTTTCACCTAGCTGAAATTTAGGATCATAATCGAAATACCTTCTCGGCATGCCCTGAATTCCAATGACGAATAACGGGAAATAGAGCAGGTTAAACCCGACAAAGAGAAATCCCCAGGAAATATTGGCCCATTTAAAATTGTACATCCTGCCATAAATTTTAGGAAACCAGTAATGTATCCCGGCAAAGAAGGCAAATCCCATTCCACCGAAGATGATGTAATGAAAATGCGCCACGACAAAATCAGTGTTGTGCAGTTGAATGTTGGTGGCTAGCGATCCCAATGTTAATCCGGTGAATCCACCGATGGTAAACAAAAAGATGAATGAGATGGCAAAAAGAAGCGGAGGTTTGAGGTCGACTGAGCCACCGTACATTGTAGAAAGCCAGTTAAATACCTTGATGGCACTGGGGATGGCTACCAAAAAAGTAAGAAAGGAGAAAAACCATCTGGATTCATAGCTGATACCTGAAGTGAACATGTGGTGACCCCAAACGAAGTAACCCACCAGGGCAATGGCCATGCTGGAAAATACAATCGGCACATATCCAAAAACCGGTTTTTGGCTGAAGGTCGGAAAGATCTCTGTCACAACTCCCATGGCTGGTAATATCATCACATAAACTGCGGGATGCGAATAGATCCAGAACAAATGCTGGTACAAGACCGGATCCCCGCCAAGGGCAGGATCGAAGAAACCGATATGAAAGGTTCGTTCGGCAATGACCATCAGCAAAGTTATACCGACAATCGGTGTAGCCAAAAGCTGTATCCATGCTGTGGCATATAGCGACCAGGGAAATAGCGGCATGCGGAACCATGTCATCCCCGGAGCACGCATCCTGTGTATGGTCACAATGAAATTCAATCCTGTCAGAATCGACGCAAACCCCAGCACAAATGCCGCGGTCAGAGCAATCACAACGTTGGATGAGGCCTGTGCACTATAGGGAACATAAAAAGTCCAGCCGGTATCAGGTGAATGACCATTGGCAAACTGTGAATAGAGCCCGAGCATGGCACCTGTAATGTACACATACCACGAAAAGAGGTTAAGTTTCGGGAAAGCAACGTCTTTGGCCCCAATCATGATCGGAAGCAGAATATTTCCAAAGACAGCGGCAAGTCCCGGTATTACGACTATGAATACCATGATGATTCCATGGATGGTGAACATGCCATTGTAGGTTTGTGCAGTCATGATGGTCTGTCCTGGTGCCATTTTCTCAATTCTCATCAGGAGTCCCAAAACAGCTGCTGTACAAAAGAAAATGGTAATGGAATACAGATAAAGCAGACCTATCCGCTTGTGATCGGTGGAAGTCAGCCAGGACCACAATCCAGTCTTGTGGTTCAGGTAGTTAAGTGGTTCTTGTGAGGTTGTTTTAGTCATTATTTAGATCTTTTAGTTGAATTTTTTCTGGAACTGACAAACAGATAGAGAACAAAAAATATTCCCATGATGAGAACGAAAGATCCCAGAAGGCGGGTAAATTGCAAGGTATATGTTTTACTCTGAGGATCATACGCAAAGCAAAAATCATAGAGTTTGCTGCTGCTTGGCTGTGCCAATCCTTTTTGCGCCTCTGAAAGGGCCATTTTCAGCTCGAACGGCAGGAAAGTTATCCCATATAGGTAACGGGTAATTACCCCCTTCGGACTAAGAATGAATATGGCAGAAGGATGGGCAAAATCCACTCCTGTTGGTTTGTATCTGAAACCAACAGATTCAGTAATTTTTTGAATATTAGATAATTCACCCGTTAGGTAAGTCCAGCTGCCACGCTGTTCTTCCTTGATTTTTGAGACAAAATTGAGCTTCTTTTGTTTGGCTTTTTCCGGGGTATCCTTGGTATTAAAACTGATGGTAATGATGTCATAATCCTTCCCAAGGGATAGTTCCGTTTTACTGACAACATCGGCGATCCCATCCAGCAAAGGGCTGCACATTCCCGGACAATCGAAATAGACAAATGAGAGAACGGTGGGTTTGTTGATAAGACTGCCCAGTGAGACCGTATCGTTCTTTTCGTTGCAAAATTTAAGGTCAAGCGGTATCGTCTGACCCAACTTTTCAACAATACCGATCTCAACTTCCTTGCTGACAACTATCTGCGCATTCATTTCGAAAGCAAGCAGAAAAAGAAGACCCAACACGAATAGCTTTTGCATAACTGAAGAATAAGTAAATTATTACCCCGGATTATTTTCTGATCCAGATTTGAATATGGCTTTGAGTTGAAGCATCACATAAACGATAAATCCCCAAACTGTCAGAACGGTAAAAATATAGGTCAACAGAAGCCAAACTGGCGTTTTCTGTACGATGTTCCATAAAGCTCTTTGCTCGTTCAACGCTGGACGATTGGTCGGAACCCCAATAGCGAGTGAAGTTTCAGCCTTGGTCTCTCCAAAAGCAGTCTGATCTACCGGCTGTACCAAAAGTGTCACAACTCCTGCTGAGTCGCCCGGCAGGTTGGCCGGAAAATTAAATTGAGCTATACCCTGATTGTCTGTAGTTTTTGTTTCTCCAAGAGGAAGGTTTCCAAAATATCTCTTCGCAAATAGTTTCAATTCTGCTCCAGCAACCGGCATTATCTTCAGATCTTTCAAGGACGTAACAGCGACCTGCACCTGACCCCAGTCCTTGTCCCAGGTGATGACAAAATTTACTTTTTCAAGGAAAATACCTACTGCAGGTTTTGGAGCAACCTCCTGCACATATTTATCGTTGAAACCTCTGATAAAAGAGATAATGCGCCATAGATCTGCAGCAGAAATGGTGTTTTTAAAAGATGGCATTAGCACGCGGCCTTCAGTAAGCTTGTAGAAAAGTGCTCCGTCCGTGTTTTTCTGCATCTGGGTGGAAGCAGCATCCGGCGGAGGAGGTACAAGCTTAACCGCATTGTTTTTCCCCGGATCGCCATGGCATGATTTGCAATTGAGGTTGTACAGATCGCCTCCGGCTTTCCGTGTAGAATCAGAAAAGGCAAACGGACTCAGCTTTGCTCCGTTTTCGGCGGGAACAACCCATTCCTGGGCAGAAAGCCTACAGGCAAACAGTGAGATCGCTAAAAGCACTAAAAAAATTCGAGTCATATTGTTGGCAGTTTTGCTCATTTTATACGAAAAATCGTTCATGCTTTTTCGTTGCCTGACACACGTTCATCCTTGAATTCAAAGAGGCGGTTCTTTGGCGGAAGATAGTAGACACGGGGTTTTGTACCAAGTTCGGGCATCAGGTGGTATCCGCCATTGACACTTAGCAATTCACTTAGCCTATGCGTTTCTTTCGTTGTTCCATTGGTAACTGCATCCTGGTTTTCGTCTCCGAAATAATAGACACCATTTGGACAGGCAGATACGCAATATGGCAGTTTTCCTTCCCGCAACCTGTCTGCACTGAACAGACATTTTGAGATCGTACCTTTCTTCTGGGGAACGTTCAACTCGATGTTGTATTCCTTTCCTTTGTCTGCCTCGACAACCAGAGGTTCTTCCCAATGAAACATCCTTGCTGAATAAGGACAGGCTGCTACACAAAACCGGCATCCGATGCAGCGGGCATTATCGATCAATACTATGCCATCCTGTCTTTTGAAGGTAGCATCGACCGGACATACTGCCACACACGGTGGATTGTCGCAATGCTGACATGGTTTGGGCATGTAATAAGGAGCGGTATTGACCGACTCCTGCATGATCAGGGTGTTTAGATGGTATTCGTAAGGGCGAAGATGATGGGCACCCTGGCAAGCTTCAACACATTTACGCGCATTGCGGCATTTGGCCAGGTCAATGACCATTACCCAACGGTGGCCGGCTAAACCTTCCCTACCCTGAGCCGTCAGTCTTGCCAAGTCTACCTGCATATTCTTGATCTGATCGCGCGGAACTTCCACCAATTTGTTATCAGCCGTCAGTACTTTTACAAATTCATGGTTAGGCTTGGTTTCTTCATAGTTAAAGCCTGAATAGATGGCTGCTCCACCAGCTGCGGCCGCTGCACCGACTATACCAAATCGTTTAAAAAAAGTTCGTCTGGAATTGGTGGCATCTTCCGCTTTGCTCGAAATTTTGGGATCAGTTGGTGAGTTATGATCGTTCATAAATTGAGTTATTTACCTGATTTTTGGATAGGATAAAACTACAAATAATAATTTTTGTTTTCATCACAAATTTAGCAATCACCATTTAAATAAGGGGTGAAGCGGATACAATTTATACAAAATTTTCGTTATAAACCATTTAAACAGCAGGCATAATCAAAATGTTTGAATAGTTACTTAAAAATTAAATCGATTCTTGCTGATATTTCCATCAAAATGCCATAAAATAGAGCCAAATACACCTAATTATTTGTGTATTTTTGCCTGAATCACACACAATACAATGCATACCCATGAAAAAAATTAGGCTAACCGCTCTATTCATTGTTCTAACATTTGTGGCCACTGCCCAGATGAAGAATAATTATTTCTCAAAAGAACAGCTGATAGAAACCGGGGTTTATTACTATCCCGAACATTGGGATTCTACCCAATGGGACAGGGATTTGAAAAATATAGCATCGATGGGTTTTGAATTCACCCATTTTGCCGAATTTGCCTGGGCGCAGATAGAACCGGAGGAAGGAAAATATGATTTTGCCTGGCTTGACAAGGCTGTGGCCATTGCGGCAAAATACAAGCTTCCCGTGATCATGTGCACCTCCACTTGTACGCCACCTGTATGGCTTTCCAGAAAACATCCGGAGATATTGTCCCTCAATGAGGATGGCACCCGAATGGATCACGGATCAAGGCAACATGCTTCTTTTTCGAGCAGTTTTTACAGGAGCTATTCGCTAAAAATGATCGAACAACTGGCACGTCACTATGGCAAGGATCCCCGGATAATTGGCTGGCAAGTGGACAATGAACCACGAACATTTTTTGATTACAACCCTGATGCCCAGCAACGCTTCCGCGACTGGCTCAAGAACAAGTACAAAACCATTGAAGCGCTTAATACCACATGGGGTACTTTGTTCTGGAGCAATTCCTACAGCGATTTTGCACAGATCAACATCCCCAAACACAAGCAGTGGGGCATGAATCTGAACCAACGCCTCGATCACTATCGCTTTGCTGCGGATGAAACAGCTACGTTCATGGATGATCAGGCTGTTACAATAAAAAAATATGCAACCTCCAAACAATGGGTAACTACCAATTATATTCCAAGTTATGAAGGTGGTTACATTGGAAAAAGCAGTCAGCTGGATTTTGTGACTTATACCAGATACATGGTTTATGGTGAATCCAGAGGTATTGGAAGAAAAGGATACCGTTTGGGTGACCCGTTGCGAATTGCCATGGCCAACGACTTTTTCAGACCCATCTCACCGATTTACGGAGTCATGGAATTGCAGCCGGGACAGGTCAACTGGGGCAGCATCAATCCGCAGCCATTGCCAGGAGCAGTAAGAATGTGGTTATGGCATCAGTTTGCAGGTGGCAGCAGTTTGGTTTGCACGTATCGCTACCGGGCACCCCTGGTTGGATATGAGCAGTATCATTATGGAATCGTGGGGACGGATGGGGTCACTCCTACCCCCGGCGGACTCGAATACCAGAAATTTATTCAGGAAATTGGTTTACTGAGGAAAGAGTTCAGACCTGCTTCAATTGTACCATCCGATTACTCAGCAAGGAGAACAGCCATCCTATTTAACAATGAGAATATCTGGGGTATGGAGATGAACAAGCAAACCAACCAATGGAATTCAATGGATCATATCATGAAATACTACAAACAATTGAAGGCTTTTGGGTCGCCCGTTGATTTTATTGCTGATCAGGCTGATTTTTCAAAATATCCGGTGTTGATTGCGCCCGCATACCAGCAAATTGACAAAGCATTGATCGACAAACTAACGGAATATGCCAAATCCGGAGGCAATCTGATCCTCACCTGCCGCACCGGCCACAAAGACCGCGAAGGCCATTTGTGGGAGGCTAAATTTGCTGCTCCCATTTACGATCTGATCGGTGCTGAGATTGAATTTTACGATCTGCCGATGCCGCATGCACAAGACTCAGTTCTGATGGGAACTAAAAAGTATGCCTGGAAAACGTGGGGTGAGATACTAAAACCCAAGGCCAATACTGAAGTGCTGGGTACTTTTCAGGGAGATTTTTATGCAGGGAAACCGGCAGTTATTTCCAGAAAAATGGGAAAAGGAACTGTGACATATGTTGGAATTGACAGCAACAACGGACTACTCGAAAATGATCTTTTATCCAAACTTTATTCACAATTCAATATCAAAGTTGAGAATTATCCTGAGGGGGTTTCAGTCGAATACCGCGATGGATTTGGGATTGCAGTTAATTATTCGGACAAGGTTTACAATTTGAAAATTCCTGAAAATGCAAAGATTATCATTGGGAAAAAGGAATTGCCGGTTGCCGGTGTAACTGTATGGAAAGGTCAATAAAAAGCAGCCAACATTTGTTTTGATTGCTCTCATCTTTTTGGATGAATTATTCACCTTTGGGGTAATATTCCAGAAGAATTAGTGCTGTTTTAGGAATTGAATCTGGTATTTTCTTGCCAATTTGCAGCCAGTTCCATTTTAAATTACAACTATTAATAATTAAGCATATGAAGATCCTAAAAAAAATTCTTTATGGTTTTTTGATACTTCTTCTTTCTTTGGTTTTTCTGATGTTTATTCCCCGAATCTGGTCCTCCCTGAATCCGGAAAAACCACCAATGGGGTACTATTTTATGTTGCCTACTGCCATCGCCTATTATTCCGGTATTGAGTCATTGATTAACAAAGTGCCTCCTGTTCCCGAAAATGTCACGGAGATTAAGAACATTGAGTACAAGAATATCAATGGAAGATCACTTCAGTTGGATATTTACCAGCCAAAAGGATTGACCAAACCTGCACCGTTGCTTGTTTTCATCCATGGTGGCGGCTGGAGGGGTGGCGACCGTGCCGATTATTTGGTTTACCTCACCCATTTTGCTAAACTTGGTTATGTGACAGCAACTGTTTCTTATCGGTTTTTAAAGGAAGCTCCATACCCTGCTTGTGTAGAGGATATTCTGGATGCCCGCGATTTCTTGTATCAAAACGGTGAAAAATACAATTACGATCCGGATAGGATTTGTCTGATAGGTGGATCAGCAGGCTCTCATCTGGCCATGCTAGCGGCCTATGGATGGAAAAAGCAGGGTGCCGTCGCAGACACTATGGCTTCAACTGTTCCAAAACACAAAATTAAAGCAGTGGTCGAAATTTATGGCCCAGTGGATTTTACCACCGAATATGCCCGCAATCATCCCACCATCACCGGTTTCATGGCGCACTCTTACCAGGAAGCCCCTCAATTATATGTTGAAGCCTCTCCGATTACTTACGTTACCAGGGATACCCCTCCTACCCTGATCCTGCACGGCACACGCGACATGCTCGTACCTATCAGTCAGGCCGAATTGCTGAAGCATAAAATGGATAGTCTGGGAGTTACGAATGTTTATTGTCCGATACCCGGATGGCCTCACACCATGGACATCGTTCAACGTGTAAACAACTACACAAAGCCCACGATGGAAAAGTTTTTTGAAAAATATGTAAAATAAAAAATGAGGCTTTCGGCCTCATTTTTTATTTTACATATTTTTCACGTAAGTCAGAAATTTCCTGGCTGTCGCATCCAGATTTTCGATGGATCCACCTCCATCGAGAACCTCGCACATTTCATAAATGATATATCCCTGATAGCCGATTTCCTTCAAAGTTCCAAAAAAGGTTTTGTAATCGATAATACCTTCGCCCATGGCTGCTGCACGCATCAGGGCAGGTTTCTCTTCCACATAATTTGTCAGGTAATTATCGTAGCGATATCTCGGCATCTTCACATAATCGGCGGCAATGGTCATGGCAATGTATGGTTTCATCTTCAGGATAGATTGTCTTATCTCCTCTTTTGACAGTCCTTCCAGATTGGGAGACCAGGCATCCCAGCCGGCCTTTACATTGGGCATGTTGATTTCTTTCAACATCCAATACATGGCATCATGATGCAGGGCAATGTCGTGGTGATTTTGCACGGCAAGTGTGATGCCATATTTTTGTGCTTCTTTGGCTGCCATTGTAATCCCTTCCACTACCAGTGCATACTGCTTGTCATAAGGAACTCCGGGACGCTCATAACCAGTAAATATCCTGACCATGTTGGTTCCTAGATCCTGAGCCAGCTCAGCCAGCTGACCAATATAAGCGGCCTGAATTTCGGTATGAGGAATGCCAACTTTATCAATACCGGCAGTAAAATCAGAATATCCGGCAAGTCCAACCAGAGTTAAACCCAGGTCGGCTATGCGTTGCTTCAGCTTTTTACGTGCCTCTTTGTCATAATCCAACAAGGAAAGATGCGGCCTTTTAGCCATCAGCATCACTCCATCAAACCCAAGTTCTTTTGCCTTAACCAGAAACTCATCAACTGATAGCTTTGCTTGTCCGCGCCAAAGTCCGGAATAGCCGATGGAGTGCAAACATGTTTTTACTTTAAAATCAGCAGGATTGCCCGTAGGCATCTTTTGAGCGATAAGCGTAAGAGAGAAAAGTGTACAAAGGAATAATGAGGCTAAGATCTTCATTGTATAATTATTATAAAATTATTCTCCAAACGGTTTATGTGTAAAGAAACCTTTTTATTTTCTGCGTTGGCGTTCTTTCAAAAGGCTCAGACTGAATAAGTATCATCTGCACCTGAGAAAATTTATTGACATGAGCATTGACGTACAAATGAAGCTCCTGCTGCAATTCATAAATTTTTTCATTGTAAAGTTCGGCCTGATCAAGTAACGCCTGATACTGGGCTTCAAGCTCTTCCATATTAAGGCGTACAAGCGCAACAAGCTTTCCCTTCCGTTGAATAACGAGTGATTCAACCACATTTTTGAAATTATTGATCACCGATTCTATCTCTTCGGGGTAGATATTTTCTCCGGAGGCACTGACGATCATGTTTTTCAAGCGTCCTTTAAAAGCCAGGTAGCCTTTTTTGTCAAACGAACCTAAATCTCCGGTTTTGAACCAGCCGTCTTCGGTAAGAACCTCACTGGTTAAGGCAGGTTCTTTGTAGTATCCTTTCATCACGTTTGGCCCTTTGATCCATATCTCACCCTGAAGATTTTTGCCTTCCGGCTGATTGATCTTCACTTCACATCCTGGCATTGCCGGACCGATTGTATTCAGACGAGTGGCGGCTGGTCCGGCTCCTGCGGCAAGTGGAGCAGTTTCTGTCAGGCCAAAGCCAATGGAATAGGGAAATCTTGCCTCTTTCAGAAATTTCTCGACCGTTGAATCCAACTTAGCACCGCCAATTCCAAAGAATTTCAACTCTCCGCCAAAAGTCTTCTGAAGTTTTTTTCCGGCCATCCGATTGAGAAGCAAGCGAATAGGTAAAATACGATACAATAGTCTGATGAATAAATTTTTACTGAATACCGGCTGAATTTGCTTTTTGTAAATTTTCTCAATGATTAACGGTACAGTGAGCATAATCGTTGGTTTCACCGTCTGCAAGGCGGGAAGCAATACTGCAGGAGTTGGAAGTTTCCTGATGTAATGAACCGATGCGCCAAACATAACGGCGAAAATAAAGCCGATGGTGTTCTCGTAAGCATGTGAAAGAGGCAGCAATGACAGGAACCTGTCATTGGAATTGATTAGATGAATTAGTCCGCCTTGCTGGGCATCCCAAACGATATTTTTATGGGTGAGCATGACACCCTTCGATTTTCCTGTTGTTCCTGATGTGTAGATAATTGAGGCAAGATCATCTTCTTCGACGATGTCAAAAGCATCATTTTCAGTAGCATTTACAACGATAGCATCAAAACCTGAAATTTTCTCAAATGTTTCAATCCCGATGATCACTTTGGAAGTATCGGACGTTAGCCGCTCAATCTTGGACAAAAGATTCTCTGAAACAAATATCACTTTCGGTTCGGAATGTTCAATGATGTTGTTGATCTCGATCACTGAAAAATCAGGAAGAATGGGCACAACAATTGCTCCGGTCGAGGCGATCGCAAAATAGGTGATTCCCCAGTTCGGCATGTTGGTACTCAGGATTGCAACCTTATCCCCCTTGGAAATTCCGAAAGAAACAAGCTGACTTATTACCCGATTAACCTCCACTTCAAGCTGTGAATATGTGCAGCCCTCCTCCCCTGCAAAAACCAACGATGGTCTGGGTCCAAATGCTCCGAAACTATTGCGAAGCATGGCAGGAATTGTGTATTTTTGAAATTGTCCCATCTTATTCATTTTTGAACTATGTAAAGGTACTATTTACTTCCAAGAAGTCAGGGGAATTGACTGGGATATGGAACTGTTGTTCAACAGCAGATGAGAGATGAGACATGAGAGATGAGACATGAGAGATGCGCCGGTCCCCGAGCGGAGTCGAGGGGGGGAGAGTATTGGAAACAAATAGTTGAATGATGAAAAAGCTTGTGGTTCTGACAGGAGCAGGGATGTCTGCAGAAAGTGGTATCCGGACTTTCCGCGATTCGAATGGATTGTGGGAGGAATATGATGTAATGGAAGTCGCTTCCATACAAGGCTGGCGCAAGAATCCGGAATTGATGCTTCGCTTTTACAATGAACGCCGCAAACAGATGTATGAATGCCAGCCAAACAAGGGGCATTTGTTGCTAGCTGAGCTGGAAAAATGCTTCAACGTTCAGATCATCACTCAAAATGTCGACAATTTGCATGAGAGGGCTGGTTCAACCAGTGTCCTTCATTTGCATGGCGAACTCTCTAAAGCCAGGAGTTCGGTTGATCCATCGATTGTCTATTCCATTGGTAACAAGGAGATCAAAATAGGTGAAAAATGCGAAAAAGGGAGTCAGCTGAGACCTTTCATCATCTGGTTTGGCGAGGAGGTGCCAGCCATGGATTTGGCCATTCCCATGGTTGAAACAGCCGATATCCTTTGCGTAATCGGAACATCGCTCAATGTTTATCCAGCTGCGGGATTGCTTCATTATGCCTCTCCGTATTGTCCGGTCTGGCTGATTGATCCCAATCCCCCGGCTGATCTTCCCAAAAGGGTGAATGTAATTGCAAAAGGCGCTAGTGAGGGAGTTGCGGAGTTTATTGATAAGTTGAGAGTTGAGTAAATGTGAAGATGAGAGTGTGAGATTGATTGTATTTGTAATTCTAGTAGTTTATTACTTTTTTTATCATAAATTAAACTCAAACAAAATTTAAATAATTATGTCATTTCAAGCATATATAGACAACATAAAAGTGAAGACAGGTAAAAGCCCTGCCGACTTCAAGAAACTTGCAGAGGAAAAAGGTTTTTTGATAAATGGCGAACTTAAAAAAACGGTAAAAGCTACCGAAATTACAAACTGGCTTAAAGACGAGTTTGAATTAGGACATGGTCACGCGATGGCAATTTTCATGACATTCAAGGGTAAAACAGATTGAAAAAATAACGAACCGCTAAAAAAAAAACACAATTGATGAAAAGAAAGGATACTAATGTACCATCTTATGCAGGAAGTTTCACTGGCATTGGAAGCGACACATTAACTCCAGTTTCTGGTGGCGCAGGCCCAACACACAGAGAATGGGTTCTTTACGATTCGCACATTGTGGGGGGACGATATCACGGGAGAGTATTCTCACAAAGAAGCGTATGATTTCCCGACCGATGTAACGCTGTATTTTTGGGTTCAAGATACACCTCAGGCAGTTATTCGAATTGAAAATCAGATTCCAGGGGTCTTTGCCCTTATCTGGACAAAAATAAGTACAGGCGGTTTTTATAATGTTCATGCATTGTTGATAGATAAAATGACGGATGGTTAGGGTATGATAAAAGCTGGTTTCAAGTAATCTGTGCATAAATATGGTCTAAAAAGAGAACTTCGTGGGCGCTTTGGAATGTTTAAAAAAATCAATAACTACGACAATAAATATTAGGTAACATGGAGATACAATCCGAACAAATCAGAGAACAGCAAAAAGCGTCTTGGAATAAATTCTCTTCCGGATGGAAAAAATGGGATGAGCTAAATATGGATTTTTTAAAACCCATGGGTGATGAAATCATTCGTCTACTCAATCCGAAAGAATCAGATGTCATATTAGATGTAGCTTCAGGAACCGGGGAACCGGGTCTGACAATCGCAACAATGCTTACCAACGGGAAGGTTATTATGACTGATCTTTCGGTGGGTATGCTTGAAATTGCCCGTGAGAATGCAACCCGCAGAGGAATAAAAAACATAGAAACTCAGGTTTGTGATGTTTGTGAACTTCCCTTTGCAGATAATTCTTTTGATGCAATAAGTTGTCGCATGGGTTTTATGTTTTTTCCCGATTTGTTGTTGGCAGCCAAAGAAATGGTTCGCGTTCTTAAACCAGGAGGAAGAATTGCCGTAACTGTTTGGAATGTTCCGGAGAAAAATTTCTGGGTGACAGCGACTATGGGCATCATCAATCGAAACATGGGGTTGCCTCAGCCTGCACCCGGCTCTCCCGGAATGTTTCGATGTGCTCAATCTGGTTTCATTTCAAATTTATTCTTACAGGCAGGATTAAAAAATATTTCTGAAAATGAAATTGTTGCAAAATTAAATTTTATAACAACGGATGTTTATTGGAATATGATGACTGAAGTAGGTACTCCTATTGTGGCTGCGCTCAGCCATGCGGATGAGGGAATGAAAGAGAAAATAAAAGTAGATGTATATAAGACCTTGAACGAGAAATATTCTGATGGTAAGGTTATAATGGATTCTAGTGCCCTCGTCATTTACGGTGAGAAATAATTTTACGAAGGCCGGTTGTTTGAAAAATAAGAAAATCATGAAATCAGTACTTTTATTTTTGTCGCAAGGATTTGAAGAATACGAAGCAAGTGTATTCACCGATGTTTTCGGTTGGAGTCGTATCTATGGGTCTGAACCAGTAAATTTGATCACCACAGGACTACGAAAAGAGATTAAGTGCACTTGGAATTTTATTGTAAAACCAGAATTAGACTTTGAGGAAATTAACATTGAGGATTACAATGCACTTGCCATACCTGGCGGATTTGAAGCTGCTGGATTTTATGAGGATGCATTTGATGATAGGTTGCTGGGCTTAATAAGGGAATTTGATAAACAGGGAAAAATAATTGCTTCCATTTGTGTGGGCGCCCTTCCAATTGCCAAATCAGGTATTCTTAACAACAGATTTGCAACAACTTATGATATTGAAGACGAATTTGGATCCAGGAGGAAACAATTAGCGGAGTTAGGAGCCATTGTAAAAGATGATAAAATAGTGGTTGATAAAAACATTATTACTTCAACCGGTCCATCGACAGGAGTTGATGTTGCTTTTAAACTTTTGGAAATGTTGACAAATGAAGAAAATGTAAAGCTGGTCAAAAAATTCATGAGGTTCGACTAAAAAAAGGATAAGCAGAAAAAATCAGTTACATGAGAATTTGGCATTCCGGAACCTCAAAATTCGAAATGAAAATCAAATTGAAAAAAAAATGGAAACAGAAAAACCATTGGTTAACAAAAAATATCTGCTTGAAAAATACCCAGGGAAAGGTGGCTGGACATATGCCGCTATACCTGAAGTTTTACAGGACAAACATGCTCATTTTGGCTGGGTTAAGGTAAAAGGATGGATTGACGATTTTGAACTTAAGAACTACAAATTAATGCCGATGGGTGATGGAAATCTCTTTTTGCCGGTTAAGGCAGAAATCCGTAGGAAGATTGGCAAGAAAGAAGGAGATTGGGTGAAAGTAGTTTTGTTTGCAGACAATGGTCCGACTGAAATACCCGATGAATTTCTTCTTTGCTTGATAGAAGACCCAACAGCACATAAGACATTTTTAAATTACACTGACGGACAGCAAAAAGAAATAATTGCATGGATCTATTCAGCCAAAACAGAGGATACAAAAGTTAAAAGAATTGCCGAAACACTTAATCGTCTTGCCAACCAAATGAAATTCAGGTATAAATAAACGAATAACATGTCCCTATTCCGGCGATCCGGAGTTGAGCCGTTTTGCCGGAACGCTTGCCGAAAAGGGACAGAAGCTCAGTCGCTCTTCAGGCTATTAATAATAAATATTTATTGTTTATCAATATTTATTTATTATATTTGCGATGTCAATTTTAAAAATAGCCATCATGGAAATTAATATTAGTACTAAGCAGATCCTGAAAATATTGTATGTCGTTTCATGGATCATTTTTATTGGGGTATGTATTGAGGCAGGCGGAATTATCTTCAATGCTTTTTTTTCACTGGTACTCAATCCGGAAAATGCCCAATTCTCCTGGAAAGAGGTTGATTTGTCCAGTCTTTTAAAATATGATCAAGGGTATTTTTTTGTAGAGACATTGCTGATGAGCATTGTAGCAGTAATGAGGGCAATCTTGTTTTATCTGATTGTAAAAATCATACACGACAAAAAAATAAATATGTCTCAGCCATTCACCAGAGAAATGGGAAATTTCATTTTTAAAGTTTCCTATTTATCTTTAGGGATAGGCATGTTTTCTTATTGGGGAGTTAATTATACTGCTTGGTTGGTTAAGTCAGGTGTCAATATGCCTGAAATACAAGAATTACGCTTAGGTGGTGCTGATGTGTGGCTATTTATGTGTGTGACACTTTACGTAATTGGCCATATTTTTAAGAGAGGAATTGAAATTCAGGAAGAAAACGATTTAACCGTATAAGCTATGCCGATCATTGTAAATCTTGATGTGATGATGGCTAAACGGAAAATTTCTTTGAATGAACTTTCTGAGCGAGTTGATTTGACATTGTCTAATCTGTCAATATTAAAAACCGGAAAGGCCAAAGCAATCCGCTTTACCACTCTGGATGCCATTTGTAGGGCCTTAGACTGTCAACCAGGCGACATCTTAGAATACGCTCATGACGAAAAAAGAGCAACAGAGCGGTAACAGTCTTAGCAAGAAGCAGTAACGGATTGCAGAATAGTTTCTTCTCGGCCGACACGGCGGTTTAAGCAGGACTAAATGCTTGAATTACTGACAAAACCTTTATTGAGTATGGTCTTTGTTCGCTGATGATTCTCCTAGATATTGCTGGTATTATATTTTTTGTGAATTACGAATACAATTGCGATAAGGGTCAATGTGCACACTGCCATCAAAAAATAAAAAAATGTGAGATTGGTAAAAGTGATCTTTGAAAAGATAAATACGGATAGAAAATTGTTTGAAAAATGCAAAGCAATGCTTGGGAATATTGAGTTAAATTTCCAACAAACCCAAGTTAACAAAATTGATAAAGGGAAAAGGGAAATAATAGTTGCAGGGTCTAAGTGATACAATGAAAATAGAATCGCTGTCCAAACAATGCTATTCCTAACGCTCATATTTTTCTCAAAAGCGGACTGGATGTACCCTCTAAACAAAAATTCTTCGCAAATTGCTGCAATGACACCCATCACGATGAAACGGTATAGCATATTGGCCTCTCCAAGTTTGTTAAGAGAGGGCAATAAGTCAGCATCTTTACCATAAAATAGTTCCATTAAATTTAATTGCGCCCAAATTCCCACGGGCCAAACAAGTATTCCAAGAACGATTGCTACTAAAACAGGAACTGTCATACCTTTGTGGTTAAGACGGAGTATATTCTTAAAAGAAAGTTTTCTTTTGTAGATATAAAGTAAAACGGGGGTAAGGATCAACAAAATTTCAGTTAAAGCAAGGCCCAGCCATTTATAGTAAAATTGAGCTATACCTCCGATTACAACCACCAATCCAATTGTCAGTAGAAATAAATTTCTTGCACTCTTAACGGTTAGAGAAGGATTCATTGAGTTATTTACAAATTCTGGTTCTTCCATATCTTAAATATTGATTAGGTTAGACTTGAGGATTAAATTTTATGCCTATTCAACTCAAACATGCTAAAGTGCGCCATGCAACTCCTTTAGAAACTCGAGATTTTTCAATTGATACCTGCGTATCTTGCTGATCGAGTAGTAGGAAACCGCTAACCCAATGACAAAAGCCAAAATCTGACCATAGATGGATTCCTCATTTTTTATCACTTCTAAAAATGGTTTGTATTCATAATAAACATGTATGGAGAGGTTAACCATCACCAATAGAAAAGGCAGTAAAACAATGACATACAATTGGCTATATTTACCCAACAACCAATTAGACAACAATTTAATCTGCTCTTCCAGCCAATCCTTTAGGGATAAGTTGTATCTGTTATTTTGCAGTTTTCTCCAGGATAACAGGGAGGTTACCAATGCAAAAAGTGTAACAACAAAAAGTATTGCATTGTTTACCATATAGAGCATGTCATTAAGACGATTGAATGCAGTTATGACGAGAAAAACTAGCAAACCAATACATACAACTGTATCAACACCAAGAATATAGAAAAATTTATTTATGGTTTTCTTTGTCTTAATGGCAAGCAAATCATTGAGTTCTCCCTTTGATTTTGGACTGATTTTGGAATCAACATTTTTCCAAATGTTTTCTATTTTATTAGTTTCCATGATTAAGATGACTTAAATTTTGTTTCAACAATTCTTTTGCCCTGTTCAGCCGAACTCCAACATTCGACTTCGTAATACCAAGTATTTCAGCCATTTCATCATAGCTCAACTCTTCAAGATACAATAGCATAAGCGATTTATCGATCTCATTCAGATGATAAATCGCTTTAAGTAGTTGATGAAAATTCTCGTTGGCTGATATTTCTTCGATGGTGTCATTGGTGTCAATTAACTCGGGCAGTTGATCCCTGTACTCGATTTTAGATTTCTTCTTTAATCTTGAAATGGAGGTATTAATCGAAATGGCATAAATCCATGAACCAATACTCGTTTTCTTCTGCAAACTTGGATATGATTTCCAAAGCTGATAGGTAATTTCTTGAAAATTATCCTCCCGATCAGCCGGATTCTGGAAGTAAATGAGGTTAACTTTGTGCAAAATCCCTTGATAATTCGACAATATCTCTAAAAATTCGTCTTTCATGGTTTGCATAATAAATCTGTTTTCTTTAAAGTAAAAGTTAAAGATGATTTATTACAAAAAACTGAATTTTTCTGCTAATTGACAGATTATTTGTGAAATATCTATATCCTGATGGTGATCTTAAGTAAAGCTTCTTACAAATACCAATGATAATTTAGATCAAATGAATTCGAAGCTCACAGAAATCTTCTCCAACCTATTGACCCGCAGTTTGCCTAAAATAAAATATCCATTAAATGATTGAAGTTAAATGGATATTAGTAACTTTATGTGGATATCAATCAATATACCCTTCTCCACATCTTCAGACTTACCAACAAAGCAAAGGATTGAGCCAGGCCAATAGGAGCCATTTCCAAAGCAAAAAAAAACTGAAAATTGAGCACTGAAATAAATCTTTTGAAGAAGAAATTAAAAGAACTTGAAGAAGAAAATTCAATTCTTAGACAGCAACACGTTGAAATTACTGAAGCCAAAGAGTTGTACCTGAAAATATTCGAGGAATTTCCTGCTTTGATATGGCGTTCTAGATTGGACAAATTATGTGACTATTTTAATAAAACCTGGCTAGACTTTACAGGCAGAACCATGGAGCAAGAATTTGGAAATGGATGGGCTGAAGGGGTCCATCCTGATGATTTCGATTTCTGCTTAAAAACATATGTTGCTGCATTTGATAAACGGGAATCGTTTTTAATGGAGTATCGCATGAAAAATTACACCGGAGCGTATCGTTGGATAAGGGATTTTGGACGACCGTTTTACGATTTAGACAATACCTTTTTGGGTTATATTGGTTCCTGCTATGATATAACTGATAATAAAAATAACGAACTAAAACTTATTGAATTAAACACAACCAAAGATAAGTTCTTCTCCATCATCGCCCACG
>JBAXED010000047.1:0-25796 GCA_037140615.1 Prolixibacteraceae bacterium
GGTATTTCTGATCAGTCACGTTCACATCTCCCGCCGCCAATAATCTGTTAAATTCAGCCTCTTGTTTGGCCTTGTCGGCATTGACCTGAGCCAGCAGCTTCTCTGCATTGGCCAGCTTATCTATGGCAATTTTGTCGCCAGCCTTAATGGCCAGTGCCCCTTTGAAATTCTCAATCGCTTCAGGGTATTTCTTTCCGGTAACATTCACATCGCCTGCGGCAAGCAACCTGTTGAACTCAGCTTCCTGTTTGGCCTTGTCAGCATTCAGCTGGGCCAGCAACTTTTCTGCATTGGCCAGTTTCTCTGTAGCTACCGGATTTCCGGGCTTGATGGTCAGCGCTCCCTTGAAGTTGCCAATCGCATCAGGGTATTTCTGATCAGTCACGTTCACATCTCCCGCCGCCAATAATCTGTTAAATTCTGCATCGATTTTTGCTTTTTCGGCATTAACTGCGGCCACTAATTTTTCAGCATTTATCAACTTATCTGAAGCAACCTGGTTTCCAGGCTTGATGGTCAAAGCAGACTTGAAATTATCAACAGCTTCAGGGTACTTGAGCTTTGCAATATTTTCATCTCCAAGAGCAAGCATCCGATTGAAATCCGCCTCAAGCAAGGCATCCTTTTCCATGTTATTCAAGTCAGAAGTCAGCTCCTTAAGTTTGGGCTTGATAAACTGATCATTTTTTCGAAGGGCCAAAGCTTCTTCATAAGATTTAATTGCTTCCCTGATCTGATTTTTCTTTTCAAATTCGACTGCTTCAGCCATTTTCTGGTTGAAAATTTCATCCTCATGCTCCTTTATGGCCTGATCGATCTCCTTTCGTATGTCTCTGTCATCAATGAAGATCTTTCGATCAAAATTGTCAAGTTTACCTTTCGGAGAGTATTCAATTTTTCCAACAACCTTGCCTTCAAAGCTTAAAGTAGCATTTGGAATTTTTTTGTAGATGGTTACAACGATTCGATAAGGTGGAAATATGCTATCCTTCGCCCATACCTTTGAAGGAACCATAGTGGATACATCTATGTCTTTTGTGTAATGATTATCCTTCGTAACAGTCAACCGAAATTCTGAAAAATAGCTCAGATCCAATACAAACTCTCCGGTTGAACCAACTGTGGCACTTTTCTCGATTGATTTGGTAGCCAAATTTAGAATTGAGACAACGGCTCCTGCAGGATTTCCATTGTCGACCCTGACAGTCCCATTGATTATCAATTTGTCATTCTTCGTTTGAGCGGCAGAACATATTGTAAGAGATAGCAGAAAAAAAAGCAATTTGGAAAATCTATGGTGTCTGAAGTTCATGGATAAATGATTATTTAAGCATTGAATCAATCAACGGTAAATTTACGAAATTGATTCAAACTTTTTGTAACAATATCTATTTCTTCAGTCAAAACCAGGTTAGGCAGAACGAATGGCACTTAATTAACTGCAAAAACTGTCCAGTTGATATTTATTTGGATATTGGGTTGGACTCCGACAATTTTGAATGAAATATCCCATAACTGAAATAAAGAAGCAGCCCAATTATCAGCCAAATGCCGAACCTGCTCCAGTTTGTGATTCCCAACTCGCTCATCAGATAAAAATTGGTCAGAAGGCCTAAAACTGGTATAAAGGACCAGGATTTCATTATGGCCAGGGTGGTTACTATGAGCGTGGTTATCCCGAACAAGGTGTAGGGGAGCGAATGAATGGAATAGTTGTGAAAAAAACTTTCCATCCCGGAAAGGCCACTTTTTGAAAACAATAAGATGGATGCCAAAAATAATAAAGTGGGAGGAATTAAATACCTGCTGTTCAGGTATGGCACTACAAATCCATTTCTATTACCTGCCTTGGATCCTTTGGGATTGAGAACCAAAATACCCCCGGAAACCAGAATAAAGGCGAACAAGGTGCCAATACTGGTAAGGTCCGTTACCTCAGTCAGATTCATAAAAAGCGATGGCAAGGCCACAATGATACCTGTGACAATGGTCGAAAATCCGGGTGTCCTGTACTTTGGATGCAATTTGGCAAATACCGGTGGCAGAAGGCCGTCACGGCTCATGCTCATCCAAATTCGGGGTTGGCCTAGCTGGAAGACAAGCAACACGCTAGCCATTGCAATTACAGCACTTACGGCGATAATGCCGGATAGTTCGGCCAGATGCAGTTTGGCAAAAACGAAGGCCAGCGGGTCGGCGACCCCCAACTGATCGTATGAAACCATTCCGGTCAATACCAAACTTACCAGAACATACAAAATGGTGGTAATAAATAAAGCGAAAAACATCGATCTTGGAAGATCCTTCTTTGGATTCTTACATTCTTCCGCTGTGGTCGAAATGGCATCAAATCCAATATAAGCAAAGAATACACCCGAAACACCTTTCAAAACACCGGGCAATCCGTTTGGAGCAAATGGTGACCAGTTGGCCGGATCAACATAGAATGCTCCGGCAGCAATCACCAGTAATAAGACGCCGATTTTAAGCAAAACCATGATGTTATTTGCCCTTTTGGATTCTCTGATTCCGATGTAGCAAATCCATGTGATTGCTACGACGATCATAAAGGCTGGAATATCAGCAATAATTCGAAAATTAAATATCTGCGGAGCTGTAGTCCAGGCGAGGTAGGCTTCGTTCAAGGGCGGACTCAAATTTGCAAGGCTTGTTCCATTCTGGATCAGCGCGAGAGCTTCATGATATCCCCGGAATGCAGTCAGATAATCTGTTGTCAGAAAAGAGTAAATATGCAGGCCAAATCCCGATAGTAATCCTGTAAAATATCCGGACCAAGAGATGGCTACTGCGATGTTTCCTATGGCATACTCCATGATAAGGTCCCATCCAATGATCCAGGCAATTAGCTCCCCGAAACTCGCATAGGCATAGGTGTATGCACTACCGCTGATGGGAATGGAAGAGGCAAATTCGGCATAACACATGGCGGAAAGTCCGCAGGCTATGGCTGTGAAAACAAATAAAAGAGAAACTGCCGGACCTCCCGCCGCAGCTGCATTTCCAATTGTACTAAAAATGCCGGCTCCAACAATCGCTGCCACTCCCATTGCTGTAAGGTCGACGACGCCAAGAGTCCGCTTCATTCCAGTACCATGATTGGCCTCATCAGACAAATCATGCAAAATATGTGGGATGGATTTTTTTCTGAAGAGGTTGCCGGTTCTCATGGAAAAAGTGAACTAAAGTGACTAGAGTGAACTAAAGTGACTAAAGTTGTAAAGAAAGCAAATTATTTGTTTTGTTTGGCTTCTATCAGTTTTCCACTTAGTCGGAGCAATTCAGTTTCAGATTTTTTGGCTTGAAACTGGGCAGCGAGAAGACTGTTTTCGGATTCTAGTTCTGTTAGCTGGATCTGACGTAGTTCATAATCACTCATCTCTCCTACTCTGAATTTTTCGAAAGATATCTTTGCAGTGTGCCTTGCAACCTCAAGATTTGCTGTTTCTAAGGTAACCAATTTGAGATCGTTTCGGTATTCGTTGTATATCTGCCAAAGTATGGCTTCAGTATTTACCAGGATTTGCTGATAAGATAATTTCGTTGACTCCGCTTCAATCATAGCATTTGCGGAAGCTCTGCTTTTGTTAAACCCATCAAAAATGGGGATAGTGAGATTTAATCCAAAAACAGGTCCTGCGTTTCGACTAATCGCGTTAGTGCCAAAATTATACTTAGAATGAGTAAGGGTATAATCGGTAAAAAATGCCAATTGGGGATACTTTGGTGAATGGGTTAGTCTGTAATCCAGCAAGGCAATTTCGGAAGATTGTCTTGCGAGGCTAATCTGACTGTTTGTGGCAGCCAGACTATCCTTCAAATTTTTATAATCCAAAATTTTATCAAATTTAATGACGGAACTGACCTCAAAATCGGTAGTTGTTTCCATAACCAAAAGTGCTTTCAGCTTGGATTTAGCATTGGTTAATGATACCTTCTGACGCAGAAAGGAGGCACTATCTGCATTCAGATCAGTGGATGACTTTAAAAAAGTAAGCTCCGAGGCCGTACCAATCTGCAATTTTTTTCTGGTCAATTCATAGCGACTATTAGAAAAATCAATCGCATTCTGTAAAACCTGCAAAAGATTCTTCAATTGAACAATCGCAAAATATGAGATGACAATTTCAGATACTGTGTTCTCTATTGTAGCTCTTGAAGCAGTTTGTTGAAAATTCTGCAACGACCCTAACTTCTCCCTTTTTATGAACATACCAAATCCGTTGAACAACGTCCAATCAAGGGAAACTCCTGCATTTACTGTGTTGGTTTGCAGATTGCTGCTTTCATTTTTTGTCCCTTGCTGATCTTCTGTGTTAGAGGCATTGGTACTCTTTCTAAGTCCTCCACTTGCATTTAAAACCGGAAGAAATCCGGCATTGCCAAGTGTATTATTGTTTTCGGCAACTTTGAAATCATTTTTCGCAATCTGAATAGAGAAATTATTTTTAAGCCCAATGCTGATGGCATCTTCGAGGCTGATTGAGGCTGATTGACCCTTAGCCAGGAAGCTTAAGCTCAAAAGTAAAACGATTGCAACAGATATATTTTTCATTGTCATTTTTTTCCTTGTTCTCTTTGACTAATCTTCAATTTCAGATTGAAGTTCATCTGTTTCTTCTTCGTGTTTAATATGTCCTGAAATTAATGTGTAAAGTGCTGGCACTATATAAAGTGTCAATATCAGCGAGAACATCAAACCCCCAATAATAGCAATTCCCATCGGAACACGGCTCTTGGCAGCAGCTCCCAAAGCCAGGGCAATGGGCAATGCTCCAAGCATCGTCGCAAGGCTGGTCATCAGGATAGGACGCAATCGGAGTGTAGCGGCTTCCAGTACTGCATCTTTAAGCAGCATTCCGGAATTTTTTTTCTGGTTGGCAAATTCAACAATTAAAATGCCATTTTTGGTGACTATCCCAATCAAAATAATGATCCCGATCTCGCTGAAAATATTTAATGTCTGGTCAAAAATTACCAGGGAGATCAGCGCTCCGGCAATGGCCAAAGGAACGGTCAGCATCACAATCATCGGATCCCGGTAGCTTTCAAACTGGGCGGCCAGCACAAGAAATATCAGTATCAGTGCAAAAACGAAAGCATATACCAAACTGCTTGCATTCTCGTCAAAGTCGCGTGAAGATCCAGCCAGCGAAGTAGCAAAATTCTCCGGCAAAATTTCCTTTGCGATATTCTTCATCTCCTGGATCCCTTCGCCCAAAGTAACACCCGAGGCTGGCTGAGCAGAAACCGTTGCTGAAACATACCTGTTGAAACGATATATCTGAGGCGGGTTACTCTGATTGGATATCTTGAGCACATTGTCGAGTTGAATCAGCTTTCCGGAAGAATTTCTGACATAGATAGAGGAAAGGTCCATCGGATTGTCCCTGTTGGATCGGGATGCTTCACCGATGACCTGGTACATTTTGTCCCTTAAAATAAAATAGCCGTATCGCTGCTGACTAAAATAAAGCTGCAGGCATTCTGCAATGTCGCGAATAGTGACTCCAAGGGTTTTAGCGCGATCCCGGTCAATATCGATCCTAAGTTCTGGTTTGTTGAATTTCAGATCCACATCGACCACCTGGAATGCTTTGTCTTCCATGGCTTTATCCAAAAATTTGGGCAATGTCTCCTTAAGGCTCTCAAAATCGGGACCCAAAATAACAAACTGAACCGGCAGTCCGGCCCCTCTTCTCGTGGTGGCAATGGTCTGCTCCTGGGTAGCATATCCTCGGGCAAAATTATTCTTCCGTAATATTCCATTCAGCCAGTCTGCAATTTCTTGCTGTGAGCGTTTACGTTCATCCGGATTAACCAAGCCGATTCTGGCCATTCCACCATTGGTTCCCTGCATTCCGGTCATCACCATTAAAGTTGACTTTTCAGGAATTGTGTCAAGAATATCAGCCAATTTTTGCATGTAATTGTCCATCGATTCGTAGGCCGTTCCTTCAGGCGCTGTGGCCGTAATCCGAATTCTGCTCTTATCCTCCATTGGCGCCAACTCTGAAGGGATGACCCGCATGATGAGGATGATAATGACGATTGATGCCAACATAATGACAACAGCAATCCAGCGATGATTGATGAACTTCTTGAGCGAATTGTGGTATCCTTCAGTCATTCGCTCAAAAAAGCGCTCACTGCTTCTGTATAATTTTGATTCCGATGTGCTTTTCTTGAGCATCCTGGCGCACATCATCGGTGTCAGGGTAAGCGAAACAAAGGCGGAAATCAGTACTGATCCGGCAACTGTAACCGCAAACTCGCGGAAGAGCCTTCCTGTTATCCCACTCAAAAACATGATTGGTAAGAACACAGCTGCCAGGGTAATGGTAGTCGAGATGATTGCAAAGATGATCTCTTCGGATCCTTTGTGACCTGCCACCATTGGCTTTTCGCCCTGTTCAATCTTTTTATATATGTTTTCCAATACCACAATGGCATCATCCACGACAAGTCCTGTGGCCAAAACAATTCCGAGTAAAGTGAGCAAATTGATCGTGAAACCGGCGAAATACATGATTGCAAAAGTTCCAATCAAGGAAATTGGAATAGCCAAAACAGGAATCAAAGTCGTTCGCCAGTGCCTTAAAAAGACAAATATCACAAGTACCACCAGAGCAAAAGAGAAAAATATGGTTTCTTCTACCTCTTTGATTCCCTTGCGGATGTTAACGGTAATATCATTCAGAATGGATAGCTTCATATCGGATGGCACCTCTTGTTTAAGGCGCTCAACGCGTTTGTAAAATTCATCCGCAATGGCAATGTGGTTCGATCCTGGCTGAGGTTGGATCGCCAATCCGATCATTTGTATGCCACCATTTCCCTTGAAGCTACTTTTCAGCGATTCGGCCGAAAGCACAGCATTTCCAATGTCCTTTAACCTGATCAAAACACCATTTTGTTCCTTAATCAGGAGATTGTTGAAATCTTCCTCGGTGGTAAGTCGGCCAAGAGTCCTGATGGTTAATTCTCTTTCATACCCTTCAATTCTTCCTGAAGGCAATTCAACATTTTCACGCTGCAGCGCCGTACGAATATCAGCCGGAGAGATCTGAAAAGCAGTGAGCCTTGCAGGATCCAATTCCAGACGCATGGCATACTTTTTCTCGCCGTAAATTCGAATATCGCTAACACCTGGAATGGTCTGCAATCGTTCCTTAAAAACATTTATTCCATAATCCGTCAGTTCAAGCAAACTTCTCGAATCACTCTGAACAGTCAGGGTCAGGATAGCATCGGCATCTGCATCAGTTTTGACAACTACCGGCGGATCGCAATCCTGAGGCAAACGGTTTAGAACACGGGAAACTCTGTCGCGAACATCGTTGGCAGCAGCTTCCATGTCTGCATCAATGTTGAACTCAACTGTGATCCTGCTGTTTCCATCGCTAGATGAAGAATTTAATGTTCGTATCCCCGCTATTCCGTTAATGGACTCTTCCAATGGCTGAGTAATCTGGGTAGCAATAACATCCGCGTTAGCTCCTGTATATGACGTAGAAACAGTAACAATAGGCGGATCCACACTCGGAAATTCACGTAATCCAAGCATTTTAAAACCCACAAAACCAAATAAAAGTAAAAGAATGGAAAGTACAGAAGCGAGTACAGGCCTTTTAATACTTGTTGAAGCAATGTTCATGTCGTTCGTTTCAAAAAATTATTACCTGTTCAGAATCTTAACTTTAACCGGCATCCCCTCTTTAATCTGTAACAAACCACTTGTCACCAGTGTATCATTTGCAGCAAGGCCGTTGGTAACTTCTATTTCCCTTTCAGTTCGATAGCCTGTTTTGATATCTACAGCCCTTGCCTTTCCCTTTCTTACAACAAAAACCTGCTCACCCTCCATCAATGGGACCGTTGCCTTGGCAGGAATCATGATGACTTCCTTGTTGGGGAATAGCTTGAGGTTAATTTTTGAATAAGAGCCGGGGTATAACTCCCTTTTTGAATTGGGACTAAGTGCACGAACTCTGATTGACCCTGTTTGGGGATCGATTTTTGATTCGAGCGCATAGATTTTTCCGGTATAATGATCATCCCTTCCATCAATCGTAAAATCAAACTCTTTGCCAATGTTCAGGTTGGAAATAAATTTTTCGGGAACGGCAAAATCTACTTTAATGGGATCAATTTGTTGCAGGGAAGTGATAATTGTTGTGCTGGATACAAAGGAACCTTCACTAACCATCCGTAGCCCAACTACTCCGGTAAATGGAGCATGGAGTTCTGTCTTTGAAATTTGTGCCTTAATTAAATCCTGATTGGCTTTCAACGTATTGTAGTTATTTTCGGAAATGTCTAGCTCTTCCTTGCTGATTCCTTTGAACTTATACAGCTCTTTCTTGCGGTCAAGCTCCTTCTGAGCCAACTCAATCTGCAACTGATTTGATTTTAGGTTTGCCTGAAGATCACTATCGAACATCTTAACCAGCATCGTTCCTTTTGATACGGTACTTCCCTCCTTAAAATTGATACCGGTCACCTTAGCTGATATTTCAGGTCTGATGTCTATCTCCTCATTGGCCATTAATTTGCCGGTGTAAACATTCGAAAAATCCAGCGTGCTCAAGACCATAACCTGACCTTCAACAGTGAGGATGTTTCTGCCTTCTGCAGGACCACTGCTTTTTTTGGCATCACTGCCACAGGAAAAAAATAGAAACGCAGTTACCGTTAGAGATAAGGTAACTCTGTAAAATTGAACCATTATTTCAAGTTTTGAATCAGTTAGTTTTTGCGAAAAAAGCTATATTTACAAGTATTGGAGTCTATGCAATCACAAAAAATTCACATGAAGAGTCGATGTCAATTCTTGCACATTTTCAATTGACTTGCCTTATTTCACCAAAGCATAAAAACAGCGTACCGGGGAGTTAACTTTCCCTTCAGTTACCAGTTTTTTAATCAATTTGTCTACTTCCTTTTTATCTACCCCGGAGGCATCTGCAATTTCTCCACCTTTCATCGGAATTCCTGATTTCTCAAGCGCCTTAATAATTGCTTCTTTAGAGTCCATAATCTTAGATTTTTAACATGTTATATTTTAGAAATTCTGCTCAACAAAAGATGATCGGCTAGTACCAGTGCAGCCATTGCCTCTACGATGGGGACTGCCCTGGGCAAAACACATGGGTCATGCCGGCCTTTAACATTAACAACAGCCTCATTGCCATGAATATCCACCGTATTTTGATCTTTCAGCAAGGTGGCAATCGGTTTAAAAGCCACATTCCAATAAATGTCTTCTCCATTGGAAATACCTCCCTGAACTCCGCCTGAATGGTTGGTCAAAGTTCTGATACCACTGTCTGAAGGGATGAAAATATCGTTGTGCTGTGAACCTGAAAGCTTGGTCCCGGAAAATCCCGAGCCATATTCAAAACCTTTGACTGCATTGATGCCAAGCATCGCAAAACCCAGATCGGCATGCAATTTGTTGAATACCGGTTCTCCCCAGCCTGTCGGAACACCTGTTGCTACTCCGGTGATCACTCCGCCAACAGTATCGTGATTTCTGCCTGCTTCTTCAATTCTTTCTATCATCCGCATAGCCGTTTCCGTATCAGGACACCTTACTAAATTATTTTCTGTGTTGCTTAAATCCATCTCAGAATAGGACTTTTTTAGCTCAATTTCTCCAACCCTGGAGACAAAAGCCTGAATTTTCACACCCGAAAGTGCCAGCAGCTGTTTGGCTATCGAGCCGGCTATTACTCTTGCAATGGTCTCACGCGCCGAAGATCTGCCTCCTCCACGGTAGTCTCTGAACCCGTATTTCTTATCATAAGTAAAGTCAGCGTGTGAAGGGCGATACAAATCCTTGATATTCGAATAATCAGCCGAATGCTGGTCTTTATTCTTTACCAGGAAACCTATGGGAGCACCGGTAGTGTATCCTTCAAAGATTCCCGAGAGGATTTCTACATAGTCAGATTCCTGACGGGAAGTAGTAATGTGGGATTGCCCCGGTTTTCTTCTATCTAAATCATACTGAATTAGATCAATGTCAATTTTAACCCCGGCAGGACAGCCATCCAGGACGCCGCCAATGGCAACACCATGTGACTCACCATATGAAGTAAGCGTGAATATTTTTCCGAAACTGTTCAAATCACTGATTTTTCTTGGTTGGGCTAAAATTATTCAACTTTTCTGACATTTATTGTTAGATTGATAGTAAACGGGAAGGTTTAATGTAAAAATAAAAAACCCGGATGATTTCATCCGGGTTTTAACTATTTTTTGAAGAAAACTGACTTAGTTACATCCGCAACCACTGCCACATCCTGCACCTGCTTCTTTGTCGCCACAGCTGCCATCTCCGCAACCACCGTCACCACAGCCATCGCTGCTGCAACTACTGCCGCAACCGCATCCTCCGGTGCTGTATGCTGCACTGAGTTCTTCTGGAGAAGCTTCACGAACCTGGAGAATTTCACCAGTAAAATGAAGGTCTTCACCAGCCAACGGGTGGTTAAAGTCCATGGTAACAACTTCACCTTCAACAGAAACGACAATCCCATCCATGCGCTGTCCGTGGGCAGACATCATCGGAACGTTATTTCCCGGCGTTAGCAAAGTATCATCAACTTTTCCGTCTACCTTGAAAATATCCAAAGGCAACTCTACAACTGCCTCTTCATTGATTTCACCATACCCGCTTGCTGCAGGAATAGCAATTTCAAATTTTTCGCCTGATTTCTTTCCAATCAGCTGCTCTTCAAAAGCCGGAATCATCAATCCTGCGCCATGAAGAAAAATTAGCGGACTTTCGGCCGTTGCCGACTCAAATATCTCACCTTCTTTACCATCCAACCTCAAATCGTAGGTCAGGGTAACCATACTATCTTTTGAAACTGTAATCATTACAATGTTTTTAAAATTTTAAAGTGCAAAGAAACAGTATATTTCTTTAGCTGCATAGTCTGTTACGTTTTTTTACAAAAAAAGTTTAAACCGGACACCCGCTATAAAATCACCAGACTATTTATGTACTTAATATTGTCCAAACACACATAATCAGGGGTATTTATCCCATATGTACCGGTATCTGAAGAGGTAAAGCTAAATGAAATCTTGTTAACCTTCCCCAATGAGGTTAAATCAAACGTTGTCCATTTGTCAAGGATGTAATCTTTGGAAGAATCTTCAGACCGAAAATCCGCCAAATAAATATCGACACTTCCAACTTTGACATTGCTGCGGTTGTAACCATTGACAGTCAATTTAAACCAATCCGGATCATTGCCTGTTATCCCACCAAATTTCTTGCTGAAGGCATCTCCATATTTCATTGTCAATGCAGCAAAGGCCGTATTGCAAAGATCAATGGATAATATACTGTTTTCTGCTCCATTCGGAAATGTTGCGAAGGCTTCCCCTTGATAAAACGGATGATAGAGAGCAAACTTATTGCTTCCGTTCATTTGATCAAAGACGCTGAACTGGTTTTCAAAACCCTGAGTCTTCACATCGTTTTTCTGAGTGTAGACAAATCCAGACCAAACCAGATATTTTGAATCAAACAAATTTGCAAAAATAAAATCGTCGACCGAAAATGAGCCGGTGCCATCACTCCCATTCCAAACACCAGAGGCTGGAATAGCAAGGGTTTCAAAAGTAATGGATTGATAATGGATCTCTTCGCTTTTTTGACAAGACGCAAGCACATAGGCAGCGGCTATAAACAGCATGGCCTGAAAAGGATGGCATTTCATAAAATACAATTCAAATAAATAATGAAAAAATAAGCACAAAAATTTTCGCAATTCATCCCGATAGCGAAAAGTAAGCTGAAATTGGCAGGTCTTCTGGCTCGTCCGGTTTTCTGTGCCTTCCCGTCCCGATTTATTTGGACAGTGGCTTAGTAGCAGAAACCTTTTTGATGGACTTACAGCTGCGGGTGCAGCTCCGGTATTGCACCGGATTCCCTTTCTGATTCACCTCTCCGGAAAAAGAGAGAATGAAACCTAATCTCAATGCAAAATTACAATTTTATGTTAGGCAAAAAATACTGAACCGGACATTTATTTCGAAAATTATCAACACAAAAATGTGAACAAGAAAAAAATTGAGTGCTTTTTTTATACCTTTAAAGCGCTTGAAATACCAACAAATATGTTGCCCCAGGAAGTAAAAAAAAGAATTGCCAAACTCCGTCAGGAAATTGAGCAGCACAACCATAACTATTACAAACAGAACCGGCCAACCATTTCCGATTTTGAATTTGACGCCATAATGGGCGATCTTATTGCCTTGGAAAACAAATTCCCGCAGTTTTCTGATCCCAATTCTCCAACACAAAGAGTAGGCAGCGACATTTCCCGCGAATTTCAGCAGGTGCTCCATCAATATCCAATGTTATCGCTTTCCAACAGTTATTCTGAAACTGAGGTGAGTGAATTTGTGCAAAGGGTGGAGAAATTTTCAGGTGAGACGCCCGATTATGTGTGCGAATTGAAACTTGATGGTACCTCGATCAGCCTCATATATCAGGACGGCCAACTCCAAAGGGCTGTTACGCGCGGCGATGGTGAAAAAGGCGATGATGTTACGGCAAATGTGCGTACCATCCGTTCTGTTCCGTTGAAATTGTGCGGTAATTATCCTGATTCCTTTGAGATCCGAGGTGAAATCGTGATGCCGTTTTCAGTCTTCGAAGAGCTCAACAAGGAGCGTACAGAAAATGGCGAACAACTCTTTGCCAATCCAAGAAACGCTGCATCAGGTACCCTGAAGATGCAAAACTCATCTGTGGTCGCTTCAAGGAAGCTGGATGCCTACTTTTACTACATCCTGGGGGAAAACCTTCCGGAAGATGGTCATTATGAATTGTTGCAAAAGGCTATTGACTGGGGCTTCCAAATTTCTCCGCATGCTCAAAAGTGCAAGGATGCAAAGGAGATCCTTGATTATCTCAATACCTGGGACCAAAAACGGGAAGGACTTCCATTTGCGACAGATGGCGTTGTTATCAAAGTCAATTCGAAAAGAGTCCAGGAAGAGCTTGGTTATACAGCCAAAAGCCCCAGATGGGCCATCGCTTATAAATTTAAGGCAGAGCGGGTTGCCACAAAACTACTGAGCGTCGACTTCCAGGTAGGCAGAACAGGTGCGGTTACACCTGTCGCCAATCTCGAACCAGTCCAGTTGGGAGGAACTGTGGTAAAAAGGGCCTCTCTTCACAATGCAGATGTCATTGAAGGTTTGGGCTTATACCTGAAAGACACCGTTTTTGTCGAAAAAGGCGGCGAAATCATCCCCAAAATTGTTGGTGTCGACACTACCCAAAGAGATGTTGGAAGCTCACCCGTTCTGTTTATCAAAAACTGTCCGGAGTGCAATACTCCATTGGTTCGCGAAGAAGGCGAAGCAGCCTGGTATTGCCCGAATGAAGATGGTTGCCCGCCTTTGATCAAAGGCAAAATCGAACATTTCATCAGCCGCAAGGCATTGAATGTAGACGGTTTAGGCAGTGAAACCATTGACTTGCTTTACCAGCAGGGACTGGTCCGCAATGTGGCCGATCTGTTCGAACTAAAAAAAGAACAGCTGATTTCCCTCGACCGCATGGGTGATAAATCGGCCGACCGGATACTGGAAGGACTAAGAAATACAAGAGAAATACCGTTCGAAAGGGTTCTATTTGCTCTGGGAATCAGGTATGTTGGCGAAACAGTCGCCAAAAAATTAGCCAAAGCGATCAATTCCATGGATCTTCTGAAGCAAGCGGATCTATCTTCTCTAATTTCAGTTGATGAGATAGGCGTGAAAATTGCCGAGAGTATTGTGGATTGGTTTTCAAAAGTTCAGCATCTTGAATTGATTGAACGACTCAGAGCTGCCGATTTGAGACTGGTGACTGAAATCCGTCAGGTAGAAGGTGCCACAGAAAAGTTAAAAGGCTTGTCGTTCGTCATCTCTGGAACTTTCCAAAATTTTTCTCGTGACGAATTGAAAGCTGACATTGAATTACATGGCGGAAAAAATGCTTCCGGCATTTCCGCTAAAACAAGTTATCTAATTGCAGGTGAGAATATTGGACCTTCAAAGCTCGAAAAGGCCACCACTTTGAAAATACCCATCATCACCGAAGAAAAATACCTGCAACTTACGAATTGAAAGTTGCAATCGTAAAACAGATGAATATTTTAAGATAGATTTTTATACCGAATACATAACTTTGCAAAAATGCTGAAAAGATTATTCAACAGATACTTTAAAAACTGGTTGTTTCAGGCTTACCGGATACAACGTAGGTCGGTCGGTATTATCACACTAGCCAATGCAAAATCAGTTGGGATCTTATGGAACCCGATTGATGAAGAGAGTGCTGAAACATACGAGTCCCTGCGGAAAATCCTGACTGAAAAGGGAATCAAATCCTTCGGTATTGCCTATATCGGCTCGAAAAGAGGGAAGGAGACCTTATCTACCATTTCCAATTCCTGGTTGATGAATCGTACTAATATCACTTGGTTTGGCAAACCAAAGAACGGAGAAGGAATACAATTTATTCAGCAGAAATTTGACATTTTGATCGACTTGTCCTTACAGAAAAGCATCCCATTGCAATACATGCTTATTCACTCAATTGCCAGATTCAAAGTTGGCTGGAAAGTTGTAGATCCTAATCTTTATGATTTGGAGATAGATGTATCTGCCAATCCGGGGTGTCGCTTTTTGATGGAGCAGATCATTTATTATCTTGAAAAATTGAACAAGAACGACTAATACGATGCATAAAATTTTCCACGGGGCCGGTGTGGCGCTGATTACCCCTTTTGGCAGTGACCTTCAGATAGATTTCAACAGTTTAGCTAATCTCGTCGATTCGCAGATTGACAACCATATGGATTTTCTCGTAGTCCTTGGTACCACAGCCGAAACTGCTACTTTGTCTCACACCGAAAGGCAGTCTTTGATAGATTTTGTCATTGCCAGAACTGCAGGTAGAATACCCGTAATGGTAGGCGTTGGAGGCAATAGCACTTCCGATGTGATCGATCAGTTGAATACCCTCAATCTTCAAAAGGCAGACGGCATTTTGTCCGTCGTTCCCTATTACAACAAACCCTCGCAGGAAGGCATTTATCAGCATTTTATGGCTATCGCGGCAGCTTGTCCTATCCAGATCGTTCTTTACAACGTACCCGGAAGGTCGGCCGTCAGCATGAGTGCAGAAACAACCCTACGATTGGCCCACGACGCAGAAAACATTGTTGGGACGAAGGAAGCTTCCGGTAATTTCGGAGAGATCATCAAAATATTAAATAGGAAACCGGATCGGTTCAGCGTGATAACCGGCGACGACAGTCTAATTGTCCCGACAACATCGATCGGTGGCGAAGGAGTGATTTCAGTAGCCGCCAACCTGATTCCGAGACAAATTTCAGCCATGACCCATTATGCGCTGAACGGTGATTATGCCAATGCCGCTGCCATCCAGCTCGACATTCAGTCATTGGTGGAAGACCTCTTTGCCGAAGGAAATCCTTCAGGCATTAAAGCAGCCATGCATTCTGCCGGACTGTGCGAAAACAAGGTAAGGTTACCTTTGGTACCGGTAAGCGAGAAGCTATATCGGGCAATTGCAGAAAAGACCAAAAAGCTGATTTGAAAAAGTTGCAGAGATGTTAGCGGAGATGGTAGAGATTTCTAATTAGATATCTCCAATTTTATCGGGTCGCACCTCCGGCGCTCCCAATTTCCAATAATGCATATTGCTACAAACAGATCGCCCCACCGGGGCGGATTCGGCTGGACACCTTTCAATTTCAAATAGGAAATTCCATTTTAGTGCGTTTGGATTTACAGGATAAGCACAGCCTCACCGTAAATTCCTTTTCGACCCCGGAGGGGTATCCTGTTTGTAGAAATGATCGTAGCTAAAAGCAAGAGCTCCGGAGGAGCGATCTGCTATTAAATGGCAATTGAATTAATTTTTACTCATCCGGAATATAACCCCAGCGCTTTAATTCTGAAGGGTCTGAAATCTTTTTTGTTCCGCCATCGTGCATCAAAATGATCCTGGTAGAAATATCCAATATGTTTCTGTAATCGTGGTCGGTGATGATAAAGCCCTTGTTTTTAGACTGCTCCCTGATCAAGTCCTTGATTATTTCCTTATGCATCGGAGCAATTCCATTAAAAGGTTCATCGATCAGGATGTATTTTGCCTTGGAATGAATGATCAGCATGATCTCCAATAGTCGTCGTTCGCCACCCGACAATTGACTGCTTTTTTTGTCAAGCATCACGCTAATATGCTCATTTTCTTTCAACAAGGCTGCATTTTCGTAGTCACATAACAATGAAATCATCAGTGATACCCGGAGATGCTCCGGAAGGAAATGATCCTGCGGCAAATAACTGATCAGGTCTCTGTTATCGTACAAACCATTGATGATCTTATCCCCTACTTTGATGAATTTCCTTTCCGCATCCAGCGAACCGAAGATAATTTTCAGCAGAGTCGACTTACCAGACCCGTTGCGACCCAACAAACCTACAATCTCGCCCTGTTTGCAAGAGAGGTAAACATCTGTCAGCACCTGTCTGGTGCCAAAACTCTTGATGACGCTGTCGACATGCAGGTTCATACGGATAGCAGGATTAATCCGAAAAACAAGCTCAAAAGCAAGCTGGCTCCCCACAGATGGTACCTGCTTAAACCCAGATTGTAATAGAAGTAATATTGTCTGGGATTCATCACCTCGTAGATGAAATAATGAAAAAGTACTGAAAGCAAAACGTAGGAGATGGCAACAATTATAAATGAAATTTCGCCGGATAATGCATAAGCCAATATTCCAAGTACCATCGACAAGATGAAAGCAGGAACAGCAATCTTCTTGTAAAAAAGCATGACGCTCAGGAATATCCTCATTTGCTTTTATAATTCGGTAGGAAACAGACTAAATGATCGTGCATTGATATTTTAAAGATGCTTCAATGCAACTTAAAGTTGCCTCCTCTAAACATATAGTTTGCGTTATTTATTAAGAAGAAAAAGAAGAGGGTACGTTTTTGCACCCTCTTCTTTTTCTTCTTAATAATTATTTCCCTCCTTTTGGCTGATAATACTTCAACGCCTCCGGAAGCTTTTGGTTTATCCTGGCAATGCGGTTTTCGTCCAGCGGATGTGTGCTCAAAAATTCAGGGGCCTTTGCCTGGTTGTTTGCAGCCATCGCCTTCCAGAAATCGATGCTTTGGCTAGGATCGTATCCGGCCATAGCCATAAAATACAAGCCCATTTCGTCTGCTTCATATTCATGCGTTCTGGAGAATGGCAATAGGTAACCCAGTTGTGATCCCATGCCAAAAGCAGCCATGGCAAGCTGTTGCGTCTCTTTTGGTTTTTGTGACAGCGCAACGGACAAGGCCAATCCTGCCCCTTGTGCGACAAGTTGTTCGCTCATTCTTTCTCCTCCATGCCTGGCCACTGCATGCGCAATTTCGTGGCTCATGACCGTTGCCAGCTGCGCATCATTCTTGATCAAAGGAAGGAGTCCGGTGTAAACAACGACTTTGCCTCCCGGCATGCACCATGCATTCACCGTTTTGTCTTCAATCAGGTTGAATTCCCATTTGTAGCCATCCAGGTAGGAAGACAATCCCTTGTCTTTGAAGTATTTCTCGACAGCAACCTCGATTTTTCCACCAACTCTTCTGATTCTGTCTGTTTCGGATTTGTTGGTCGAAATTTTGTTGGATTTGATGAATTGGTCGTATTGGCTCAGACTCATGCTCATCACTTCTGATTCATTGACAAGACTAAGTTGCCTGCGGCCGGTAATTGGAACCGTCTTGCAGGAAGAAAGAAAAACTGCCAAAATCAGAGCAGTTTTAAAAATCACGGAAATATTCAAACGGATCATTTAGCTGTAAATCTTATGTTTGTTAGACAATAATGTATTGTATAGCAGAGAAGCAATGGTCATTGGCCCTACCCCACCGGGCACAGGTGTGATGAAGGAACACTTTGGGGCCACTTCATCAAATTTAACATCGCCTTTCAGCTTGAAGCCTGATTTAGTCTGATCGGAGACCACACGAGTCGTCCCGACATCAATCACAACGGCTCCTTCTTTGACCATGTCGCCGGTCAGGAACTCAGGCATGCCGAGGGCTGCCACGATGATATCCGAATTCAGACAGATCTCTTTCAGATTTTTAGTGCGGCTGTGGCATAGCGTAACGGTGCAGTCCACTCCTTTTTGGGAAAGCAAGATGCTCATCGGCCGACCAACAATATTGCTCCTGCCAATGACGGCGCAACTTTTACCTTTCGTATCAATCTTGTATCTGCGTAGTAACTCCATGATGCCAAACGGTGTAGCCGAAACAAAAGCAGGCATGCCTGCCACTACCCTACCAACATTGACCGGATGAAAGCCATCCACATCTTTTTTGGGATCGATGGTCTCTATGACCTTTTCTTCTGATATATGTTTGGGCAACGGAAGCTGCACGATAAAACCATCGATGGCAGGATTATTATTCAGTCCGGCAATGCATTGCAACAGTTCCTCTTCAGTGATGGAATCCTCAAAACGAATCAAGGTCGATTCGAAACCTACCACCTCGCATGCTTTGACCTTGGCTGCCACATAGGTTTCGCTGCCACCATCGTGACCCACCAGTATAGCCGCCAAATGAGGTGCTCTCTGGCCTGAAGCCACAATTTGAGCAACCTCCTCAGCAATCTCCTGCTTCAGAATTGTTGCTATCTCTTTGCCGTCAATTAATACCATTTATTTACTGATGTTTTGTATATTTCAAGCCGCAATACTTTTGCCTTTAACCTTTATCCTTTAGCCTTATCTATGTCCTTTCCCCTGCTGCGTCATCATCTTCTTCATGTTCGCTCCCGACGACACCATTTTCATCATCTTGCGGGTGTCTGCAAACTGCTTCAGCAACCTGTTAACTTCCTGAACAGAAGTACCTGAACCATTGGCAATGCGTTTGCGACGGGAACCATCGATCAAGGCAGCATCTGCACGTTCGGCTTTGGTCATTGAATAGATAATGGCCTCCACATGTTTGAATGCATCATCCTCAATATCTACATCCTTCAGTACTTTTCCCATACCTGGAATCATGCCGGCAAGATCTTTCAGGTTACCCATCTTTTTGATTTGCTGAATCTGTTTCAGGAAATCGTCAAAATTGAACTGGTCCTTGGCCAGCTTTTTCTGAAGTTTTCGAGCCTCTTCTTCATCATATTGCTCCTGGGCCTTTTCAACCAAGGAAACGATGTCTCCCATGCCCAGAATACGATCTGCCATCCTGCTTGGATAAAAGGCATCGATGGCATCCATCTTCTCGCCCATCCCCACAAATTTGATCGGCTTGGTAACCACAGAACGAATCGAAAGGGCTGCTCCGCCACGGGTATCACCATCCAACTTCGTGAGGATAACCCCGTCAAAATTTAGTCGGTCGTTGAATTCTTTGGCTGTATTCACTGCGTCCTGTCCGGTCATGGAATCGACCACAAACAGGATCTCCTGTGGATTGACAGCATTTTTGATGGCCTCGATCTCTTTCATCATCAGCTCATCGATGGCCAAACGACCGGCGGTGTCAATGATGACCACATCGTTGCCTTTCAATTTGGCCTCCCTGACGGCATCTTTGGCTATCTTAACCGGATCTTTGGTGGTTTCATCCGTATAGACATTCACATTAATTGCTGCTCCCAGGATGCGTAGCTGTTCCACAGCTGCAGGCCTGTACACGTCGCAAGCCACCAACAGCGGATTCTTTCCCTGCTTGGTTTTCAGCCGATTGGCTAATTTTCCGGAAAAAGTTGTTTTACCAGATCCTTGTAAACCTGACATCAGAATGATCGCGGGAGATCCCTTCAGGTTAATATCAACTGCCTGACCGCCCATCAGCTCGACCAGCTCGTCATGAACAATTTTCACCATCAGCTGACCCGGATTCAGCGAAGTAATAACCTGCTGACCAATGGCTTTATCTTTGATTCGGGTGGTAAAATCCTTTGCAATTTTGAAGTTGACGTCGGCATCGAGTAAAGCCCGGCGAACCTCTTTCAAGGTTTCAGCCACATTGATCTCAGTAATTTTCCCCTGGCCTTTCAGTAATTTGAACGACCGTTCCAGTTTATCCGTAAGATTTTCAAACATAATTCAGTATCTTTTAAAAAGCGTACAAACTTACATGAAAAATAAAAAAGTTTAGGAGGCCGGAGGAACATTTTTGACAATTTTTTGAAATTTCAAAAAGGCGATTGTATCGTTAGACAAAGTAGTTCGTCCTATGAACTACTAAATTTAGAGTCCGATTAATGTCAATAAAATATTTCGCTTTTTTTGAGCTGGTCACAAAACTAACATCACTAAAAAACTGGTTCTCAAATAGGTGCATTGTCTGAGATTAAGTGCCTTCGAAAATGCACCTTGTAGATGAAAATATTTGAAATAAATCATATATATCAGAATTATAGTTATTTAACCCTTTAAGAAAATATTTAACAAAACACTTTTTGAATTAAAATATAACTACCTTTACATCGGATTATTTACCATTAAATAAGTTTTTTTTTATGAACATTTTCGTAGGAAGCCTTCCATTTAGCTTGGAGGAAGCAGAATTAAAAGGATTTTTTGAGGAGTACGGTGAAGTGACTTCAGCAAGAATTATTACAGACAAATTCTCCGGAAGGAGTAAAGGTTTCGGCTTTATTGAAATGCCGAATGCAGAAGAGGCCCAAAAGGCTATCGAAGAATTGAACGGTGCAGAAGTTGACGGTCGTACAATCGTTGTTAACGAGTCAATCGAAAAACCTAAAGACGGAACAAGACGTCCAAGCGGTGGCGGCGGCGGTGGTTTCAACCGTGGCGGCGGCGGTGGTGGTGGTTTCAATCGCGGTGGCGATCGTGGCGGTTTCAACCGTGGCGGTGGCGGTGGTGATCGTGGTGGTTTCAACCGTGGCGGCGGTGACAGAGGTACCGGTCGCAGATCAAGTTATTAAGCAGTCGAACGTGTAGTAGCTTTCTGGCTACAGTTTGAACTATTTTTGTGCTGAGTTCGTGTATGAAAAATTATATCTTGACTTAACGACTTGATAATTAATCGGAATTGAAGCAGACCACTTAGATAATCCAAACAAAGCAAACGTTCCAAAGCTTATTATAGCATTAAAGAGGGCTCCAAACTGGATCCCTCTTTTTGTTTAAAATCAATTTCTATCCATGAGTACCACTTATTCATCCAGCGTAGCCAAAGCCATCACCAATCTTGGATTTGAATCGCTCAATCCAATGCAGACTGAGATGTTGAAAGTTTGCAAAAAAGCCAAACAGATCCTGCTTTTCTCACCAACAGGATCAGGCAAAACTGTAGCATTCCTGCTTCCTGTCCTCGAAAAAGCGAAGGATCAAAATCGGGGTATCAAAGCTTTGGTGATCGTTCCTTCCAGAGAATTAGCCCTTCAGATCGAGCAAGTATTCAAATCCATGGGGACTGGATTAAAAGTTTCCACCTGTTACGGTGGCCACAAGGTTAAAACAGAACGAAACAACCTGCTGGAAGCTCCAACGCTGCTGATTGGGACTCCCGGACGCATTCGTTACCATCTGGACAAAGGTACCATCGATCCGGCTTCCATTGAACAGTTAATATTGGATGAGTATGACAAGTCGTTCGAATTTGGCTTTGAAAAGGATATATCGGCTATTCTATCGCATATCTCTGCGCCGGAACAGGTTATCATGACTTCAGCCACAAAAGCTGCCACAGTGCCTGATTTTTTCAAATTGCAAAATCCAGTCACGCTGGATTACAGTAGCGAAGAAAAACCGGCAGGACTGGAGGTTAAGCTGATCCGAGCTGAAGAAAAAGACAAACTTACACTCCTGTTTAAATTGCTTTTGGGTCTCCCCGAAGGACTAACATTGGTATTCTGTAATCATAGAGAAGCGGTAGAACGGATAAGTGCCTTATTGAATGAAAACGGGATCTCACATGATACTTACCATGGAGGATACGAACAGTCACAACGGGAGCGCGCCTTAATCAAATTCAGGAATGGAAGCAATCCAATCCTGGTTACAACAGACCTTGCTTCCCGCGGACTCGATATTGCAGGAGTGAAAAACATTGTTCACTACCAGCTTGCAAACAGCGAAACAGTGTTTCTCCACAGAAATGGTCGTACAGCCAGGATGGACAATGAAGGTACCGTGTGGATTTTGCTTTCAGAGAATGAGAAAATCCCTGATTATGTTCCTGAATATGTCGAAGAAACATCCGTTCCTGATACAGGGAAAAAACTTCAAGCTCCCTATTTTGCCACTCTTTACTTTGGAGCCGGAAAAAAAGATAAAATAAGTAAAGGAGACATCGTTGGACTCCTTATTCAAAAGGGGGGATTGAATAAGGAAGATATTGGAATAATAAATGTCCTTGATTTCGAGTCATTTGCAGCCGTATCCATAACAAAAATCACAAAGCTGGTATCACTTCTCGTCAATGAGAAACTAAAAAATAAGAAGGTGAAAATAGCAATTTCAAACTAAACCCATTACATTCGAATAACCATTTTGAGTCTTTGAGGAAGTGCCCGGTATAAGGTAACGGCATCCGCTTTAGGCATTGAAATGAAAATCTTCGGTGTGACAGCATCGCGTCTCAATTTGGTCAATGCTTTCAGCGAATTTTCAGTCTCCCGATTAAAGAAATTGCTTTTTAAACTATCAATTCTTGCTTTATCCTCTCCCAGGCTGATCTCAGATTGTTGAATCACCAATTGAAGATTGCGTTCGAAATTCATGACAATGAACACATCCTCTGTTTTTCGGGGAGCCGGAATAGCTTCAGCTTTGTTTGCTTCAATGGTATCTTTGGGTGCAATCTTTACCAGAAATTGAACTCTTTCGATCGTGGAATTTGCATTTTTTAGTACAAATGGTTGTGAAATCCAATGCAAAAGTGCTTCAGTATGAAACATCTTGATGGAGTTGCTGATCCAAACATCTTGTATAGGACTGTCATGCAGTGGAATACCTTTCATTTCAAGCGTAGCCACCTTATTGACCAGATCAAGAACCATATAAATTGAATCTTCAGAAGAGAGATAATATCTTGACCTTAGTAAAGTCTCTGTTTTCTTTAACTCAAATAGTTTTGCGACATCATCTTTGCTGTTGGAGACAAATTCAGCTTCTGCAGGAGTATTTTGAACCTTTGCATCAGCCTTTTTTGCATTTTTCTCTGTTTTGTCATTTTTCTTCGAAGCATTGTCAGCCTTATCCTGCTTCTTTGCATTGTTATCCTTTTTTGTCTCAGCTTTTGGCAAAACTGCTTCGGGCAATGGATTTATAGTGGCAACAGGAAGGATGACAGTGGTAGTAAGAACATAAGCACTGATTAAAAGCAAAATAATAATAATTGACCAGAAGAGATTTTTTTTCGCCATGTCGATGGATTAGTATATAAATACTTTAGCCCCTTTATCGAGGGTGTTAAAAATAACTTCAAGATCGGCATCACCCAATCTGACACAACCATGTGTGACCGGTAAGCCAAGAAAACGCTGGTACAAAGTTCCATGCAGCATATAACCATCTCCAATGGTTAAGGCATATGCACCAAGTGTCGCCTCATCATATCGGTCTGCAGAACGCGCAGAAGGAGGCTTCAGCCCTTCTTCAATAAATGCCCAATCAGGTTTCACCCAAACAGGATCTTTTCGCTTAAGCAGAACGGAAAACATACCCTTAGGCGTTTTGAAAGGTTTCCTGGTGCCATTCGGATAGATCAATATTTCATCTTTTCCTGTAGAACACCTTCCCGTACGAAGGGTATCTTTTGAATTACGCAGGACAAATCTATTTTCTGTCGTATTAATTAGAATATAGGGTTTATCAGGCATCAGATCGCTCAGCTTGTCCTGTAGCAAAGCAATATTAGACTTGCTGCTTTGAATTTGCTTATCTATATTCTTAACATTCAACTGAGTTGATGTAAACCAAGATTTAATCCCAAAAGCCATATTCTGATAAGCGGGAGTATAAAGTATGATGGTTGGTATCCATACACAGAATAGAACCGGAATTATCCAGGGAGCATATTTCCTAAACCAACTCTTATCTTCAGTTTCCATTTATATAAAGATAATTAATTTAAAAGATCTGATAAAGAGACCGTTGATCCAACAATTGTAACAGGCGAACCCACAGAAAGCTTACTGAACAACTCATCTATTTTATCGTCTGAAAGAGCTACACAACCTTTGGTCCAATCAGCTCCTTTTCCTCCATTCCCATGAATTTCTATCAATCCACCAATACCGCGACTCTTAGGAATTTGACCACTTCTTCTGCGCACTGCAAATTCTGCACGGTCTTCCTCATTTGGATAATTCAGCATCATTGCCTTGTAGTATCCTGACTCTCTTCCTGCCTTCTTTCTGGTTACCATGTAACGGCCTTCCGGAGTCGCATTGTCACCTGCATAAAGTTTGTCACCAATCCAATTGCGACCAAATTCAACATCAAATTCTTTGCTGAGTTTTCCATTGTAATACAGAAATCCTTTGTGCTTTATCTTGTCAACCACAAAGGCATAACTTCTGTTGGCAGCCGAAGAAGAAATGGTACTTGCCACCCATTGCTGCCATTTAGCGAACCGGGAGAAGTACTCTTTCAAATGAGCATTCACTTCGGCATCAGCATAACTAATCCTGGACTTTCCTTCGTTTAATTTTTTATTGGCTTTATTAACATCCCCTTTCTCGAAAGCATTCACGCTCTCTTCCAGGGAAAGTTTACCAAATTCATAGTCTTTTCTTGTTTGTGGTCGCAAGGGGAGTTTGATAAAGAAATCGTGGTAACTAATCAGTTTTTTCCTAAGTAATTCGGTTTCTTTCAAGAACCTGGCTTTCTGAGTGTCTTTGTTTGTACCGGAGGCATTCTGAGCCAATTCTGCTTTAATAATGGCAGTAACAATAAGTTCTCTGGCTTTGGAAAAATTGCGCTGAAAGAACAATTTTTCATTTTGTCGCCTCAATTCAATAAAGGCGTATTTGTAATTTGTCTCGGCCGACTGATAATATTCAGGTGCATAGACGTCGGCATTTATTTTCTTGGCTTTTGTCATGATCTCTATGCACTTGTTGAAATCTTCCATGGGTGGCTTGTCCATAAATAGGAGCAAAAGAACCAGAACCACCAGAGATGCCATAGAGAGTATCCCAATCGATACAAATATTTTTTTTAGAAAACCTGATCTCACATCGAAAAATTTAAGTAAAAAACACGTCAGCAACGTTGTTTTATTTTGTGTCAAAGGTAACTCTTTTCTTTCGTTCAGCAGTTGAAAATTGATCAAATTGGAGGCCTTCAGATCAATTATGTATTTAAAAAAACCCCCGGAAATATTCCGAGGGTTATTTTTTTTAAGTAACCGGAGGGTTGCTTATTTTTTTGCTTTCTTACCACCTTTTGCTTTAGCGATAACGTCTGTCAACTCAGTGTTGATAGCTTTAGCTTTCTCAACGGCTGGTTTAACTTTTTCAGAAAGAGTTAAGATGTCGTCGTTGTTTGTCAAACCTGCAGAAACTTCAGTTAAAACAGTTTCAACAACTCCAATTTCTTGGCCGATAGCTTCAACAGCAGCTTTGCCTTCTTTGCCTTTAGGGGCTTTTGCCAACAATTCTTTGTCACCAGCAATAGTTGTAGTCAATTCAGCAACAGCAGCAGTAACTTCAGCTTTCAAAGCTTCTT
>JBAXED010000048.1:0-25362 GCA_037140615.1 Prolixibacteraceae bacterium
ATGCACTTTAAAAATTTCTCCTGCTTCAGACTTCCTTTTTCTTCCACCGACTCATAAACTGTTTCCCAATTCATTTTCTCGGCAAATTTGTTCAGGTTACTGACGCCACCTCCGTTCCAAAGGAAATTGCCGAAAATGGCAAAATAATTGTTCTTAACTGCCATGTGTTCGATGGTTGAAAGCAGTGTCTCGACGTTTGGAAAAAGAGCATTGTTGTAAGCGCAGCTGCCAATGATCAAGCCTTTGTATCTGAAGATGTCGTTGATGATGTAGGAAGGGTGCGTTTTGGAGGAATCGTACACACGAATGTTTTTGATACCCCTTTCACTTAACTGTCTGGCAATGACTTCAGCCATTTTCTGGGTGTTCCCGTACATCGAACCGTAGACAATGATGCAACCTTGTTCTTTCTCGTAAGAACTCCAACGGCTGTATCTACTCAAAACCCACTCCAGATTTGTACGCCAGATTGGTCCGTGGGTGGCCGCGATCATTTTGATATCCAGCGGAGCGAGTTTCTTGATGGCACGTTGTGTATGCGCACAGTATTTGCCAACAATATTTGTAAAATAACGCATCACATCGACCTCGTAAAAATCGAGGTTGATCTCATCGTCGAAAACTCCACCATCCAGGGTACCGTAACTCCCGAATGCATCCCCCGAAAAAAGTATCTTGTTGGTCTCATCGTAGGTTACCATTGTCTCAGGCCAGTGAACCATTGGAATGGTTTGAAACTGCAATTTAACTTTGCCCAAATCAAGTGTGGAATTATCATGAACTTCAAATATTTTTCCAGGATCATATCCTAAGTTCTCGGCTATTCCAAAGGTTTTCTTGTTCCCGACCAGCGTGATATCGGGATACCTGTTCACGATAGCTTTCATGGAACCTGAATGATCCGGTTCCATGTGATTGATGATCAGGAAATCAATTGGACGGGAACCGATTATTTCCTCAATTCTCTCCAGGTAATCCTCGATGTTTGCCCGCTCCATCGTATCTACCAGTGCGACCTTTTCATCAACAATTAAATAGGAATTGTAAGAGATCCCATCCGGTATGGGCCAGATATTTTCAAAAAGGGCTGTACGTCGGTCATTGAAGCCTAAAAAATAGATGTTATCTGCCAATTTGATCTGATGCATAATCGAAATTTTTATTCTGCTGGTTTTGACTGCAAAAATACAATTTTTACCCTTATAGCCCTTGAAAATTGTGCAAACATTTGAATATTCTGTTTAACAAATTGCTTTTAAATTGTATTTTTGGGCAGATAAATGGCCAAGCTAAATCGAAAGACAAATACAATCCTGCAAATGGGAGTCAGTTTAAAATTGGCTCTCAGGAAGTGCTATGCTTTTGCTTTGAAGGTAGGCGCAAGAATAAAACCGCCTCTTTTAAGAAGTTTTTCTTTCTTTCTTAAAACGAGACGTTGGAAAAGAATCATTACATTTATATTGTTCGTTCTTATTCTTACTGCCTTTTGGATCAACCATCTTTATACTATTTATTATGGACCGAATGTGGTGAAGGACCATCTTCTTTACATTCATGAAAAGGACACTTTTGAACAGGTTGTCAAAATTCTAAAGGAGAATGATTGCTTAACAAATGTGGCATCTTTTGAGCGCTTCGCAGAAATCAAGGATTATGACACCAACATCAGGCCTGGAGCTTACAGAATCAAACCTGGCTGGAGCAACAACGAACTCATAAACATTTTGAGATCAGGGGCACAATCACCGGTCATGGTAAAATTCAATAGCGTCCGTACACTTGAAGATTTGGCAGGGAAACTCGCCAGACAGCTTATGTGCGACTCCAGTTCCTTTCTTACTCTATTCAAAAACGACTCAAGTACCATACGGATGGGCTTCGTACCGGCCACATTGCCAGCCCTTTTTATCCCCAACACCTATTCAATTTACTGGACAATCTCTCCTTCAGGATTCCTTACCAGGATGAAAAGGGAACACGAATTATTCTGGAACGATGCAAGAAAACTGAAGGCAAAAAATATCGGTCTTTCCACCAATCAGGTGGCAACACTTGCTTCAATCGTACAGGAGGAGAGCAACAAGAACGACGACAGAGCGATGATAGCAGGAGTATATTTAAACCGGCTGAAAAAGAACTGGCCCCTTCAGGCAGATCCTACCATCCGTTTTGCATTGGGGGATTTTACCATCCGACGAATTCTCACAGCTCAACTCGAAGTTGACAGTCCGTACAATACCTATAAAAATGCAGGGCTACCGCCGGGACCCGTTAATATTCCTGAGATTTCAGCACTTGATGCGGTACTTAACTATAAAGTACATGATTACTACTATTTCTGCGCAAAAGAAGATTTTTCCGGGTATACCAACTTTGCCAAAACCTTGTCCGAACACAACAGAAATGCAAAGAGATACCATGAGGCGTTGAGTAGGATGAAAGTGTTTAAGTGAGTTAGACAGGGACTGGGAGACTGGGGGACTTGGCGAGTGGGGGACTTGGCGAGTGGTTGAAGTGAAAAGTGAAGAACGAAGAACGAAGAGTGAAGAGGGAAGAGAGAAACGTGATACGGGGAAACGGAGAAGGAAGGATTGAGGGATTCGCCGGTCCCCGAGCGTAGCCGAGGGGCGACTGTAGAACGTACTAGAAAAAATATTATGTACATGAATATCAAATATATAGAAGAAAGCACTTTTACTAAAATCAATTTTACATATGATCCGCTCTTAAAGGGAGAATATGAGAACTGCAAGTTCAATGATTGTGATTTGTCCAATTGTGATCTTTCAGGGTACAGCTTTGCAGATTGTCTCTTTACAGGATGCAATCTCAGTTTGGCAAAAATCTCTAACACCGCTTTCAGAGAGGTCCAGTTCAAGGGTTGCAAATTGCTCGGACTCCATTTTGAAAACTGCAATGCATTTCTATTTTCAATCGAGTTTGACAGTTGCACGCTTAACTTATCCTCTTTCTACAAGTTAAACCTCAAACGAACCAGCTTCAAAGATTGTTCCATGCAGGAGGTCGACTTTACAGAGTCCGATCTGAGTGGAGTAATTTTTGCCAACTGCGATTTATCCGGGACGATTTTTGAAAACACCAACCTGGAGAAATGTGATTTCAGAAGTGCATTCAATTATTCAATGAATCCAGAAGTAAACCGGATTAAAAAAGCTAAATTTTCACTTCCCGGAATAAAAGGATTGCTGGAAAAATATCAGATAGTAGTAGAATAATGTAGACATCATCCAAAAAACGCGAAAGCAAAGAATAAAAGCAGCTATTCTATAACCTGAACCTCGCGTTCAAGGGTCACCTTAAATTTTTCTAAAACATCCTGCAGAATAGCTTGGGAGAGTTCCAATATTTCCATTCCCGAAGCCCCGTCTAGGCTGACAAGCACCAATGCCTGCCGTTCATGAACTGCTGCCCGACCCAACTTTCGTCCTTTCCAGCCAGCCTGTTCGATTAAAAATCCTGCTCCGACTTTCACAAATCCGGGAGCGAATGGGTAAATAGGTAAACCGGGAAGTTGAATGGCAAGTTCTGCAGCCTTTCCTTCTGTTAAAACCGGATTCTTGAAAAAACTGCCGGCATTGCCCAGCTTTTTTGGATCAGGAAGTTTGGATTGACGAATTTGAATAACTGCATTTCTGACATTTTGCAAGGTAGGTCCGCCCATTTCCTTTAATATTCTGTTCAGGTCTCCATAACCGGAAACCACCTCTCCCCTCTTTTGAAGCCTTATAACAACAGATGTAACCATGAAACGATTAAGCATTTGCTGTTTAAAAATGCTGGTTCGATAGCTGAACTGACATTCCTCCTTTGTATAGCTCTCAAAATCTGAAATTTCCAGATTAATGCCATTTACTTGAACGATAACATCACCTACTTCAACGCCATAAGCACCAATATTTTGAACAGGCGCAGCACCAACCCTGCCAGGGATTAATGACAAATTTTCAATCCCATACCATCCGTTTTCCACACAATGAGCAACGAGTTCATCCCACTCAACTCCGGCACCAACGGTCAACTCGACAATTTGGCTGTCCTCGTAAGAAATCTTATATCCGGTCATATCGGGGGAGACGACAAGTCCGTCGAAATCTGATAAAAAAAGGAGATTGGTACCTCCCCCAATGATCAGCCTTTTTTCTTCCCGTATATGTGGATATTTCGTTAAGGCTAGTTCCCAATCTTCTGCACCACCGACCGACAACCAATAATTTGCCCTGATGTCCATTCCAAAGCTGTTGTTATCCTTTAGTGAAAAATTGGGAATCAATTTGAACATGAAGGGGGAGTTGAGAGTTGAGAGTTGAGAGTTGAGAGTTGAGAGTTAAGACCGGTCCCTGAGGGAAGTCGAAGGGGAGTATTTGGAGTTGATCGCTCGGAATCTTGAGTGAAGCGTTTTCACTTTAGCCTTTAGCCTTCAATGAGTAAGCTATCAAAGTCCAGTTGTTCAGGTGGTGGCAAAATCTCCTTCAGTTCTCCGTTCTCGCAGATCATTCGCTTTGCAGGAAAGAGTCGGATCATCTCATAATCGTGTGTAGCCATGACCACGGTTACCCCGTCCTTATTGATTTCATGCAGCAAAACCATCAATTTCTGAGAGGTTTCAGGATCCAGATTCCCGGTAGGCTCATCGGCCAAAATGATTTGTGGATTGTTGAGCATCGCCCTGGCAATGACAATACGTTGCTGCTCACCACCCGACAGGCGATGGGGCATTTTTGGTCCGGCATCCGGCATCTCAACAAGGTTTAAGACCTCATCAATCCGCTCCTGGATAGCACGTTCCATTTTCCATCCGGTGGCACGAAGAACAAACTCAAAATTTTTCTGCACGGAACGGTCACTGAGAAGTTGAAAGTCCTGAAAAATGATCCCGAGTCTTCGGCGAAGAAGCGGAATTTCGTTCATCTTCATGTTGTTCAAACTATATCCAAGCACTGTTCCTTCTCCATTAACCAAAGGGATTTCATGGTAAAAAGCTTTCAATAAACTGGTTTTACCGCTCCCAACCTTGCCAATAATATAAAGAAATTCCCCTTTATTGAGCGTTAGGTTAACCTCTTTCAACACCAAACTCTCTTGTTGATAGATGTCTGCATTTTTCAGTTTGATAATTTCTTCTGCCATGGGTGAAGTATTGATAAAATCCTAATTTTGTAAAAGCCCGCTGTTACAAATCTAAGTTTTTTTGACGATCTGTCGAAATCTAAATTTGTACCTTTGGGAGTTTTGTAAACTTGTCGAATTACCATTATGAGACAGAAAAAGAGTTCAAAGAGATCCAATATATACAGGTTCTTTTTTATCCTGACCCCCCTGATTTTAAGCTGTTTGATTTTGTATTCCCAAAACAGCACGAGCGGCAGTGAGGCTGCATCGAAACTTTACAGTGAAGGAACTGCGTTATTTAATGCAGGAAATTATGGCTCAGCCTTGCACAAATTCGAAGAATTGCAGGCAAAAAAAATTGGTCTGCTAAGTGATGCTTCAGCCTATTACATTGCAGCCTCCAGACTTGAACTCGGTAATACGAGTGGAGAAGCCGAACTGAAAAAATTTATCGAGGATCAGCCAGAGTCGCCATTGATGAATGCGGCAATCTTGCGATTGGCTAACCTCTCTTTCAATCAGAAAAAATACAAGGAAACACTTCAGCTTTACCGGAAACTGGATGTACCCGCTTTAACAAATAGTGAGCGCGAAAAATACCTCTATTATGCCGGAATCTCTCTGCTGGAAACTGGCGAAAAAGTCAAAGCCAAAGCAAATTTCAACCAGTTGAGAGCCAACAAAGGAACGATCGGAGATGGATCAAAATATTACTGGGCACATATCAGCTACCTTGAAGGTAAATACGATGAATCACTTGCAGAGTTTAAAAAGCTTGAAAAAAGTCCGTTGTATTTTAAGATAATCCCAATTTACCAGGTTCAGATAAACTTTACCAAAGGTCTTTACCAGGAAGTTTTAGATCAGGGAGTACCACTTTTAGCCAAGGCCCCTGACGACAGAAAATTTGAACTTGCGCGAATCCTGGTAGTTTCATATTACCAACAGGAAGAGTTTGAAAAGGCGACAGAATTGATTGACAAATATTTCAAAGGCAAGGAAATCTCGAGGGCCGACAGTTATGTGGCTGGCTTTTGTCAGGAGAAAGCCGGCAATTCAGATGTCGCCATTCAATGGTACGAAAAATCGATTCAGCAGAAAGATGCCATTGCTCAGGGCACCTATTACCAATTGGGTGCACTCTACATGAAAAAGGGTGAAAAGAAAAAGGGTCTTATGGCATTTCAGAGTGCTTCGGAAATGAAGTTTGATCCGAAAATCAGACAGGATGCGCTTTTCTTGTTTGCTAAAGTTGCGTATGAACTTGATTATTCTCCTTTCAACGAATCGATTAAAGCTTTGGACAAATACATAGCGGAATATCCTGAAGCAAAAGAAAATGACCTTGCGTACAATTATCTGGTCAATGTATTCATGACTACCCATAATTATAAGGATGCACTTGCATCTATGGACCGTATCAAAGCAAAAAGTTCATCGGTCAAAAAAGCCTACCAACGTGTTGCGCTTTACCGTGGCATGGAGCTTTTCCGAGATCTTAATTTTAAAGGCGCCTTGGTGCTTTTGGATAAGTCACTTGAGAATAGTTCTTACAATCCTACCATGAAAGCGCAGGCACAGTATTGGCGGGCTGAAACACTTTACCGACTGGGTAAGGCTGATGAAGCTTTCACCGAATACAAAAAATTTCAAGCCCTGCCAGGAAGCCAAAAACTAAGCGAGTACGCGCTGTCATTTTACAACATCGGTTATCAATTTTTCAACAAGCAGGAGCTGGTTCAGGCAGCCACTAATTTTAGCCGGTATGCAGAAATTGCTGCTTCCGGCAATGATAAATTACTGGGGGATGTTTACAACCGTTTGGGCGACTGCCAATATGCCAACCGCAATTTTGAAGAGGCAATTGGCTACTATGAAAAAGCACGGGAACAAAATTCTGCAGATGCCGACTATGCTTTGTTCCAAATGGCCTTCACCCATGGATTGATGCAGGATCAGCAGACCAAATTGGCTGAACTTGAAGAACTCTCTACGAAATATCCAGATTCTCCTTACCGCGATGATGCCCTTTTTGAAACAGGAAAAGCATGGGAAAAGCTATCTGACTTTGAAAATGCCAAATCGAGTTACAAAAATCTGATGGCCAAATATCCGGCTAGTCCGCTGATTCCAAAGGCGATGGCACAATTAGGATTGATTGCCTACAACCAAAATCAATACGACCAATCACTATCCTATTACAAAGAGCTGATCGAACGATTCCCTGACACTCCTGAGGCCAGAGGTGCCCTCCTCGGGATCAAAAACAACTACATGGAAAACAATCAGGTCGAGGATTACATCAGTTACACGAAAAAATTGGGCAAAGGTGCTACGCCTTCCCAAAATGAGCAGGATTCACTTACCTATTCTGCAGCTGAAAAGCTATATATGGCGCGTGCATCAAATGCCGGCGAGCAACTTACCAAGTATATCAACAACTTCCCGCAAGGAAATTTCATTGTCAATGCACGGTTTTACAGAGCAGAATGTTCTTACAATGCAGGTGAGGGAGCTGCTGCACTTAAGGATTATGATGCTGTTTTAGCGGAGCCTAGTAATGTCTTTACAGAAAATGCTTTAACAAAAGCCGCCGGACTTGCCTACGACGAAAAGGAGTACAGCAAGTCCTTGGGTTATTTTCAGCGGTTAGAACTTGCTGCTGGTAATCCTGCCAACGTTCTGGCTGGAACCATGGGCACCTTACGCTGCCAATTTGAGCTGGGGCAATGGGAAGAGGTAGCAAAAATAGGATGGAAAATCAGAAGCAGTGGTAAGCTGTCGCCCGAGCTGGACCGGGAGACCTCCTACAAAACTGCCAAAGCATATGAAGCATTGAAGGATCCTACAAAAGCTTTGCCCCTGTGGCGTAAACTTTCTGCAGATACAAAATCGAAAGAAGGAGCAGAAGCGAAATACAACGTGTGCAAATATTATGCAGACAACAACAGGCTCAAAGATGCTGAGAACGAAGTAATGGATTTCATTGCAAAAAATAGTCCGCAGAAGTTCTGGCTTGGAAAGAGCTTCCTGCTGTTGGCACATGTGTATGAGCGGACGAACGATCTGTTTCAGGCCACCAATACCCTTAAAAGCGTGATTGAAAATTACGATAACAAAGAGGATGGTATTGTAGATGAGGCTTCAGCCTATCTTAAAACATTGGAACAAAAAAAATAACAGACATAAGCTCATCATATGACTAAAAAATATTTCACCTCATTGCTCTCACTGTTATTTTTCCTTCCGGGATTCCTAAGTACTGCTTTTGCCCAGAAGGATACAACAAAATTAAATCAACAGGTGGAAGTAGTCAAAGCCTACCGTCCTTCTATCTCCAACGCAGAAAAGATAAGCTTGTTGCCTGAGATCGGCGATACAACAAAATTTAGGCCGGACCTGAACTACCAAACCATCAATCATCCGATTACCAAAGGATTTCGCCCATCAGATGTCCGCTCCTACAACCAGTTTCAGCGGGAGATCGTCTTTCCCGGTTATGGGAAGATCAGCGGTGGTTTTGGCTCTTACTCTACTCCGTTTTTTGATCTTTATGTAAGCAACCCAGGTTCGCAAAATGGCTCTTTCGGTATTCAAATAAACCACCTTTCTTCACGGGGAAGTGTGATGCTCAAAGGAGGAAGCATGATCGACGCTCCATTTAGTTACAACCGGGCCCAGATTTTTGGCAGCTATGTTTTGGATGGCATAACCATCTCCTCTGAACTATCCTACCAACGCGACATGAACCGTTTTTATGGCTACCCTGAAGCTATGCCGGCGAATATTCTGACTGATCCATTTACCAAGTATTTCAATCAAAATCAGTTGAATCAATTGGGCTATTTTGACCTTTCCGTAAAAAACAATGCAACCTCTAATGCCAATCTAAAATTCGACACAGGACTCAAGCTGGGCTATTTTAATACCTCTACCTCACAGGTGGAAAAGGCAATCAGCCTGAAGGGTAACTTTGAGTACAATTTTGGCACTTTCACTGGAAGGCTTAACGCGACATTTGACCATTTTACCACTGATAACGTAAACACAATAACTGATTTATTGCCACTTTATTCCGAAAACAGTTCCTGGTTGCAATTGTCTCCAACCATCGGCTTTCAAAACGATATCATGTCCCTGGAAGGAGGCATGAACCTCAGTAATGTCTTCAGCAACATTGATGGCACGATTTTTAAACCTCATCCGAAAGCCAAATTTAGCCTACATACCTCAGAAAACAGGCTGACCTTGTATGCAGGCGCAGACGGATATCTGCAAAACAACACCATGTCAAAAATTGCGGAAGAAAACAGATGGGTTAATCCTACACTGAAAGTGCGTCCAACTAATCATTTAAACATCTTTTACGGTGGTATAAAAGGCAAAATTTCGACTCCACTGGCATTTGACCTGGGGGTGAAATACTCAAAAACAGAGGATCAGTATTTTTATACGACCATGGTTGAAAATAAATCCGGAATAGCGGTTCCTGCACTAAAAGACTTAACTTATAACAATGCATTCGAAGTTATTTATGACAATTTGAGTACAGTTGATTTTTCTGGAGATTTGACCTATACGACTTCCAATCTTTACGTATTGCTCGCTGGCCATTTTTACAATTATCAGCTAACCTCACTGGAAAAAGCTCCCTATTTGCCCGACTTTACGCTCAATGCAACGACCAATTTCAAGATAAATGAGAAGATCAGCGCCACTTCAGAATTTTTCTTGACCGGACCCAGAAATATGCAGTTAAAATTCTTCTCTCCGATATGGTCATCTATGTCTCCTCCAGCCCCAATTTATCTTCAGAGCAGTGCCTTGATCGATGTCAATATTGGAGCTAAATACCAATTTACCAATAAATTAGAATTCTTTGGTAGAATTGAAAATCTGCTAAATAATAGGGAAGAAGTTTGGTATGGCTATGCAGTTCAGGGGATCCGTTTTAAACTGGGTGCTAGCTTCTCTTTCTGAAAATTTTGTTGTCCATTTGGTGAAAAAAAGCTACCTTTGCCTACTTTAATTTAATAGGAAAAATCATTTGTCAACAGATGGATTTTAACCCCTTCAGCAGACAACCTCTGCGATCGGTTTGAACCATCAGTTATTGGGTCCTTCAAAAAACTATTATCAGCATGAGCGAAGAAAAACACACAAAATCAGCCGCCGAAGTGTCTTACGGTGCGGACAGCATACAGGTATTGGAAGGGTTAGAAGCCGTCAGAAAAAGGCCAGCCATGTACATCGGGGATGTAAATATCCGCGGATTACATCATCTGGTTTATGAAGTCATCGACAACTCAATCGATGAGGCTTTGGCCGGTTACTGCAACAACATTGAGGTAGCCATCAACGAAGACGGTTCCGTTACTGTCGTAGACGACGGACGCGGTATTCCAACCGAATTGCATATCGGTGAAAACAAATCCGCTTTGGAAGTCGTTCTGACGGTTTTGCATGCTGGTGGAAAATTTAACAAAGAAAGCTACAAGGTCTCCGGCGGACTCCATGGTGTTGGTGTTTCATGCGTGAATGCCCTTTCCAATTTTCTTCGGGCAGAAATTCACCGCGATGGAAATATCTGGGAACAGAAATATGAAAAAGGTGCCCCGCAAGGTGATGTTCAAATAATTGGAAAGACAGATCACACCGGGACCACCATCACTTTCACTCCTGATGACACCATCTTTACTACAACAGAATTTAAATTCGATATTCTTTCAGCTCGTTTGCGGGAACTTGCATTTCTAAACAAGAAAATTAAGCTCTCACTAACTGATCAAAGATTCAAAGAAGTTGATGGCTCCTTTAAACAGGAAATTTTCTATTCGGAAGCTGGATTGTCAGAATTCGTTGATTACCTCGACGGCACCCGCGAACGCATCATTGATGAAACCATTCACATCTCCACAGAGAAAAATGATGTCCCTGTCGAAATTGCCATGTGTTACAACAACTCATTCACAGAAAACGTCCATTCCTACGTTAACAATATCAACACCATTGAAGGCGGAACTCACCTGACAGGTTTCAGAAGAGGCCTGACCAGAACGTTGAAAAGCTATGCCGAAAACAGCGGAATGTTCCAGAAGCTGAAATTTGAAATTGCCGGGGACGACTTCCGCGAAGGCTTAACAGCAGTGATCTCCTGTAAAGTTCAGGAGCCTCAATTTGAGGGACAGACCAAAACTAAATTGGGGAACTCTGAAATTAGTGCATCCGTCGATCAGGCAGTCAGCGAAATGCTCAGCAATTACCTCGAAGAGCATCCGCGTGAAGCAAGAATCATCGTCAACAAAGTGATTCTGGCTGCTACAGCCCGTCATGCTGCCCGCAAAGCCAGAGAGCTCGTTCAGCGTAAAAATGTCTTAACCGGCAGTGGCTTACCAGGAAAATTGGCCGACTGCTCCGAAAAAGATCCTGACCGTTGTGAGTTGTTTCTGGTGGAGGGTGATTCTGCAGGTGGTACTGCCAAACAAGGTAGAGACAGGAGTTTTCAGGCTATATTACCCTTGCGTGGAAAGATCCTCAACGTTGAGAAAGCCATGCCTCACCGCGTTTTTGACAGCGAGGAGATCCGAAATATTTATACCGCACTGGGTGTTTCCATTGGTACGGACGAGGATCCAAAAGCCCTCAACATTGCCAAATTGCGTTACAACAAGATTATCATCATGACTGATGCGGACGTTGATGGTTCGCATATTGCTACCTTGATCATGACTTTCTTCTTCCGCTACATGCACGACCTGATCATGAACGGACATATATATATTGCCACTCCCCCACTGTATCTGGTTAAAAAAGGGAAACAGGAGCAATACTGCTGGACAGAAGCCCAACGGGTAAGAATTATTGAGGAATGGGCCGGAGGAAACGAAAAAAGCGTTCATGTTCAACGTTACAAAGGTTTGGGAGAGATGAACGCCGAGCAACTCTGGGATACGACAATGAATCCTGAAAGACGTACTCTTAGACAAGTTGAGATAGAAAACGCAGCCGAATCCGATCACGTATTTTCCATGTTGATGGGCGACGAAGTTCCTCCTCGCAGGAAATTCATTGAAGACAACGCTACCTACGCAAATATTGATGTTTAACGGGAATTTTGATTTTTTTATTTTAGATTCCGGAACAAATTCCTACTGGTCGGGCAAAATCGAAGTTTTATGAATATTTGCGTTTTCTCCTCTTCAAGCAATGCCATTTCTGAAATCTATTTTGAGGAGGCCCGGATGCTGGGTCATCTCATAGGTGACTCTGGCTGGAACATGGTTTATGGTGGTGCCAACGTTGGATTGATGCATGTTTGCGCGGAAGCCGCCAGAGAAAGAGGTGCCAAAACAACCGGCATCATTCCCGAACTGATACATGCCCACAGACTGTCCAATCCAAATGACCACGAGCAGATCATCACGCCCAACATGAGGGAGCGAAAATACCTGATGAGAAAAAGATCCAACGCATTTATCGCTCTTCCAGGTGGATTCGGAACATTGGAAGAAATTCTGGAGGTTATCACACTCAAGCAGTTAAACTACCATAACAAAGCTGTGGTTTTTATCAATACAAACGGCTATTATGATTCCCTTTTTGAGCAATTTGAGAAATCTTTCCGGGAAACATTCGCCAAAGAGAGCTACCGGTCCATGTATTTTGTAGCCTCCAACGCCGAAGAGGCAATCAACTACCTTCGGGAGTATAGTCCGTCTGAGCCACTCTCCAAATGGTTCAATGTTCCGGGCAATGAAAACAAGAACTGACATATTGTCTCCCAATTTGCAGATTCTGCCCAACGACTTAAATAGTTATTGAAACGGAGAAACAGAGAAACGGAGACTACATCTATGCCATTGGCTTACATGTAGTTTAACATCACATATAATTACTTTTTTTAATTTGTGTAATTTGTGTAATCTGTGGCTGGGTGGGGTTAATTGTCACAATCAACATCCGGAACTGATGTCGTAGTTAAAGTTTGTTAATCAAGATTACTTTTTACATTTTTTACGTCTAATAGAATATAGTTACCGATTGAATGGTACAAATTTTGTTTTATGTATCCTGTATAATTTTAAAAAGTAATTATTTATGAACACATTTAGAAAAAGTGCAACAAACATTGCTTTTGCGTTCGTTGGGGCAATCATAGCCCTCGCATTGTATTCTCAATTTAATCCGGTCAATAAACAGGCTGTTGTTGCTGAAAGCAGTCCTATCCAACTTTCAAGCTATACACCGCCTGTATTACCTCAAGGTCAATTGCCCGACCTGACTCTGGCTGCAGAAAAGAGTGTTTCTGCAGTTGTTCACATCACCACAAAGACCAAAACCAATTATTTTGAAGGTGGGAACGATCTGTTTGAGTACTTTTTTGGTCCGCGCGGTAACAACCTTGGTCCAAGAGGTAACAACAGACCGGAGCAACAATACAGCAGGGCTGCAGGGTCAGGTGTAATCATCAGTGAAGATGGATATATTGTGACGAACAACCATGTGGTTGAAGGCGCAGAGGATATTGAAGTAATCCTTAATGATAACAGAAAACTATCAGCCAAGGTTATCGGTCGCGATCCTAATACGGACATCGCACTGGTAAAAATTGACGCTAAGAATTTAACTGTCTTGGCCTGGGGTGACTCAGAAGCACTCAAATTGGGTGAATGGGTGCTGGCTGTCGGCAATCCTTTCAATCTTACTTCGACAGTTACTGCCGGAATTGTGAGTGCAAAATCAAGGAGCATTGGTATCATGAGCGGAAAGATGCCCCTCGAATCATTTATTCAGACGGATGCTGCCGTAAATCCAGGAAACAGCGGAGGTGCTTTGGTGAATGCACGCGGCGAATTGGTTGGGATAAATACTGCTATTGCCTCGCAAACAGGATCTTATTCAGGATATTCATTCGCCATACCAGCATCGATCGTTCACAAGGTTGTTGAAGATCTGAGGAAATTCGGTGAAGTACAAAGAGCTTTGCTGGGTGTAAGTATCAAGGATGTCAATGCAGATCTGGCCAAGGAAAATCATCTCGATAAGACGGAAGGAATCTGGGTTGAAGGTTTAACGGAAGATGGTGCAGCAAGATCGGCTGGCATCAAAAAAGGCGATGTCATCGTGGCGATCAACGCAACAAAAGTGAACACAGTTTCACAATTGCAGGAGCAAGTTGGCAAACACAGACCAGGTGATCAGGTAGCGGTTACCGTTAGACGGGATGGATCTGAAAAAGTATTCAATGTAACGTTAAAAAACTCCAAAGGAAATACTTCCATAGTAAAAGAATCCTTCTCTACGCTGGGCGCAGAATTTGGTGAGATTTCAAACAAAGACAAAGAAAGACTAAACATTGACCAGGGCGTTCAGGTTCTCAAAATTACAAGTGGCAAAATGAAAAATGCCGGTGTCAGAGCTGGATTTATCATCACCGATGTAAACAAAATTTCAGTAGGAAACGTAGAAGATATCAAGAGAATAATCTCACAAAGCAGCGATAAAAAACCGGTTCTGATAGAAGGTGTTTACCCTGATGGAAAATGGGCTTATTATGTTTTTGATTTAAACGAATAATTAGTACATTGTAACAAAAGATTTAACATTGTTGAAAACAACTTTATTAGTATCTTTGCAGACTTTTAATCCCAGAGCATGAGACAACTAAAAATTACCAAGTCGATCACCAACCGCGAAAGTGCTTCGCTCGACAAATATCTTCAGGAAATTGGTAAAGAAGAACTTATATCAGTTGAAGAAGAAGTTGAGTTGGCGCAACGGATCAAAAAAGGTGACCAGGCAGCACTCGAAAAACTGACAAGGGCAAACCTCCGGTTTGTGGTATCTGTTGCCAAACAGTACCAGAATCAGGGATTGAGTCTCCCTGACCTGATCAACGAGGGTAATTTAGGTTTGATCAAAGCTGCTGAGAAATTTGATGAGACCAGAGGTTTCAAATTCATCTCTTATGCTGTTTGGTGGATTCGTCAGTCGATCCTGCAGGCTTTGGCCGAGCAGTCACGTATCGTCCGTCTTCCTCTAAACCAGGTTGGTTCCCTGAACAAGATCAACAAGGCTTATTCTAAGTTCGAACAGGAACACGAACGCAGACCTTCTCCTGAAGAACTGGCCGACCAGCTTGAACTTCCAGCCGAGAAAGTTGCCGATACTCTGCGCGTTTCAGGTCGCCACGTATCCGTGGATGCCCCTTTCGTGGATGGAGAAGACAATAGTCTGCTTGATGTATTGATCAACAATGACTCCCCAAACGCCGACAGAGTCCTGATCGATGAGTCTCTATCTCGTGAAATAGAACGTTCATTGGCTACACTTACCGAAAGGGAAGCAGATATTATCCGCATGTTCTTCGGCATCGCCAGTACCGAAATGACACTCGAAGAGATCGGAGAGCACTTCGGCCTTACCAGAGAAAGAGTTCGCCAGATCAAAGAAAAAGCAATAAGGAGGTTGAGACACACTTCAAGAAGCAAACTTCTAAAAACATATTTAGGTTAATCCTTAATGAAAAACAAAAAAGCCCCGGAACGTAAAAACTCCGGGGCTTTTCTTATTGCAGTACATTTCTAAATATACTTTGGTAATTACTTCACTTCATGCTGAATAAAATATTTCGCTGCATCAAATTACAATACAGGTAACGAAAAAGAAAAAATACTCCCTTTTTCTTTGACCGATTCCACGACAATACTTCCTCCCAGCAAGCTTACAAGACCATTGGCAATGGACAGCCCTAGTCCGCTTCCTTCAAATGGCCTTGTATTGGACTCATCTTCCTGAACAAAATGTTTGAGGATGGATGAAAAGTTATCAGCGCTGATTCCGATACCTGTGTCCCTTACATAAAATTTATACACGGATTCTTGTTGGGTGATTCCCACAGTTATCTCACCACTGGATGTAAATTTGACGGCGTTATCCAGCAGGTGGAATAAAATTTTCAACAAAATCCCTTTGTCGGTAGTTATACTCGCCGCATAAATCTCATCTTGTATGTCGAACTCAAGAAGAAGATTCTTTTCTATACAACTCTCCTGAAAATGCTGCAATATCTCGTCGCGGACCAATTCAAATGAAAACTTGCTCAGGTTTACTTCAACTGTTCCGGATGTAATCAAGGATATATCCATGAAATTTGTAACAGTCTCGACCAAACGACCAATGCTGAAGTTGAGCAGTCTAACAAACTCCTGCTTATCCTCAAGATTGAAGGTTGGATCAATGATCATAGGAGCAAAACCCTGAATGGCATTCAAGGGGGTTCTGATTTCGTGAGAAATATTATTTATGAAAGCAGTCTTCAAACGGTCGCTGGCTTCTGCTTTCTCTTTGGCTTTAATCAACTCATTTTCTGCCTGTTTGCTCTCAGTGATATCAATATTGACACCTTGTAATTCGATAACCTGACCATCCTTGAGGAGCGGAACCACATTGTTCTGAAACCATTTTATCTCCCCGTTAGGCAGAATATGCCGAAAATCAAATTGAACTCCAGCACGCGCATGAAGGATTTTCTGCATCTTAAGTTCAATCAAATCCTTATCATCAGGATGCACCAGATCCAGAAATGCTGCAAACGAAATTTCCATCTCCTTGTTGGGCAAACCAAGCAATGCAAACATGTTCTCTGACCAAATACCCTGCCCCGTCAGCAGATCCAATTTCCAACTCCCCATTTTGGCGATCTTCTGGGCATTATTCAATTCTTTCTCCCGCTCAGCGGTCGCATTTTCGGCAACCTTTCTGGCTGTGATGTCGCGTAGGGCACCATCAATATGATCAGGTTTACCCTCCGCATTAGAAATCAGCCGCGCATTGATGGAAGCATATTTCAACTCTCCACCCTTTGTTTTTAACCTGATTTCATATTCTCTGACTTCACCTTTTTGGGTGAGTGACTCAAGCAACTGAATGCGTTCTGCAGGGTCGTAGTAAATTTCGTAAACTGGCCGACCGACAATCTCTTCCGCAATAAAATCTGAAAAATATTTAATGGATGGACTTATTTCCTGTACAATTCCTTTCAGATCTGTCCGGTAAAAAACATCCTGTACATTTTCAAAAATAGTTTGGTATTTTAGTTCACTTTGACGGAAATTCTCAGCAAGAAGATTGTACTCTTCCTTATCATGGCCCAGGATAGCGCAAAGGTTAGCAAATTTATCCTGCAAATCAGATAGCTCTGCCATAAACTCCACTGGGGTTTTTCCTATCTCATTCATATAGTCAATTTTATATCGAAGGCTTGAATTTAACCACCAGGTGGCCTTTCCAGGTTAGTTCTAAAATTCTTTTTTTTTGTAACAACAGTTAAATGGCTCCTTTGTTCATTTGTAGATCCCTACAGTGTAATAATGGAGATATATTCATTGAAAATCTGATAGAAAAAATTTATGTGTGAATGGACAAGTACCTGTAAATATATTTTAATCGAGCTGTCCAAAAATGAATCCAATAGCCCTTCTACCACTCTCAGATTTGAAATTCAATTCGACAAATTTCCGCACTCCTTCCGGGGATACCTCCTCCTCGACCGCATTCACCAGAAAATCTGCTTCAACCAGCAGCTGAAAGTCTATGTCATCAATGGCTGAGAAGGTATGGTGTTTGCTGACGATGAAGCAAACCCTGTCAACAACTTCCAGGCTAACCTGGATATTTTCGAGAATCTTCCTGGCTACTGGCGGACCCTCCTGCTCCTGCAATTGACCATTGCTATATCCAAATTTAGCTTCCGAAACATGGATGCCAATATCATGCAGGACAGCAGCTAATTCAAGGACAAATTGCTTTTCCGGGGAAAGACCTTCCATTCGCCCGAGCAATTGGGCATATCCATACACTTTTAAGGAATGTTCAATTCTTTTCTGATCACCACGGTTACACCGGATCATCTCCAGTAAGGCTTCTGCTACCTGACTATCCATTTTTACGCTCTTTCAAAAGTTTCTGCAACGCAAACATCTCATCCCGCAGTCTGGCAGCTTCAATAAAGTCGAGCTCTTTGGCTGCCCTTTCCATCTCTTTCTTGGTTTTCAGGATTGCCTGCTCCAATGCCTCCGGTTTCATATATGCCAAGACTGGATCAGCTGCATAATTGATCGTTTCCGGAGGTATATATGGTTTCGGCCCACCCACTTTGGATATCCTGTATTCCAGTCCGATGATTTCTCGGGTCGGCTTGATAATCGCAGTAGGCGTAACGCCATGGGCGATATTATACTCGTGCTGCTTGTTTCTGCGGTAGTTGGACGAATCGATGGTCTTTTGCATGGAGGCGGTAATTTTGTCAGCATACATCAGCACAAGACCGTTTAAATTTCTGGCAGCACGCCCTGCCGTCTGGGTGAGCGAACGTTCGGAGCGAAGAAATCCCTCCTTGTCGGCATCCAGAATGGCTACCAAAGATACTTCAGGAAGGTCGAGTCCTTCGCGCAGCAGGTTTATTCCTACCAACACATCAAAGCCACCTTTCCGAAGCTCCTCCATGATCTCCACACGCTCCATGGTATCCACGTCCGAATGGATATAACGGCACTTAATTCCGATGCGGTCAAAATATTTGGAAAGCTCCTCAGCCATCCGTTTCGTTAGCGTTGTGACCAAAATCCGTTCATTTTTTTCGATCCGCAGATGTATCTCGTGAATAAGGTCATCTATCTGGTTGTGGGCCGGCCTTACTTCAATGATCGGATCGAGCAATCCTGTTGGCCGAATAATCTGCTCCACAATCACCCCTTCGCTTTTCTGCAGCTCATAATCAGCCGGTGTAGCGCTTACATAAACCACCTGTTTGGCAACAGCCTCAAATTCATCAAATTTCAACGGCCGGTTGTCGATGGCGGCAGGCAGCCTGAAGCCGTAGTCGACCAGTGTTGTTTTGCGGGATCTGTCCCCACCGTACATAGCCCGAATTTGAGGCATGGTGACATGGCTCTCATCAATAATCATCAGAAAATCATCCGGGAAAAAGTCAAGAAGGCAGAATGGCCGGCTGCCCGGCGACCTTCCATCAAAATAACGCGAATAATTTTCTATGCCGGGGCAGTATCCCAACTCCCGAATCATCTCCAGATCATAATTCACCCGGTCTTCAATGCGCTTGGCCTCAGCATGTTTTCCGGTGCTCTTGAAGAAATCTATTTGTCCAACCAAATCATCCTGAATCTGACGAATGGCCGCTTTGGTGCGATCCTTGGTGGTAACAAAAATATTGGCCGGATAGATGGAATAGTGATCGTGGAGCTGAAGGAAGGCGCCTGTTTCCGGATTAAACGTAGAGATTTCCTCTATCTCATCGCCAAAGAACTGAATCCGGACTGCATCATCAGCATAAGCGGGAAAAATATCAACTGAATCACCTTTTACCCTGAAATTTCCCCGTTGGAAATCAGCATCTGTGCGGGAATACATCGCGTCAACCAGCTTTCGGAGCATCACATTTCGTCCGAGCCTGTCTCTCAGTTTAATATGGGTAACATTGGCATGAAAATCCTCGGGATTACCGATGCCATAAATACATGAAACTGATGAAACTACTACAATATCCCTTCTTCCTGACAACAATGAGGAGGTCGCAGCCAGCCTCAGCTTCTCAATCTCCTTGTTGATAGCCAGGTCCTTTTCAATAAAGGTGTCCGTGGTTGGCAAATAGGCTTCAGGCTGGTAATAGTCGTAATAGGAGACAAAATATTGGACCGCATTTTCGGGAAAAAACTGTTTCATCTCACCGTAAAGCTGCGCGGCGAGAGTTTTATTGTGACTCAGGATCAGCGTAGGCTTTTGTACTTTTTCAATGACATTGGCCATCGTGAAAGTTTTTCCTGATCCGGTAACCCCCAGTAGAGTTTGGTAAGGTATACCAGACTCAATCCCCCCACTCAGCTGAGCTATGGCCTCCGGCTGATCCCCGGTAGGGATAAAATCTGCAGTTATTTTGAAGTTCATAGGCTCATTTTAATTTGAAAATTAAAAATTTTCAAGTTAAATATGGCAACACATTCGTGGCAATCATCCCTGCGGTTTCGGCAGCCTCTATTCCCAGCGGACTGTCTTCAAAAACCTGGCAGAATTCAGCTGGAATACCTATCAGCTGAGCTGCTTTTAGAAATGTATCCGGATGTGGTTTGTGATTCTGAACATCCTCCGCAGTTACGACATGCTCAAAATAAGGAAGAACACCTGCCAATTCAAGCGTTTTTATAGCATAAAACCTGGAACCGCCTGTTCCGCAAGCCATAGGGAGTTTACCTGCGTATTCCTGAATAATTTTAACAACAGGCTCAATAGGTTTGGCCATAAATATGTTTTTTAAGAAGTAGCCCTCCTTTTTATCTGCAAACACCTGGGGATCGAAATCTTTTCCAAATTTTTCCTTGTAGATACAACTCGTTTGATAGGCAGGGATTCCGCTCAGGCTGTAAAACAGTTCTGAGGAGATTTCAAATCCGTATTCGGCAGCGGTCTGCTGATAAGCATAAAGATGGATCGGCATGGTATCTGAAATAGTACCATCAATATCGAAGATTAGTCCTTTGGCTCTGGGATCAACAGTTAACTCTTGTTTTTTTGTCATCAATAAATTCCTTTTGGGCAAAAATAACGAAATATGGGCTTAACAGAAGCACCTTGCTCTCAAAACTTAATTTTGACACTTAATTTGAAGGTTATCCTCATGGATAATTGCTAATTTGCATCTTCAAAAATTGTTATTCCTTAATTTCGATTCGCCCATGCAAACTCATGAATTGTATCTTCCAATGCTCATTCCCTTGTGGTTAATTTTTATAGGCATTGCATTGGTTATCATTGGATTTGTCGACAAAAAGGCCGTCTTTACCTATTCAGGTTGGGGCGTATTAATAGTCAGTGGATTGGTCTCAATGTATTGCAATCTGTTTCAAATCAGTCCTGCACATTTTCCTGACGGGAGTCAATTGGCAGAAACTGCCGGAATTTTAATCTCCGCCGGCTGGCTGAACGTAGCTGGAGCCATTTTGTCACTTGCAGCAATGCTCTTCTTCCATTTTAAGAAAAGAAGGTATTTGATCATCGCAGTGCTGACCATTCTGTTTTTTGCCGTACAATTTTTTCAATTCTACGGTCTGATCCAGAAACCAAAGTAGTAGATCCACGTATTCAATTCAGTAACCCTGAAGGTCATAATCTTAGTATTTTCACAATCAATAAAAAGTTTTAAATAGCCACATATGGGAAATGATATCAGCGGATTTTGGGAAATATTGAAGATCGTGCTCCCTGCTCTCATTGTGTTCATCACAGCTTATTTCTTGATCCGTGACATGCTCGAAAATGACAGGCGTCGCAGAGAGTTCGAAATCAGGGTACTACATGCAAAAGAAATCACTCCGGTGAAGCTTCAGGCCTACGAACGTCTTACACTTTTCCTTGAAAGAATCACTCCTGAATCCATGCTGGTGAGGCATTCGCCACAGGATTTAACGGCAGCTCAGTACCGCCAGGTTCTTCTTACAACCCTTCGGCAAGAATACGAACACAATCTTTCACAGCAAATCTATGTATCACCCATCCTTTGGGAGACCATTCGTGGTGCCAAGGAGAAATTGGTAACAATCATCAACCGCTCAGCAGAGGAGGTTGATCCTAAGGGTTCAAGCTTTGAACTGAGCAAAAAAATATTTACCAATTACCATGATGAAGATCCGGGTCCTGTTGCCCTAGCACTAACAGACCTCAAAAAAGAGGTAGCTAAATTCTTATAATCCTTTCGGATATATTGATTTGATTTGTCATTCATCTATTAATACCATGTTTATGGATTCTCGTTTTGTTACCAAAACCATCAACCTGCAAACAGGCCATCCCGAACAAAAAAGAGCAGAAATCCTGGATTATTTCAAAAAAACGTATGGCCTGGATGAACACCTATTTGAGGTATTTGCAGACAGATCCGCCATGTACCGGACGGCCGACCCACTTAGGCATCCATTGATTTTCTATTTTGGCCATACTGCTGCCTTTTACATCAACAAACTGGTCATCTCCAAGATTTTGGAGGCCAGGATTAATCCTAAATTTGAGTCGATGTTTGCCATTGGTGTAGACGAAATGTCGTGGGACGATCTGAACCAGAGCAACTACAAATGGCCAAGCTTCGAAGAAGTAAAGGATTACAGGAAAAAGGTTTATGATATCGTTGTCAATCAAATAGAGACCCTTCCAATTCAGCTGCCAATCCGATGGGAAGATCCGATGTGGATTATCCTGATGGGCATTGAGCATTCCCGTATTCACATTGAGACCTCTTCAGTGCTTATCCGTCAGCTTTCGCTTGAATTTCTTCAACCAATTCCAGGATGGAAGAGCTGCCTGACCGCCGCTTCTGCACCTGAGAACAAGCTCCTGTCTGTTGAAGGTGAAACCATCAAGCTGGGAAAATCTTTCAACGATGCACTTTACGGCTGGGACAACGAATACGGATCTCATCAGGCTGAGGTTGAGACTTTTGAAGCCTCTTCTTTTCTCTGCTCTAACGGTGAGTATCTCGAATTTATCAACGGTCAGGGGTATCAAACTGAACGTTTCTGGACGGAAGAGGGCTGGAAATGGAAATCCTATACCAAAGCTGAACATCCTCTTTTTTGGAGAAAGAATGGAGAAAACTATCGGCTGAGATTGGTTTTTGAAGAGGTTGAAATGCCCTGGAACTGGCCGGTTGAGGTCAACTATCTGGAGGCAAAAGCTTTCTGCAACTGGAAAAAAGAGAAGACCGGAAAGCCCATCCGTCTCATGACCGAAGAGGAATGGTACATCTTGCGCGACAGGGCTAAAATTCCCGATTTGAATGAGTGGGAAAGTGCGCCCGGCAACATCAATCTTGAGCATTTTCAGAGTCCTTGTCCGGTCAACCATTTTGCTTTTGGCGATTTCTATGACCTGATCGGCAACGTATGGCAATGGACTGAAACGCCGATTGCCGGATACGAAGGCTTCAAAATTCATCCTTCCTACGATGATTTCTCTACCCCCACTTTCGATACGAGGCACAACATGATCAAGGGTGGATCCTGGATTTCAACCGGCAACGAAGCAATACGAGCTTCCAGATATGCCTTCCGGCGACATTTCTACCAGCACGCAGGTTTTCGTTATGTCTCCTCTTACCAGGAAGTTATTATCAAAGATGATAGTTACGAGACTGATCCGGAGGTCATTCAATATTGCGAAACACACTATTCTACTATTCCGCAGAGAATTCCAAACTTTCAGAAAGCCCTGGCCGACTTTTGTACTGCCCTCCCTCTTTCAAATTTACAGAGATGTGCGTTGGATATGGGATGCAAAACAGGTCGGACGACCTGGGAGTTGGCGCGTACCTTTAACAATGTGACCGGCGTCGATCTTTCTGCCCGTACAATTCGTGTTGCAACGCAATTGCAGGAACAGGGAAGGTTCAATTACATCTTTCCCGAAGAGGGTGAAGTTTGTGATTATCGTCAGGTGACACTGGAAGATTTTGACCTGAAACCACTGGTTAAAAAAGTTAAGTTCCTTCAATCAGATTTTGCAAATCTTAAGAATGTCTTTAGCGGATACGACCTGATCTTGCTGAACGATATTCTCGATCGCATTTATCAGCCCAAAGAGCTGCTAGCCCAACTTCACCGCAGGATGAATGATCAAGGTATTCTAGTTTTAGCAACCTCTTACGACTGGGATGAAAAATACACCAAACCAGAAAATTGGCTGGGTGGATACCGTAGCTCTGCAGAACCGGTCAGGGGTATCGAAACAGTGGAAGAATTGCTAAAAGAGCACTTCATCAAAACAGATCAAAAGATTACGATTCCTTCACTTTTCCGGATCAACAAGAGAAAGTCAATTTTGAAAGATGTAGAAATAACTGTTTGGAGGAGAAGATAAAGTAAAATTACACAGAGTTACACTGAGAAACACAGAGTGACACAGAGAAAACGGTTTATTCTCTGTGTCACTCTGTGCTTCTCCTTTTTCCTCTGTGTAATATTGTTATTTCATCCACTCCGTCAGCGTGTCAATCGCCTTTTGTTTTAGAGGTTCGGGCATATTGGAAATTCTACTGCGGTGGCTTCCGCCGGGTTGGAATATGACCACTACCCCAGGATTATTTCCTCCTGTTGCTGCCGAAGCCGACCACGGGTCAATCCCGCCGTAAATTATCAACACTTTTGTTGCGGATGTTTTTAGATACTTGTCGGTGGCAAGGCTCATGGCCGGATCGTAAGGAAAGATCTGATCCTTAGTAAGAAAAAGCTTGTCAATATAACCCTCCATATTTTTCGTCTCGATGTACTTTTTAAATGGTCGTGGGTCATAGGCGTAATATCCAAGCTGTCTGCGAGCCTGAACGAAGAAGGGGGCTGTTGATTTCCCACTCTCAATGTCAAAATAACTGCATGAACTTATCTTTTGAAAGTAATCAAACACTACCTTATCTGTGGCAGACTGTGCCGGGATCTCCTTGAAAGAGTGTCCCCATTGCCAGAAGGAAAAAGAGAATTCCATCACAGAATAGTCGAATATTTCTCTTTCTGGTGCTCTGAAATGGTAGTTTTTATCTTTGCATAACTGCTCAAAAAGAGGCATCAACCGATCTTTCCGTTTCAATACCTCCATCTGAAATTCTTTTACCAACTTCCTTTCCTGCTTGGATGCCACTTCCTTCTCAATAAAATGAGGATGCCTCATTTCTTCAACCGAAAAGTTAAGTGGCGCAACAAATGGAACCGATACCTCCACATCGTTTGGATAAAGTGTCCGGTGGTACAAAGCGGTTTCGCCTCCCTTACTGATGCCTGTATTCACCCATTTCTGACTGTATATCTTTTTAAATAACTCTACCACATGGTGCTGATCTGCTGCTGCGTTTTCAACTGTCAAATAAGTCCAGTTGATAGAATCAGGAACAGATTTTCCAAAAAATCGATGCTCTACAAATATCTGATTGGCTTTCAAAAGTGGGCACAATTCATCCAGATACCTCTTGCCGGCAGCATAACCACCTCCGTATCCTTCTGTGATAAATACGACCGGATTTTCATAGGAAAGATGAGAAACAAATACCCTTTGTGGAAAGTTTCCCTTCGTCGGATTAAGATGGTCGATGGGCTGTCTGACATTTACCACGAATGCCTCGCTGAAAAATGCGTTCTGCTCCATTTTCTCCACGGAGATAATATCCGGCAATGCCTTGAT
>JBAXED010000049.1:0-24529 GCA_037140615.1 Prolixibacteraceae bacterium
ACATAATTTGAATCTTTCTCAGCGTATTTTCCCTTGAAATAGTTTATAAACCTCTCTCTGTCTAAATTTTCCTTTATCATAAACATAACTGTGCTACAAATTTTTATTGATTGTTTACATTATATCCATCAATGTCTTCTTACACCTATCCGACAATGAAAAAAAAACAATACCAGACTTATTGCACCCTGGTTTAGGCACATAACATAGGAAAATGAATGCTTTATTGAAATATGATGTAATTTCCAGGATTCGTAATCAGCCAGAATACAAGACCTTCTAAAAGTCAATAAAAAGGATAAAAAACAAGATAACCGGGATGTTTTCGTTGTTCAGATTGGTGCGGAGGAAACGTAAGGCATCTGTCAGCTGATTTTCTACTGTTTTATGGCTAATCTTTAGTTTTTCGGAAATTTCCTTGATACTATAACCTTCAAACCTACTTTTAATCAGGATTTCTCTACGTTTGGCGGGCAATTGACTGATTAGGCTATTAACATAATTAATTAGCGAATTGTACCCTTCATCCTGTGAAGATTGCAAGTTTTGACCGTTTTCGGCAAGGGACTGAGAATATCGGGACAAATAGCCTTTTGTTCTGAAATGTTTTCTGATCAAATTAAAAGCGATGGTAAAGAGAAATGACTTAAATGATAATTCCTCCTGTATGGTTGTGCGCTTTTCCCAGATCTTGGTAAAAACTTCCTGAACCAGTTCTTCAGCTTCAGATTCAGATTTTAGATACCCTAAAGCAAAACGGAAAAGCCGGTCACTATACTCCTTATATAGAGCATTGAATGCATGTATATTACTATTTTTTAATCCATGAATTAACATGGACTCATCTATCTTGCCGGCATTATTCATTAACAGGATGTTCCTTTTACTGATTAAAATAATCGGAAAACAGAATTGTTGAAATTTATTAATATAAACAACTTTCTGTCAATCGAATAAAACCCGATAACAGATCTATAAATTGTTTTGCAGATTTGCAGAATGGAAATTAAAATTTTGTGGAAGAGTTTCTGGAAGCCTCTCTCAGAAGAATAAGATAATTAAATGAAAATCGTATGAAAGGAACCAATAACTACAGGTTCAAAATCTGAAAACCAATTAAAATATTTTCAAAAAATTATTGCAACAATTTTTTCAAAAGCACTTAAAGCATTTCGACCCACTAAAGTAGTAATAAATATCTGACTCACATTACGATCGAAAGAAATAATAATTAGTATAATTTAACTGCACTTCCTCAGTCCGCTTTGTCGTGCAAAAATGAGTTGTTTTTCCTCAGCATTAGCCCATCATCCTGATTGTTGGTTATTGAATATCTCGACATAGACTTGCCACTGTCTGATAAACCACTTGGTTTCTGCTGCTTCATCCGGCGTCTTTCAAATGCCGGCACCTTGGTTAATTCGTTTATGTACTCCTCAGTCTGATTGTAAAAATCGACATGCATCACTTTTTTGACAACTTCAGGTGCTCCGGAGAAAGGATCAATCATTCGTTTTGGATAGAGCCTGTTGATAACGGATTCCTGTGGATCGTCCTGCCATTCATGACCACTGGATTCTTCTCCCGGAAAGAATGACTCATTTCGGGAGGACGAATGATTGGAATCTGTATTGACGTCGTCAATTGAGACTCTCACTTTCTCATCCAAAATTCCCATTCTCATTTCCGGAATGGAACTCGTCTTAAACCCAGTGGCTACCACTGTCACTGTAAGGGCATCCCCAAGGTTAGCATCTACTGCGATTCCATGAATCAGATCGGCATTGTTCCCGGCCATTTCCTGGACATACTCATTGACCTGGTTGACCTCGTCCATGGTCACCTCCTTGACCTCTCCTGAAGTGATGTTTACCAGGATGTTTCTGGCTCCACGGATGTCATTGTTGTTGAGCAGAGGAGAATTGAGAGCGCCTTCGGCTGCTTTTCTTGCGCGGTCTTCACCGCTGAAAGTAGCCGAACCCATTATCGCTACGCCGGAATTTTGCATTACCGTCCGGACATCTTCAAAATCAACATTGATGAAACCGGTGCTGGTGATGATATCAGCAATTCCTCTTGCCGCAGTAGCAAGCACATCATCTGCCTTGGCAAATGCTTTCGAAATGGGGAAATCGCCGTAAATCTCACGTATTCTTTCGTTGTTGATGATTAGCAATGAATCAACATGGCCTTCCATCTGCCGGATACCCTCGATGGCTTGCTGGATTCTCAGCTTTCCTTCATTTCTAAAGGGAAGCGTTACAATGCCTATGGTAAGTATCTTGTTGGTGCGTGCAACTTCAGCAATGACGGGGGCTGCTCCGGTTCCGGTACCTCCTCCCATCCCTGCCGTTATAAAGACCATCTTGGTATTTCCGGTGAAAATAGCCTCAATCTCTTCGATGTTTTCATTGGCAGAAGCGCATCCTACAGTTGGCTTATTGCCGGCACCTCTACCCTCGGTCAGAGATGGTCCCAGTTGTACTTTAACCGGCACCGGACTCTTCAGCAGATGCTGAACATCGGTGTTACAGATGGCGAAATCAACATCCTTGATACCCTGACGGTACATGTGGTTGACAGCATTGCTTCCACCACCTCCGACACCAATCACCTTGATGATGTTCTCAGAAGCTGTTGGCAGATCAAAATCTATGAGATCTTTCATACTTTATAAATTTAATATTTGATCAATTAATCTAAAAGTGACTAAAGTGACTAAAGTGAACTAGAGTGACTAAAGTGAACTAGAGTGACTAAAGTGACTAAAGTGACTAGAGTGACTAGAGTACTTGCGCTTCGATGAAAAAGTGTTTGGAGTTCCCAACTTTAGTCACTTTAGTTCACTTTAGTTCACTTTAGTTCACTCTAGTCACTTCTCTATTTAACCTCCTCGTCTTCATCAGAAAACAATCCTCCAAATTGCTGGTTAAACCATTTAGAGATAGATTCCCGGTCGGGTTTTTTGATTGTCCGGTCAGATTTCCCATCCAGTTTGCGTTCCTTTACAGCAACTTCCTTTTTCTCAGATTCGGCTACAGGTTCGTCTTCTTCTGCAACAAACTCATCTGCCACAGAAATTCCCATCAACTCCAGGGAGTTATCACCAGAAGCATCGTCGGCTATAACTGAAATCTCTTCAGTTGCTATGGGAGTTGTGATTTCAAAAGAGACCTTCTCGGTAGTTGGGATAGTGTTCCTGATTGGGTTTGGATCATGCTCAAATCCGGTGGCAATGATGGTTACACTGATCTTATTCCCCAGTGAAGGATCATACCCGTTTCCCCAGATAATATTGGCATTGTCGCCGGCAGCTTGCTGCAAATAATCGATGATCTGCCCGATTTCGCCCATCCGAACCTCATCGTCTCCGGAGATGATGTTCAAAAGAATATTTCCTGTGCCATAAATATTGTTGCTGTCAAGCAGAGGCGACTGCAAAGCATCCTCGACTGCATCGAAGGCACGATTAGGTCCTTCGGCCAATCCGGTTCCCATGATAAAGACGCCACTGTCGCGCATCACCGTATTTACATCTGCAAAGTCGATGTTGATGTTGCCATGAAGCGTGATGATCTCTGCACAACCTTTTACTGCCGTACAAACAATATCATCCGCTTTGGCAAAAGCTTCTCTGGCTGGAAGTTCTCCATATACTTTATGAAGGTTCTCATTGCTGATTACCAGCATACAGTCGACATAACGGTCGAGCTTCAGAATGCCTTCCCTTGCCTGATCGTACCTGAGCTTTCCTTCTTTTCTGGAAGGCATGGTCACCACAGCAATGGTAAGAATATCCATATCTCTGGCCAATTGAGCAATAATCGGGGCTGCTCCTGTTCCTGTTCCACCACCCATTCCTGCAGTAATAAACACCATTTTGGTGCCGGATTCGAAGATTTCCCTCACCTCACCAAGGTTTTCTATGGCAGCTTGCTCTCCTTTTTTTGGTGCATTGCCGGCACCCCTTCCTTCCGTGAGGGTAACGCCAAGTTGAATTCTAACCGGGACAGGGCTGTTTGCCAATGCCTGTGCATCTGTGTTACAGATCACGAAATCAACTCCTGTTATTCCATTGTGATACATGTGGTTAACTGCATTACTTCCTCCACCTCCAACGCCAATCACTTTGATGATAGAGTTGTATTCGTGCTTAAAACCAAATGTCAACAGATCGTCTGATATTTTTTCCATATAGGGTAACTTTTACATTTATTTGCGCTCGGGGTCTTCAAAAAGACCATCGAAGCCATCTTTGACCCTTCCAACCAGTTCTTGAAATCCTCTGGATTTACGTTTGACCGGTTCCGGTTTAGGGGCTTCTTCCTGAACGACAGGGTCCACCATCCCGGCAGGATATTTTAAATTTCTTGAGTTGATAAGTCCGTGGATTAGAATTCCCAGCAAGTTTGCCGATGCCGGGGTGGCCAGTTGTTCATTAAAAAGCTGCTCCTTCATAGCAATGATCGGTTTCCCAAATCTTACATCCAGTCCTGTCATATAGCTAACCACCTTATCGATGCCATTGAGGTTGGCACCCTTCCCTGTCAGTACAATGCCGGCACCTAACTTATCCACGTAGCCGGATGATTCGAGCTGGAAATTTACCCATTCCATGATCTCTTCAACCCTGGCTTGAATAATCCCGGCCAGACTTCTGAACGAGATCTCTTTGCCAGGCCATCCTTCCACTTCAGGAATTTGAGCCACTTTGTTGTCTGGAGCCAGGTCGGACATGGCATATCCGCAATTTATTTTCACCATTTCAGCATGTCGCGGAATGATATTACACCCCTCTTTGATGTCGTTGGATATTACGTTTCCACCAAAAGGAAGCTCAAGGGCCAGTCGCAATTTATTTTCATAATAGAGAGAAATCCCAGTTGTTCCGGCTCCCAGATCAAGAAGAACAACGCCTGCCTCTTTCTCATCCTGCGAGAGACACGCAGTGCCCTGAACGAATGGATTTACATAGACCATTGCCACTTCGAATCCGGCCTTTTCGATCGCCCTGCTCAGATTTTTCTCGTAATTATCAGAGGCAAGGATGATGTTGAAAGTGGCATCAATCCGCCGGCCGGCAATGCCAACAGGCTTGTTGATTTCACGCTCACCATCTACCATATACTCTGTCGGCACAAGGTGGTAGATTTTTTCCCCGTTTTGAACAGAATGACGACGTGCCTCCTCCGTCAGGCCTTTGACTATTGCCTGCGTCACCTCGTTCCCTTCGGTCATCCGGTAGCAGGAATAAGGTCTGTTTCCGATCTTCTGTCCGGAAATACCAGCATACAATTTCTTCACACTCAGGTTGGTAGCTCGCTCGAGAATGGCGACTGCCTTGCGGATGGATTCCGCTGCCTCATCAATGTTGACCACCACACCATTGCGCACTCCCTGCGTAGGAACTTCACCAAAAGCCAATACATCCAGTTTATTATCCGATGTAAAGCGTCCCAGAATGGCTCTGGTATGGCTTGTGCCAATGTCTATGGCGGCTGCTAATTCTCTAGTCTGGCTCATTTCTATTATTTTTTTAAACAGATTACAAGATTCTTATACGACAGATTAATTGATTTGTACAATGTCCATCCCCCATTCTTAAAACCCTCCTTGTAGAGTGCTTTTAAGTTTCTCAGCTTCGCCTGATAATCATCCGGCGAACCGAAATATATCATCTGCTCCCCAATCCTCGGAACCATTGTCAGATTACCGTTTCCTCCCACATGGATCTGATCAATCTGGGCATTCAGAAAAGGATCCTCCTGAATGTAGGTAATCAGCGGGAGAAGTTTTTTGCGGGCAAATTCATACGCAATAACGCCTGAAACCATCATCACACGAGGGGTATAGTTAGGCGTCCAGTCGATGCTTTTACCAAACTGATCCATGTAATAATCACGACCTGGCTGATCAACCCTGAACTGTGCACCTCGTTGACGGATCCTGACCACCACTGATCCCTCTCCCGGTTTGCCTCTGCCAACAATGGAAGTGAAAACGGCAACTTCTTCCACGGCTTTTATTTTTCTCAAACCATCCTCGATGGCTCTCAGATCGATGTAGTCGAGGTTCCTTTTCAGAATAAAAGGGTAACGACTCAGTACCCAGGATCTGATCTCCCTACTCCTGAGAAATTGATTTTTTGTGGAATCGGTGATCTCAACCCTCACATCCGTGCAGATAATTTTGTTGCGTTCAGCGATGGTAAATCCCAATGAGAGGGAGACCACTGCGAACACAACGCACCAGACGAGCAGTTTTCCGAATTTCTTAAACATCCTTTTTCTCCTTCAAATAATGAACAATGGGGTCGACCAAACGATCGATGTCACCTGCACCCAATGTCAGCAGTATATCCAATTGATAATCATCAAGAATCTTTGTAAAATCGGCAGCTGAGCACCTCCTTTTGGAGGACAGTTTCATCCTGTCGAGTATCATTCCGGCATCCACACCGGGTATTGGTTCTTCCCTGGCAGGGTAGATCTCCATCACCAAAGCTTCATCCAGCAAATCCAGACTTTCGGCAAAACCATCAACAAAATCCCGGGTACGGGTGAAAAGGTGCGGTTGAAAAATTCCTGTAATTTTCCTTCCGGGATAAAGATGCCTGACCGACAGGATGGTCGCTTCCAGCTCTCTTGGATGGTGCGCATAATCATCAATATACACGTACTTTGGACTTTTAAACCGGATATCAAACCGCCGTTCTACACCTTTGTAATTGGGAACAGATGCCAAAATTTCGTCTTTCGTGACCCCATTTAGCAGCGCCATCGCCATGGCTGCCGTGAGATTTTCAACATTCATTAAACCGGGATAGTGCAGGGTAATTCCGTTGATTTCACCGAGCGGAGAACTTAAATCGAAGATGTAGGCTCCATCTGTCACCACAATATTTTTGGCTTGGAAGTCTGCTTCTTGCGAAGCCGAATAAGAGAAATAACGGATTCCGCTGTTCCAGTTTTGATCAATAGCGACCCCTTTGCGGTAAAGAAGAACGCCACCCTTTCTGATCTGCCCGGTAAAAATAGCAAAAGCCTCAACCAGGTTGCCCTCTGTACCATAGATATCCAGGTGATCGGGATCCATCCAGGTGATGACTGCCATCTCAGGAAACAAGCGCAGGAAAGAACGGTCGAACTCATCCGCTTCGGCTACCATCATCTGACTCCCGTTGGCAGGAAGCAGCAAATTTGTGCCATAATTTCTTGACAATCCTCCCATAAAAGCAATGCAATCAACATGCGACTCCCTAAGCAGATAGGCCGTCATCGTGGTAACAGAAGTTTTTCCATGGGTACCTGCTACGGCGATACAGCTTTTGCCGAGGCTAAGCGAGCCGAGGACTTCAGATCGCTTGGCCATCGTAAAATTGTTTTGCTTCAGCCAAACCAACTCGCCAAAATGTTGGGGAACGGCCGGGGTAAAGATGACCAGTGTACTTTCACGCTCCGACAGCAATGGCATCAGGGCATCATCCTCCTTGAAATGGACAGGAATTCCCTCTGCTACCAACTCGTCGGTTAGTGGAGAAGGCGTTTTGTCGTACCCTGAAACACGCTTGCCGGCAAATTTAAAATAGCGGGCAAGTGCACTCATGCCGATTCCTCCTATTCCCAGCAAATAAACCTGTTTGATATTCTCTGTCTCGACCATGCCTTATAAATTCAAAATTAAAGATGAAATCATCATCATCATCATCATCATCAATTACTTACTAATGAAATAATTACATCCACAATATCCCTTGTGGCATTGGGGGTTCCCATTTCATTTATCTTTTTGGACAAACTGCTCAATTGTTGCTTGTCTTTTACCAGTCTCAATGCATCCTCTACCAACTTGTTGCCGACCTCCGCATCGCTTATCAACAGTGCTGCACCGCGATCTGCCAGTGCACGGGCATTGGCTGTCTGGTGATCCTCAGAAACGTTGGGTGATGGTACCAGAATGGAAGGCATTCCAAGAACGCAAAGTTCGCTGATGGTACCGGCACCGGCCCTTGAAATGACCAGATCAGCTGCGGCGAAAGCCAGATCCATGCGCTGAATAAATTCCAGAAGATGGACATTTGCGGCAGGATGATTCTCCATTTCAGACTTAAGATCCTTGTAATAAAATTTTCCTGTTTGCCACAGAAATTGTACTCCAGATTGGCGGATCAAATCCAATTTGGCCCGAATGCCATTGTTCAATGATCGCGCGCCTAAACTGCCGCCAATCACCAATATCACAGGCTTGCCGGATTCCAATCCAAAATAACGTATAGCTTCTTCCCTCTTCTCAGCAATGCCTTCCAGTCCTTTTCGGATCGGATTGCCGGTGAAAACGATTTTCTCCTTTGGAAAAAATCTTTCCATGCTTGGATAGGCAACGCATATTTTGCTTGCTTTTTTACCAAGCAGTTTGTTGGTCACGCCGGCATAGGAGTTCTGCTCCTGCAAAAGGGTAGGAATACCCATTTGTGTGGCAACCTTCAGCACCGGTCCGCTTGCATACCCACCGACCCCGATCACACAATCAGGCTTAAAGTTCTTAACCACCGATCTGGCCTTCCATAAAGAGGCAAGCAGTTTGGGCAGAAACATTAGGTTGCGCCAGATCTCACCCCTATGGAAACCGGCTACCGGAAGTCCGACGATTTGAAACCCAGCTGCAGGAACCTTCTCCATCTCCATCTTTCCCAGCGCTCCGACGAAGAGGATCTCAGCATCCGGAAGCCTTTGTCTGAGACCATCCGCGATAGAGAGTGCAGGGAAAATATGTCCCCCTGTGCCGCCTCCGCTGATGATAAACCGATGGTTATTCATAAGTTAAATTTTCAAAGTTTAAGATTCAAGGGTGGAAACTCAATTTCTTCTTCAGAATAATCATCCTCTTCACCAGGTTCGTCTGTATCTTGTTTAAGCATCTCAGCCTGATTTTCAGCACTGATGCTTAGTAGGAATCCAAAAACAATGGCTGTAAAAATCTGAGATGTGCCCCCCCAGCTTATCCACGGTAGCGGCTGACCGGTAACAGGAATCGCACCTGATGAAACCCCCATGTTTACTAGGGCCTGCAACAGCAAGAGTGTGACAGCACCTGTGGCCAGGAAGAGTGGAAAGGTTCGTTTGCAGGCTTTGATAATCATCAGACCTCTGGTCAATATGATCAGATAGAGCAACACGATAAAAGCAGCAAAAAAGATTCCATATTCCTCAACGATGATGGCAAAAACAAAGTCGTTGTATGCAGCACTCATTCTATTGCTGATATCGCCCTTCCCCACACCTACTCCAAAGAAACCACCGTTGTAAATGGCGATCTTGGCAAATTCATCCTGGGTAAGTCCCTCATCCTCTTTCGGATTTGATTTGCTGATGTAACGGTCTATCCTGTTAAAGACCGTTTCAACTCTGGTCCCTTTGTAGATGATCTCTGGCAATTGCTTGCGAACCAAAAACAACGAAACAGATAAGACCAGAGCGATCAATATGGTACTACCAAGGTACCTTGCCGGTATCTGTGCCACATACATCATGATAAATGCTGTAGACATCAACAAGACCGCAGAGGAAAAATTCACCTTGAGGAGCAAGAGTGACAAAAGCAACATGCCACCAAGAATTTTAAGGAAGGAGGCTCTTTTGGCAGCATCCGTTTCCCCTGTGTTGGACAAGATCCGGGCAACCCACATCATTACAGCAACTTTAGCGAGCTCGGCTGGTTGAAAACTAAAGAATCCCAGGGGGATGGTACGTCCGGAACCTCTGCCTATCAATATGCCTAAAAGAATAAATCCAATCGCTGCCAGAAGGGCCAGATTGGCATATTTGTTATATAATTTAACCTTTACGTATTTAATCATAAGCAGGATAAACATAAATCCCCCCAACTGAACCATCACCTGCCTGAAAATATAAAAAGAGGTATTACCGCTGGAACGCCTGAATGCCAGGGCTCCAGTCGAACTGTACACGACGAGAATTGAGATAAAGGACATCACGAAGATCACAATCCAGATCTTCTTGTCGCCCTTTAACCTACTTATGTAATCACTAAACTTCATTCTATGTATAAAAAACTGTTAGCTATTAGCTTTTAGCCGTTAGAAAAAATTAAATCAAAATCATCTTCTTATCTGCCGTTTATCTGTTATAAATTTCTGACTGCCTCTTTAAACTGGCGGCCGCGGTCTTCGTAATTTTTAAATAGGTCGAAACTGGCACATGCCGGTGACAGTAGCACTGAATCCCCTTTGGCCGCTAGAAAATAGGAGCTGCGCACTGCCTCTTCCATGCTTTTTGTCTCGACAATGTCCATCCCGAAATCCTTAAATGCCTCTTTAATCTTGCTATTGTCAACGCCAATACAAACAATGGCCCGTACCTTTTCCCTGACGAGATCATAAAGCTGGGTATAGTCGTTTCCCTTGTCTATACCCCCAACCAGCCAGATAACTTTCGTAGACATACTTTCGAGCGCATACCAGACAGAGTTGACATTGGTCGCTTTGGAATCGTTGATGAACTCAATTTCATGCACCCGCATAAAACGCTCCAGACGGTGTTCAACTCCCTGAAAATCGCTGAGACACTCGCGGATATCATCTTTGCGTAGTTTCAGCACCATGCCTGATATTCCGGCAGCCATTGAGTTGTTAACATTGTGTTTTCCTTGTAGTGCCAGTTCTAAAATTGTCATATCGAAAATATTATTGGATACATTTAGTTTCATTATATCGCCTTCGATCCATCCTCCTGTTGAAAGCCGATGAGCCAGTGAAAAGGGAAGCTTCATTGCCGGTAGGCTTCGTTTTGCCAGCTCTGCTTCTATCACGGGATCATCATCGTTGTAGATGAAGAAATCTTCGTCGGTTTGGTTTTGAACGATCCTGAATTTTGAGTCGGTATAATTCTGCATCTCGTAGTTGTATCTGTCGAGATGATCAGGTGTAATGTTGGTCAGAATGGCAATGTTGGCGCGGAAATCAAACATCCCATCCAGCTGAAAACTAGATATTTCCAGCACATAATGATCATAATCCTCCTCTGCTACCTGACGGGCAAAACTTTTGCCAATGTTGCCGGCCAGGCCAACTTTCAATCCGGCTCTCTTGAGTAGATCATAAATCAGTAGTGTTGTTGTGGTTTTCCCATTGCTTCCTGTGATGCAGATGGTTTTTGCATTGGTGTATCTGCCTGCAAATTCGATTTCCGATATGATAGGAACTCCGGCATTAACGAGCGACTTAATGATAGGAGCCTTATCCGGGATACCGGGACTTTTTACCACCAGATTTGCATTCAAAATCAGATCGGACGTATGTTGCAACTCTTCAAATGAGATTCCACGTGCTGTAAGTTCGGCTTTGTACTGGTCCTGGATGGCGCCAAGATCGGAGACAAAGGTCTCGTAACCCTTGGCCACTCCAAGAATCGCCGCACCTGTGCCACTTTCTCCTCCACCCAATATGACCAACCGATTCTTTGCCATAACTATCTGACTTTGAGTGTTGCAATGGTTAATACAGACAAAATGATACCTACAATCCAGAAACGTGTTACAATTTTCGCCTCAGGAAAGCCCTTTTTCTGGAAATGGTGGTGAAGTGGGGCCATCAGGAATACCCTTCTTCCCTCTCCGTATCTAATTCTTGTGTATTTAAACCAGAGGACCTGGATCATCACTGAGAGGTTTTCGATCAGGAAGATGCCGCATAGCAGCGGAATAAGGATCTCTTTGCGGATGATGATGGCAAAAACAGCCAGAATACCGCCAAGTGAAAGGCTTCCGGTATCTCCCATAAATACTTGGGCCGGATATGAGTTGTACCATAAAAATCCAATGCAAGCCCCGATAAACGCAGAGATATAGACTGTGAGTTCTCCGGTAAAGGGGATATACATGATGTTCAGGTATCCGGCATAGATAAAGTTACCACTGAGGTAGGCAAAGACGCCCAGAGTGGTCCCGCTGATGGCCGAAACCCCCGTCGCCAGTCCATCCAGTCCGTCTGTGAGATTTGCTCCGTTTGATACCGCCGTGATGATAAAAATGATGATCAGTGCATAGAGAAACCAGACAACCTTGTCGGCATATTTCCCGGCAAACTTTACCAGAACCTTGTAATCAAACTGGTGATTCTTGATAAAAGGAATGGTGGTCTCAGTCGATTTATGATCAACCGTTACCTGACGTACTTCCTTCTTGCCGGTGGTCGGATTGACAACCGATTCGGTCTTAACACGTCCGTTTGGAAGGTATACCTGATCGCGAACGATCACATCGCTGCTGAAATAAAGTGTTCCGGCCACGACCAATCCAAGCATTACCTGACCCATGATTTTAAAACGTCCTGCCAAACCCTGCTTGTCTTTCAGAAATACTTTGATATAGTCATCGATAAAACCGATCACTCCCAGCCAGATGGTGGCAATGATCATGAGGATGATGTACACATTATCAAGTTTGGCAAACAAAAGAACCGGGATCAGAATTGAAGCAAGAATGATGATTCCACCCATCGTTGGAGTACCCTTCTTCTGCATTTGGCCTTCCAGTCCAAGATCACGAATTTCTTCACCTATCTGTTGTCTCTGCAGGACTTTAATGACCTTCTTTCCCCAGATAGTTGATATAAAAAGAGCAGCAATCACTGCCATGGCAGAACGGAAAGAGATGTATTCAAACATCCTGGCACCTGGGATGTCGAATTTTTCGAGGTAACTAAAGAGGTAATACAACATAGGGTTTAGTTTAGCGTGGATGCATTGAATATTTCTTTCACAATTTCACGGTCATCGAAATGGTATTTTATGCCCTTGATTTCCTGGTAATCTTCATGGCCTTTCCCGGCAATGAGAATGATATCTCCCTGGTGGGCCATCATGCAGGCAGTACGGATGGCCTCTTTTCTGTTGGAGATGGCCACCACTTTGTTGAGCATTCCGGCAGGTACACCCGCCATCATGTCGGCAATGATCTGATCCGGTTCTTCCGACCGGGGATTGTCCGATGTCAGAATAACCCTGTCGCTGGCGTGCACTGCTTCTGCTGCCATCTCCGGTCTTTTTGTTTTGTCACGATCGCCTCCGGCTCCCACCACACAAAAAACCAGCTGGTCGCCTGTCCGGGTATCATTGATGGTGGAGAGAACGTTCTTGAGCGCATCAGGCGTGTGGGCATAATCGACTACCGCGAAATAGCCTACCGGTGAACGAAAAATTTCGAACCGGCCATCTACCGGTTTTAATAGGCTCATGACCCTCAGCACTTCCTCACTTTCTGCACAAAGAAGCATGGCCGAGGCATAGACTGCCAAAAGATTATAGGCATTGAAATTTCCGGCAAAATGATTCCAGAACTCTTTTCCATTGATACTAAGAAGCATCCCATCAAAATGACTCTCGATCACTTTAACCTTGAAATCGGCCATGGAACGGGCAGAGTAAGTATATTTTTTTGCCTTGCAATTTTGCAGCATGACCAGTCCGTTTTTGTCGTCGGCATTGGTCAAGGCAAATGCTTCGGGTGCAAGCTGGTCGAAGAAGCGCTTTTTGGCATCGCGGTATTCCGCAAAAGTCTTGTGGTAATCCAGGTGGTCGTGCGTCAGATTGCTGAAAACCGCACCGTCGAAAGATATTCCGGCAATCCTTTGCTGATCAATGGCATGGGAGCTGACCTCCATGAAACAATGGGTACAGCCGGCAGCCACCATCTCAGCCATCGTTGACTGAATCTGCAAGGCATCGGGAGTGGTGTGAGTAGCAACCGATTTGTTCTCACCGATGTAGTTGCAAACAGTTGAAAAGAGTCCGCAGGTATGACCCAATGCGCTAAATAATCTGTACAAAAGGGTGGCGGTAGTGGTTTTACCATTGGTGCCAGTCACGCCGACAACTTTCATTTTTTTGGAAGGATGACCGTAAAAATTAGCAGCAGCCAGACCCAATGCGGAAACGGAATCAGAGCTTACAATCCAGGTTATTGAAGGATCCGGGATCAAAGGCAGAGTGTTGCACATGACAGCAACGGCACCCTTCTCCAGGGCGGAAAGAATGTATTGGTGGCCATCAGCATGCGTCCCGGACATGGCTACGAAAAGCGTTCCGCTGCCAACTTTGCGCGAATCAAAAGCGATGCCGGAGATTTCAATATCCTTATTTCCGGTTATTGATAAGCCGCTTATCCCTGAAAGTATATCAACTAATTGCATCATCTTATCCTAATGTTATCACGATATTTTGTCCTCTTCTCATTCGGTCGCCCGCCCGCAAAGACTGCGATTTCACTTTGCCAAATCCACGGAGCGAGACACGCAGTCCAGATTTTTCCAGCAGGTACACAGCATCGGTCACTCCCATTCCCTTCACATTCGGGATCACATCGGGCTTAAGTTCCCTGCTTGACACTGAGACGCCATCCTCCTCACGATTGGCTTCTACCCATTCTGACTTGTAAAAACTCCAGCCATTCATGATGCCAAGCTCATTCAGGACTTTGGCAATGTCTTTCTTTCGTCCTGCAGCCAAACCGGGATAATCTTCCTTCACCTCGGTGACCGGATAATTGAAATCCCCGCTCTTGCCTAGTTCATATGCATACACATAATCAGCTATTTGTTTGAAAACCGGTCCGGCAACCGAGGCGCCGTAATAGTCACCCAACGGATGATTGATCACCACGATGCAGGAATATTTAGGGTCATCAGCCGGGAAATATCCGGCAAATGATGCTTGATATACCTTTCTCCCATTGCGGCTATAACCTTCATTTCTGTTGGCAACCTGCGCTGTGCCTGTCTTTCCGGCAATCTTATAATTCGACGCCTGCAAACCTTTTCCGGTGCCACGTTCAATGACTCCCTCCATCATGGAGCGTGCCTGACGCAGCGTTCTGTTGGAGCATATTGAACGTATCAGGGTTTTATTTCCAAAGCTTTCGCGGATTTCTCCTTCCTCGGTTATCGCCTTGACCAGCCTGGGCTGCATCATGCGGCCGTTGTTTGCTACAGCATTGTAAAAGGCAAGAATTTGGATGGGGGTAAGGCGCATCTCATAGCCGTATGAGATTTGGGTCATACTCACCCCTGACCATGTTTTTTCGCCCGGGTGATTGATGTACGGTTCACTTTCGCCGCTTATACCAACCTTAATTGGGATATCCAGTCCAAACTGGTGAATTCTGTCAAAAAAGTCTTTCTCTTCGCCGGCATAGTTCTGGGTAATCAATTTGGCCACACCAATATTTGAGGATACTTCAAAAACGTGTTTGGCAGTGATTTTATGGTATCCGCCTTTCTTCTCGTGATCAGAATCTGTCACTTTCCATTTCTTGTTTACCCAGACTCCATTGCCAGTATCCACTACCGTGGAAGTATCAATTTTGCCATCTTCCATGGCAGCCATCAGGGAGGCAAGTTTGAATGTAGAGCCAGGGTCTGTGCTCCCTGCGGCGCCCAATGCATAGTTCTGGTACCCCTGAACGAGCTGACCACCGCTGTTGCGGCCATAATTGGAAATGGCTTTGATATCGCCGGTCTTGACCTCCATCAAAATTGCCGTACCATATTTAGCCCTGGTCTTCTCAAGCATCCGGCGCAGCGAGTAAGAAACCTGGTCCTGCATTTTCACATCCAGCGTAGTAATCAAATCCCAGCCATCGGTTGGTTCGTCGAGGCGAACATCCATGGTACGGCCGGAGACATTCTCCTTTATGGCCAGTCCTGCATCCCCTTTCAAAGTCTCTTCGAAGGATTCCTCAAGTCCGAATGCACCAACCTGTGCCGGATTGCCATCCGAAACTCCCTCTTTCATCTTGCCCAGTGTCCTGCTTTCCAGATTTCCAAGGGGATAAATCCGCTCATAATCCTGTTCTGTAATCAGGCCACCTTTGAATTGGCCGTTTCTGAAAATGGGAAATCGCTTGATCTTCTGAAGACCATCATAATCGATTTTTCTGGAAGAGATCAGGAAATATTTATCTCCTTTGCGGTAGGCTTCTGTCAGGGCACGGCGATAGGCACCGGCCGATTTATCGCGAAAGAAACGGGAAAGCATCAAGGCCAGGGAGTCTACATCGTGCGCGAAATAATTTTTCAGAGGAGGAACGCTCAAATCCATTCTCAGGCTGTAATGGGGAATTGAGGCAGCCAGCGGACTCCCATCAGAAGCACAAATCGTTCCGCGTCTGGCTTGCACCGGAATCTCCACGTCCGCAAAAATCTTGCTCTTCTTACTCCATTCCGGGGAAAACTGTATCTTGACCAATAGAAAGAGTATCCACAAGACAGCAATGATGATCCCAAAATAGACCACCTTAAACCTGTTTAATATGCCTTGCTTTATTTCCATCAATCAATTTTGTCTACATAAATTCTTCTGGGAGGAACCTTCGAGGTCTCTAATCCAAGGTTGCTATTCTTTATTCTGTCAAGAATTTCGGAAGGCCGGGTCAACTTAATCACCTCCGCAGCCACTGCAATTGAATGAGCCCTCAACTCTTTTACATCCTTTTCCATCGTATCAACTTCCCGCAATACTTTAGCCGTTTTGTACCTTACGGTGATATTTGCCAGCAACATCAGGAATATGACGAAAAGCAAAAGCTTGTTTTTTACGAACAGTTCACTTTCGAAAAACTGACCGTTCAGCACATCACCCAGGTTAAATTTTATTTTTTTCTTAGGCTCTTCCATCAAGCAGTCTTTTTGGCAATTCGTAACCTGGCACTTCGGGCCCTGGGATTTCTGGCCGTCTCAAACTCATCAGGAACAATGACTTTTCGGGTGATCACTTCGAGTGGAAGGTGATAATGACCAAAGAAATCCTGCTCACTCTTTCCGTCGATCCGGCCCGAACGCATAAAATTCTTAACCATCCGGTCTTCCAAGGAATGGTAAGAGATAACGACCAGCCTTCCTCCCGGATTTAACAGTTCCAGGGTACTTTCCAGAAATTTCTCAAGGGCTTCCATTTCATTGTTCACCTCTATGCGCAGGGCCTGAAATACCTGGGCCAGGTATTTTTTCTCAACCCTTGCCGGAACGCAGCGGGAGATGGCTGCCAAAAATTGTTGTATTGAAGTAATCTTTTCAGAGGCTCTTGCTTGTTCGATGGTATGGGCCAGGTTCCGCCAGTTTTGGATCTCGCCATATTCCCTGAATATCTCTCCCAGCCTGGAAACATCGTATTCGTTGATCACTTTGACTGCATCTTTTTCGGCCGACTGGTTCATGCGCATATCCAGTTTTCCGTCGAAACGGAAAGAGAAACCACGGTCGGGCTGATCAAAATCATGGGAAGAAACACCCAGATCTGCCAGGATACCGTCTACTTTGGAAATATCATGGTAACGAAGAAAATTTTTGAGAAATTTGAAGTTGTGGTTGACAAATATCAGCCGCTCATCGTCAATCAGGTTTTGTAAGGCATCTTCATCCTGGTCGAAAGCCACCAGTTTCCCTCCTTGTAGTCGCTCGAGAATTCGCCGGGAGTGCCCGCCGCCACCGTAAGTAACATCCACGTAGATGCCTTCTGGCTGCAGGTTAAGTCCGTCGATGCTCTCATCAAGCAAGACCGGTGTATGATATTCACTCATGCGACGAATGTTACGTTGTTAAAAATTATCCATCGGTCCGCCAAGCAGTTCTCTGTACAACCTGGTGTATTCTTCATCGCTAAGCCTTGAAGCCTGGTGCCTGGAAGGATCCCAAAGCCTCATCCGCGTTCCTTGTCCGGTAAATACTGCCTCTTTGATTATTCCTGCATGTTGAAGCATCTCATCGGGAATGTTCAGACGACCGTTCTCGGCCATCGTCACAGTTACTACATCCTCATAATACCTCGACAGCATTTTGCTGTGAAAAGGATTATCAACATTCAGCCGCTTCATGATACTTTCTACTTTTGTCAGCCAGGTAGCGTGCGGATAAATGTTCAAACAGCGGTCATAAACATCCTTTTCAACAACAAATTGCGGCTCAAGAGCGTCACCCATCTCCTTTTTAAATGGAGCAGGAAGCACGATACGCCCTTTGGCATCAACGGTTGCATTGTATTTGTTCGAAAAGGAGATCATTTATACCTTTCTGGTGATTATTAAGATGTAAAGATAAACATTATTACACTTTATGACAATACATGACACTTTATTACACCAAGTTATTTCTCAACAGGTTGTTAACAATTTTACCCTCCGGGATATCTATTTTTGTTGATAAGTTGTTTGTAACCAGAATTGATTTTTTTGAGGATCAGGGAGATACAATTTGAAGATTGGGGTACCTTCGAATCAGAAAAACGGTAAACAGTGAACAACGAAAAGTGAAAAGTGAACAGCGGAATTAAAAATTCTATATCTTTGAACAGCAGGTTTTTATACCTCAATCAAATTGCGATCGAATTTCTATATTTTACACTTCGTTCTTCTTTTAACTTTTCACTTTTCGTTATTCACTGTTCGTTGTTCACTATTAACTTCCTATGAATCCATTAGTCCTCAGAGACATCGTTGCAGAAAAAAACAGCCGGCTTTCCAGGCGGATCCCCCGATTCGTCTACAACTTGCTTGACCGTATTTTGCACATTCGCGAACTCAACGAGATCATTTTCAAGTATGGGGATAAACACGGGATCGACTTTGTCAGCTCTAGTCTGGGCTATTTTAATGTGAGTTTTGATTTCCAGGGTACTGAAAACCTACCGCGGGAAGGTAGATATATCTTTGCCTCGAATCATCCGCTGGGTGGCTTCGACGGACTGATCCTCATCAACAGTGTGACAAAATTCATGGGACCCTCACTTTTCCTGGTAAGGGATGAGCTTACCAAGATACCACCGCTGAAAGAGCTGTTCATTCCCATCAACAAATATGGTAATCAGCGAAATTCTATCAATCAGATCAATGCGGCATATGAGTCAGAAAAGCAAGTTCTGATTTTTCCCTCCGGACTGGCCTCAAGGAGGAAAAAGGGAGTCATTTCTGACCTTGAATGGCACAAGCATTTTATCCAGAAATCTGTAGAGCACCAAAGAGATGTCGTTCCGGTGTTTATGAGCGGGCGCAACTCCAACTTCTTTTACTGGTTTTGCAATTTCAGAAAATTCATCGGTATGAAATTCGGAATCGAAATGCTTCTATTGCCGGATGAAATGTTCAAACAGAGGGGCAAGAACTTCACCATCACCTTCGGCAAACCAATACCCTGGCAAACTTTTGACCACTCGAAAACGCAGAGTGATTGGGCTGAGGAGGTGAAGAGGGTTGTGTATCGATTGGTGTAAAGAAAATTCATGAATTTTCTTTACACCAATCGATACAATTTGTGGTCAATTTATTGCTAATTTTACCGCAAATCTATTAACACGCTGTAAGATGAAGGAGATCATTCCTCCCGTTGCGAGAGAATTGCTGGAAGCTGAGTTAACTCCTGAAAAATTCCAAAGGAAAACAAACAAGGCTGACAACGAGATATATATCCTTACTTATTTCGATTCACCCAACCTGATGCGTGAGATTGGCCGGCTCAGAGAGCTGACATTCAGATCGGCAGGAGGAGGGATCGGAGAAGAGCTTGATATTGATTCATACGACTTTTCAGAAACTCACCCATACAAACAGCTGATCGTTTGGGATCCTGCCAACAAGGAGATTCTGGGAGGCTACAGGTACATTCATTGCGAAGGATTGGAAAAAGATAGCCACGGAGAAGTTCCGCTGGCAACCGCTCACCTATTTAATTTTTCTGACGAATTCATTTCGGATTACCTTCCTCACGTGATTGAACTGGGTCGCTCTTTCGTTCAGCCCGATTATCAGTCGACCAAAGTTGGATCAAAAGCCCTCTTTGCGCTTGATAACTTATGGGACGGACTTGGAGCTTTGATGATTGACTATCCCGATGTTAAATATTTCTTTGGAAAGGTAACGATGTATACCCATTACAACCAGGAAGCACGCAACCTTATCCTATACTTTTTCAGCAAATTTTTCTCCGATCCGAATCGTCTGGTCTGGGCAAAAAAACCAATGGCCTACAATGCCAATGAAGAAAAACTGAAAGAACTTTTCGATGGCAAAGACTATGATTCTGCCTATAAAATCCTTTCTCACGAAGTTAGAAAATTGGGCGAGAATATTCCGCCTTTAATAAATGCATACATGAATCTTACACCCAACATGAGAACTTTTGGGACTGCCATTAGTGATGAATTCGGGGATGTGGAAGAAACGGGAATCATGTTAAGTATCGAAGACATGTACGACATCAAGATAGACCGGCATGTCTCTACCTATCTGGAAGAGTTGGTCGAAAAGGAAGACAATCCCAAGATGCGCTTTCAATAAGCCCTGCCGCCAATTCCTTCAATGTAGTTGATGAAGGAGGTGTTGACCACTTTGTTTCCTCCTGGTGTAGGATAGTCACCCGTGAAATACCAATCTCCCAAATCATTGGGACAAGCCAAATGTAAATTTTCGACCGACTGGTAAACAATCTCAACATCAGCCTTACATTCGGCTGGTTTGAGCAGCTGCGCTATTTTTCCTGAGATTTCCTCATCGCTGAACGGACGGTAGATCTCCTTCACATAATTGACCATCTCCTCTTTTGGTAAGCGTTGCTGGTCTTTGCATTTGCGGTATACCTCATCAATAACCTTGGATTTTCCCCTTTCACGAAGCAACGCTATGGCAGCTTCAAATGCAACAAATTTACCGAGGATCGCCATGTCAATGCCATAGCAATCAGGGTAACGGATCTGAGGGGCCGAAGATATAATGATGATTTTTTTGGGTTTCAGTCTGTCCAGACTTTTCAGAATACTTTGTTTGAGGGTAGTTCCCCTGACAATGGAATCATCAATGACGACAAGTGTATCCTGATGATTTTCAACCACTCCATACGTCACATCGTAGACATGGCCAACAAGATCATCGCGGCTGCTGTCGTCGGCAATAAAGGTGCGCATCTTCACATCTTTGATGGCAATTTTCTCCATTCTCGGCTGAACAGATATGATTTCACCGATCTCATCTTCAGTCATTTTATCACCAAGAGCATGAATTTTCTCTTTTTTCCACTGTAGCAGGTCGGCACGAATTCCCTCCATCATTCCTAAAAAGGCAGTCTCGGCGGTATTTGGAATAAATGAGAAAACAGTATTTTTCAAATCGTTGTTGATCGCTTTGAGAATAACTGGAGCCAGCAGGAAGCCAAGTTTTTTACGCTCCTGGTAAATATCCCGGTCCGATCCGCGGGAGAAATAAATCCGCTCAAAAGAGCATGAGCTTCTCTTCTGCGGCACCCGAACCATCTCCTCAGAAACCGATCCGTCCATCTTAACAATCAACGCATGACCTGGTTTGATTTCGGATACACTATTCCAACCAACATTCATAACCGTTTGGATGACTGGTCTCTCAGAGGCAACAACCACAATTTCATCATCGTAATAATAGAATGCCGGACGGATTCCCCAAGGGTCGCGGGCCACAAAAGCATCACCATGACCGATGATCCCGCCGATGGTATAGCCGCCATCCCAGTCGCGGCTCGCCCTTTCCAGAACTTTGCGTATGTCAATATTCTTTTCAATTAATGGCGAGATCTCAGCATTGGCAAATCCCTCATTCTTGTATTGTCTGAATAATAGTTCGTTCTCTTCGTCAAGGAAATGACCAACTTTTTCAAGAATGGTAACCGTATCATTGAACCCTTTCGGAAACTGTCCCAGGCCCACCAGGAGATTGAACAACTCATCCACATTGGTCAGGTTGAAGTTGCCGGCCAGCACAAGATTGCGCGAACGCCAGTTGTTCTGCCGCATCACCGGATGGGTAGATTCTACACTGTTACGGCCAAAGGTGCCGTATCTCAGGTGCCCTAGGTAAAGTTCACAGGCAAAAGGGAGATTGGCTTTGGCCCAGGTCGGATCCGGAAAAGCTTGTGGATATTGTTGTTGAGCTTGATTGAATTCTTTAAAAATCTTGGCAAAAACATCGCGGATGGGATTGGGATCGATTGAACGATGACGAAAAATGTACTCTCTTCCCGGCGACATACCAACTTTAACACCTACAGCTCCGGCACCATCCTGTCCCCGGTTGTGCTGCTTTTCCATCATCACGTAGAGCTTGTTGATTCCGTATTGCCAGGTTCCGTATTTTAACCGGTAGTATTCCAGCGGTTTGCGAAGCCTGATCAGGGCTATTCCACACTCGTGCTTGATTTCGTCGCTCATTCTTATTTTATTTCTGCTTGAACCACCGGACCAGGAAATACAATCTCGTCGCTGACGATAAAGCCATTCGCGAAACCGGCTGTTAAACTCTTTAATACTTTTAATGCGTCACTCTTGTTTCTAAAATCACCGGCTCTAACGATAAAATCAGGTGACTTAAAAATCAGATAAACCCGGATATCGGGATGCAGGTAATTGAAATCGGACCTTACTTTTTCGGCATGCGCCCTGGCCTGAACGCCCGATCCAAAATAAAGTTGGATCCGGTATCCCGGGAAGGTACCGGTTTTTCGGTTTTGATCGTATTGCTGTCTGAGCAGATCGGAAATTTCGCTGCTGGCTTCAACGTTCAACCGCTGCCAGATAAATGAGCCATCAGTGATTGGCGGTGAAGGGGCAGCCGGTCTGGCCGTTTGGGCACCTACCGTGAAACTGAATAGTAACATGGATAACCAGACCAAGGAAAATGATCTCCGTCTCAAAGCAGTCATAGGGCGGATAATTTGCTGCAAAGATAAAGAAAAACGGAAGGAGAAAAATCATCTTTATACAATATATGCCAGAATTTACATATTCCTAAAGTTCTCCAACCGGAGACAAAGGGAACCTCATACATCACAAATCAAAGTTTCCTTGCTAATAATAAAATTGGAAGAATTGATTTTAACTTTGCTGCCTGTCAAACTCTTCGGAATCTGACGTAAAATTAAAGCAATGACTCTAAAAAAATTATATATCGAGACCTACGGATGCCAGATGAATGTGGCCGACAGCGAGGTGGTCGCTTCGGTGATGGCCGACCGTGGTTTCATTGTCACCGACCAATATGCTGACGCGGATGCCATATTTGTCAATACCTGCTCTGTGCGCGACAATGCGGAAAAGAAGATCTGGAACAGATTAACCTTCTTCAAAAGTTTGAAAAAGAAAAATCCGAAACTGGTCGTCGGACTGATCGGCTGCATGGCAGAAAGGATCGGGGAAGAACTGATCGAGAAAAAATCGGCCGACCTGGTCGCAGGACCAGATGCCTACCGGGATTTGCCTTTCCTATACGACAAGGCCAGACTTGGCGAAAGTGCTGTCAACGTAGAACTTACTATCGATGAAACATACGATTCCATCATCCCGAAAAGAATCGGGGAAGAGCGCATTTCCGGCTTTGTATCCATCACAAGAGGTTGCAATAATTTTTGCACATACTGCATCGTGCCTTACACCCGTGGTAGGGAACGCAGCCGTGATCCCAAGGATATCCTAAACGAAGTGAAGGCTCTGATGGAAAGTGGTACCAGGGAGGTGACCCTGCTGGGACAAAATGTCAACTCTTATGTCTGGCATCCTGAACCCACCCGCAAACCGATAAAATTTCCGGATCTGCTGGAGATGGTGGCAGAACTTTCCCCTGCCCTTCGGGTTCGGTTCACCACTTCTCACCCCAAAGATTTATCAGACAAGCTGCTTAAGAAGATGGTCGACCATCCGAATATCTGCCGTCACATACATTTACCGGTGCAGTCGGGCAGCTCGGCTGTCCTGAAAAAGATGAACAGGAAATACGACAGTGATTGGTACCTCGGAAGGATCAAAGCAATCCGCAAAGCCTTACCAGGATGCGGCATCACAACAGATATTTTCTGTGGCTTCTGCTCCGAAACAGAAGAGGATCATCAGCAATCGCTGCAACTGATGGAAGAGGTCCAGTTTGATACCTCCTTCATGTTCAAATTTTCTATGCGTCCTGGCACCTATGCAGCCGATCATTTCACAGACGATGTTCCGGAAGAGGTAAAATCAAGGCGATTAGAGGAGATCATCCACCTGCAAAACCGGCTCTCACTGGAAAGCAATCAACGCGATATTGGCAAAACCATGGAAGTACTGGCAGAGGGAATCTCCAAAAAGAAAAAAAGCGAATTTTTTGGCAGAAGTTCCCAGAATAAAGTGGTGGTATTCCCGAATGGTGGCATCGAAATTGGTGATATTGTGCAGATCAAAATCACCGGATGCACGCAGACGACGTTGATTGGAGAGGTGTCGGGCACGATTGCAACACCAGGTGAATAGGAAGATGGACTGGAAGAACTAGCTGACTGGGAGACTAGGGGACTGGGCGAGTGGTTGAAGAGAGAAGAGAAAAGAGAGAAACGGAGAGGTTTCAAGGAATGATTATTGAACATAATTAAAGACCAAACAGAAAATATGAACGAAAAAATCACCGAATTCCGCGAATATCGCGCTAAGATGAACGAGAAGATCCTTGCTTCCGACAACAAGGTGATGAAGCGGATTTACAA
>JBAXED010000050.1:0-24410 GCA_037140615.1 Prolixibacteraceae bacterium
TCTTTTTCGTTGGGTTTGGATTGATTGCCTTGTTCGATTTTAACCGTGCTTTCCGATTATTAACATTTTGGAAGGTCATTTTTGAAAGACCTGCATTGTTGCAAGGTTCATTGCCGTTTCCAATTCTGCTGAATGTCTTCTTATCTTATCTTCTTGCTGGGTTTGCTGTTTTTCAATTCCGGAAGTTTAAAAGCAGATTGGTTAAAGCATCCGGATACATGGTCCTTACATTAATTGTCTTGCTTGCTTTATTTGCATTTCCTTTAGTTGATCAGGAGTATTTGCAAAGATTTAACGTCTTGTTGTGCATTCCGCAGCTCTTGTTAATAGCCTATATAATCCGGATGAATCCAAAATTTGCACTTCCGCTTTCAATTTCGCTCGTTTTACTAACAACTTTGTCAATTTTCATGTATTTTTCAGAAGAAAAGAAGCCGTGCATCACCGATCAGACATTTCACGACATACAAAACATCAGAAAGCTTCTTCCTGAAAACAGAGAAAGCAGTATTGTAATTGCAAGTCATGGCATGGAATTCTGGACAGCCTGGGCTTTAAATGTCAGGGTTGGACAAGACAGGGCGATGGACAAAATTGGACTGGATAAGTACAGCACTGTTATTCTTCTGCAACAAAAAGGCGAAGATGGACAAGGACCAATGGGTAGAAGACCGCCAAAGCCAGGATTCGGAATGGGTAGACCTCCACAAATGGGACCAGGAATGGGTCTACGAATGGGGCGTCCGGTTCCTGAAAATTTTAAGTTGATCTATCGTTCTTCCAATTTGAATGCCTATCAAAAAATGAACTGAAAGGATATGTTTAAAACACGAAAAGCGTTTCTCCTGCTGTACGCAATAATTTGGGTGCTTGTGTTGATATCGCCCTATTTTAGATATATGCAGGATATCAGTCCGAATGGTTGGAACAGAATGATCGGCGACTGGACCAATCTTTTCTTGCTCCTGCTGCTTTTCCTGATCAATCTATTTGTGCTGGTACCAAGACTACTCTTTAATGACAAAAGATCTCAATACTTTGTCATAGTTGGTGCCATGCTAATCGCAGCAGCAGTTATCAGTTTATTCATTCATCCAGTAGGACCTCCTCAGCCACTAGGAATGGGAAATCCTCCGGGAGAAATTCGGCTTGAAAGACCCTTCGAACTTCTGCCGTTGCTGGGAACAATTCTGAATAATCTTATTACCGCCTTGCTAATTATTGGCAGCAGCACGGCTCTCGAGCTTGAATACAAATGGCGGAGTGAACAAAAATTGCGAAAGGATGAAGAAAAGGAACATCTCAAAACAAACCTTGCCCTTTTGAGGCACCAGGTAAGTCCGCACTTCTTGATGAATACGCTCAACAACATTCATTCTTTGGTCGAAATTGATTCGGCAAAGGCACAGGATGCCATCGAACGGCTATCCACTCTCATGCGGTATCTGCTTTACGACTCAGCGCAAAATAGCATTGAACTGAAAAAGGAGATCGAATTTATTAACAGCTTTATTTCTCTGATGCAACTACGGCATTCTGATGAGGTGGAGGTGAGGGTTGTTATTCCTGAACAAATTCCAACTACCAGGATACCGCCAATGCTGTTTATCTCATTGCTCGAAAATGCATTTAAACATGGGGTAAACTATCCGCAGAAATCCTATATTTTTTTTGAACTTCGGATGAACGAAAATTCCCTGAATTGTGTCATCAAAAACAGCAAGCATAAAGTCCCGGCAAATTCTCAAGGTGAATATTCCGGAATTGGACTTGAAAACATTAAGAAGAGTTTGAAACTATTGTATGATGATGATTATCGACTTGATATTCTCGACAAGGAAACTGAATTTGAAGTGAACCTTACCATTCCACTATGAAGATCACGTGCATAGCCATCGACGATGAACCGCTGGCTGTAAAAAAGATTGCCGGCTATATTCAAAAAATCCCATTTCTGGAACTGGTGGCCGAGTGCCGGAGTGCCTTCGAAGCGATGGAGATCCTCCGTAACAACAAGATCCAGCTCATGTTTATCGATATCAATATGCCGGATTTTAACGGGATGGAATTTGTCAAATCATTGACTGAAAAGCCATACATCGTATTCACCACAGCCTACAGCGAGTATGCTGTAGAAGGATTTCAGGTGGAAGCAGTCGATTATTTGCTAAAACCCATCTCATTCAGCAATCTACTCAAAGCCGCCAACAAGGTGAAAGAATTGGTTGAATTGAAGTCAGCCATACTACCGGAATCTGTTAAATCAACCGCAAATCACCTCTTTGTAAAATCTGAATACAAACTAGTCCGAATCGAACTGGACGATATCAAATACATCGAAAGCCAGCACGAATACATCAAAATACATCTGACAAACAGTGCACCAGTGCTGACTCAGTTAAGCCTGAAAGCCATCGAAGAACAACTTTCCCCCGAAAAATTTATGCGTGTTCACCGCTCATTTATTGTCCAGCTGAACAAAATTTCTGTCATCGATCGCAACAGAATCGTCTTCGATGGCAAAGTTTACATCCCCGTTAGCGATCAGTACAAAGAAAAATTTCAGGAGTACCTTAACGGGAATTTTGGTTAAATTTCACTCATGGGACCTCAGGATCAACCATTGTTAACCCAAACACCAAACTCATGAAAAGAATAGTCTTGATTTTTAATCGGCAACCTTATGACGGGACCGATGTGACCTGGAACGGCCTGCGTCTCGCTGATACATTGCATAAAAAAGGGATCGAAGTCGGGATTTTCCTGATGAACGATGCCGTTGACCTGGCCCGCGATGCCTGCAAGCCAACAGAGTGTTATGACAAAGATCTTTCTGAAATGCTGAAGGAGTTGATTGCAAAAGGTATCCCAGTCGAAGTTTGCGGAACCTGTATGTCCCGCTGCGGCATCCACAAAAACCACCCCTATTTCGAAGGCGCCAACAAATCAACCATGACTTTCCTTGCCGATTGGGTCATTGACAGCGACAAGGTTTTGACATTTTAGGGGCTTTCCGGCTAGGCCGGGTCAATTCTAATGGTGGGAACAGTGGATTCTTTTATTAAATGATCGCCTTTTTCTATCTTTGCACCTTATTTGAAGCGTAGATAAAAGAGATCCAAACAAATGAGCAATTTCAAGAGAACCCTGATCACCTCCGCCCTGCCTTATGCCAATGGTCCTGTCCATATTGGTCATCTGGCCGGGGTTTACGTCCCTGCCGATATTTTTGCCCGTTATCTCCGGCTCAAAGGGGAGGAGGTTCTCTTTATTGGCGGTTCCGACGAACACGGCGTTCCAATTACCATCAAGGCAAAAAAGGAGGGAACCACTCCGCAAGCCATCGTCGACAAATACCATGGGATGATCAAGGATTCCTTCGAAAAATTTGGAATCTCTTTCGATGTCTACTCCCGCACCAGTGCCAACATCCACCACGAAACTGCCTCCGAAATCTTTAAAACAATTTACGACAAAGGCGGATTTATCGAACAAACATCCGAACAATTTTTTGACGAAGAGGCCGGTCAGTTTCTGGCCGACCGCTACATCACAGGCACCTGTCCCAAATGCGGCTTCGATAAAGCCTATGGCGACCAGTGTGAAAGTTGTGGCACTTCCTTGAACGCTACCGACCTGATCAACCCCAAGTCGACACTCAGCGGCAATATCCCGGTCATGAAGGAGACCAAACATTGGTACCTGCCGCTCGACCAGTACGAGCCCTGGCTGAAGGAGTGGATTCTGGAAGGCCACAAAGAGTGGAAACCCAATGTTTATGGGCAGTGCAAGTCGTGGATTGACGGCGGACTGAATCCGCGTGCTGTTACCAGAGACCTCGACTGGGGCATCCCTGTTCCGGTGAAAGGTGCCGAAGGAAAGGTGCTCTACGTCTGGTTCGATGCGCCGATCGGATATATTTCGGCCACCAAAGAGCTCACCTCCGATTGGAAAAAATACTGGAAAGATCCTGAAACAAGGCTTCTGCATTTTATCGGTAAGGACAACATCGTGTTCCACTGCATCATTTTCCCGGCAGTTTTAAAGGCCGAAGGGTCCTATATCTTGCCTGACAACGTTCCTGCCAACGAGTTTCTTAACCTCGAAGGCGATAAAATATCAACCTCGCGCAATTGGGCCGTCTGGCTTCATGAGTACCTGGAAGAGTTTCCCGGCAAGGAAGATGTGCTGAAATACACGCTCACGGCCAATGCGCCCGAAACCAAGGACAACGACTTCACCTGGAAAGATTTTCAGACCCGCAACAACAGCGAACTGGTGGCCATCCTGGGCAATTTTGTCAACCGGGTACTGGTGCTTACCAACAAATATTATGAAGGGATAGTACCCGTAGCCGGGAAACTTGAACTCCGCGATGAGGAGGCCCTGGCGACACTTGTTCAGCTGAAAGCAGATATTGAAAAGGCACTTGATACCTTCCATTTCCGTGAAGCGTTGAGGCTGACGATGGAGATGGCCCGGCTTGGCAACAAGTACCTGGCCGACATGGAGCCGTGGATATTGATCAAAACTGATCCCGAGCGGGTGAAAACGATCCTGCATATTTGTCTGCAGATCACCGCTAATCTCACGATTGCTTTTGAGCCCTTCCTGCCTTATACCATGAACAAGCTTCGTTCTTTCCTGAATCTGGAGAAACTGCAATGGAAAGAACTTGGCAGAAAAGATCTTTTACTGGCAGGCTATCGCGTCAATACACCCGAACTGCTTTTCGAGAAGATTGAAGACGATGCCATTCAGCGTCAGGTAGACAAACTGCTTGCAACCAAAAAATCCAACGAATTGGAGCAGGCAACGGTCACACCGGCAAAGCCTCATATCGAATACGATGATTTCGCTAAGATGGATATCCGTACCGGCACCATTGTGGCGGCCGAAAAAGTAGCCAAAACCAAGAAACTGCTGAAGTTGACCATCAACACCGGCATCGATCAGCGTACTGTCGTATCCGGGATAGCCGAACATTATGAACCGAAACAGATTATCGGCACGCAGGTATCTATCCTGGTCAATCTGGCCCCTAAAAACCTCAAAGGAATCGAATCGCAGGGGATGATCCTGATGGCCGAGAACAAAGAAGGCAAGCTCGTTTTCGTTTCTCCGGCCGAGGCGATCAATGACGGAGCGGAAATTAAGTAGGAAAGACTAGGAGGCTGGGCGAGTGCGACTCCTGAATATTACGCGATTGCAGGGTATCCCGGGTTGTGAAGGCATTCGACCTGATGCCCAAAAAGAGCACCCCGCATAGGCGTCCGGTCGAATCCATCCTAATCAGTGCAACGCCATATTTCCCCCCATATCTTCCAACGCGATGCCTTTTGTTTCGGGCATCATTTTCCAGACATAGATCAGTTGCAAAACCATCATGAAGGCGAAGAATCCAAAGATATAGGCACCGGGAACATTTGTCGCAAAGAAAGGGAAAACCTGAGCGACCAATGCCGCAAATACCCAGTGAGTCAGGCAACCGAAAGAGGTACCGCTTGCTCGCACCGAATTCGGAAAAAGCTCTGACAGGAAAACCCAGATCACGGCTCCCTGGCCAACCGCATGCGAGGCGATAAACATGAATACATAATATATGATTGGGCTGTGGTCTGATCCGTTGAAGGAAACGGCAATCATGGTAAGTGAAAAAATGTATCCGAAAGAGCCAATGAACATCAAAGTCCGGCGGCCAAAACGATCAATCAGGTACCATCCCGCGAGGGTGAAAAGCAAATTTATCACCCCGATGCCAACGGTCGAAAGCAGGGCGCCATTTCTTGCAATGCCGGCCATCTCGAACACTTTTGGGGCAAAATAGATGATGGCATTGATACCTGAGAGCTGATTGAAAAAGGCAATCAGGAAAGCAATCAGCAAAGGCCTGTAAAATTTTCGGTTGAACAAAGACTCCTTAACAGAGGAAACTGACCTTTTAATCTCTTCAATAAGGTGATCCGAGGAATCTCCTGTCAGGGCGAGAACTCTTTTAGCTGCGTCATCATCCTTTTTGAACAGAACCAGCCATCTGGGAGTTTCAGGGGTAAACAACATCAGAGTAGAAAAAATAAGAGAAGGAATGGCCACCACGCCAAGCATCCATCGCCAGTCGTTGGCACCACCTACTCCTTGCAGCAGATAGTTCGAAAAGTATGCAACCAGGATTCCAGTCACAACATTCAACTGAAAAGAGATCACCATTCTGCCCCGGTATTTGGGAGGAGCAATTTCCGAAATATAAACTGGTGCTACCACCGAGGATGCACCAATGCTGAGTCCGCTGAGGAACCGAAAAAACATGAAAAGATAGACATTCGTCGACAATGCTGCACCAATAGAGGTAACAAAGAACAGCACACCAATCCAGATCAATGTTTTTTTCCTGCCGATTTTATTGGCAGGGATATTGCCAAGAGCTGCGCCAAATGCCGTTCCATAAAGCGCCATGGCAATGGCCGTTCCATGAAGCCAATCGCTAAGTCCCCACAATTTTTGGATTGCCTGTTCAGCTCCGGAGATGACGGCGACATCCAGACCAAAGAGAAAACCGCCTAACCCGACGGTGATGGACCATAGTGCAAGTCGTTTGTTCATAAAGAATTGATCTAGTTAGAAATCGTGTGTAAAGTAAGAAATTATCTGTTCCTCCTTGAAATTATTTACAAAGAACAACCATGAGGTCATTTACATTCGTCCCTGTCGGACCGGTAACAATCAAATCGCCACTTATTTTAAGCGAATTATAAGAATCGTTATTAGTCAGACTTTCTTCCGGAACAATTGACCCTGCACGTATTCTTGCTGCTGTCTGGCCATCAACCATACCCCCGGCAGCATCTGTCGGACCATCTGTGCCATCCGACCCAAATGAAAATACGATTGCATTTTCAATCCCTTCAATTCCCATTGCCGCCGCCAGGGCTACCTCCTGATTTCTGCCTCCTTTGCCGGAACCCATCAATCGGACAACAGTCTCGCCTCCGTAAATAAAAGCGCAGGGAGGTTTTGGCAAAAATTCATCATGACTACCCGATTTTAGCTCCTTTACTTTCGAAGCAAGAATTCCACCCATTTCCCTGGCTTCACAAGCAACTGAAGTTGAAAAAATTAACGAGGAATACCCCAATTTTTCAGCATTTTTTGCGGCAGCCTGACATAAAGCTTCCACATTTCCGGTGACTACCGTTTCACAATTCGCAATCGTTTTTGGCGTCTCCTGACCGAGTGCCTCAACAAGATGATTTTCGACCTTGATGTTGTATTTCCTGAGTATCTGCAAGGCATCCACTGAAGTTGTTCCATCCGGACTGGCTGGTCCGGAAGCGATTGCATCCAACTTGTCTCCAACAACATCTGACAATATGATGGTATAGATTTTTGCTCCGTTGCATTGTAGGGCAAAACGCCCACCCTTCACCGCCGACAAGTGCTTCCTGATCGTATTTATTTCAACAATATCAGCTCCGCAGCCAAGCAGCTGATTCGTAAGATCCGCGATATCCTCCAGAGAAACTCCGTCCAGAGGCTTCTCAAAGAGGGAAGATCCACCACCTGAAATCAGAAAGACAACCTGATCATCCGGTGTTAATTGCGAAGCCATTTCAAGCACTTTTGTGGCGCCTAGAACAGAGTTTTTATCCGGAAGAGGATGTCCTGCTTCGATGATTTCACAGCTTTCAATTGGTCCTCCCGAATGGTGGTATTTGGTGATGACGATGCCTCGTTTTATTTTTGAACCCAGCGTCTCTTTGGCAGCCCTGGCCATGTTCCATGAAGCTTTTCCAATGGCAACCAGAACCACATCAGTCGTGAATTTCTTATTATTTAAGGCTCTTGTAACTGCCGCATCAGGTAAAACAGCCTTAATTGATTCGTGAATGATGCGCATGGCATCGTCTCTGAGGTTACACATAACTGTCTTTCGTTTTCTAATCAGATTAGATTTAAATCTGAAAGTACAATTTTAAAGCATTCCATCTTTACTTTTTCCTCCTATGATTTTTATTCCACTATTTTTGTCCGATCATTTTTAGAACTATTCATGAGACTCTTGATTCTACTCTTTCCTGTCCTTTTCCTGTGTTCGGGATTGGCACCCGATACCTACCGGCAAAGCCAGCTGAAATATACCAGGGTGAGGGAAGCCTATACCTCGAAAGAGAAGGTTGTGGTTAAAACACTTGCCACACAAGCCATTTCGCGCGATAGCCTTCGGATATACTTCCGTGCCTTCAAAACAGAAAAAATTCTCGAGTTGTGGGCAAAAAATAGCTGCGACTCAGCGTATAGGATGATCAAGGAGTTTCCTATCTGCGATCTTTCGGGCGATGTCGGAGCCAAGCGGCGATCACGTGACCTGCAGGTTCCGGAGGGGTTTTACCACATCGCTGCACTGAATCCCTACAGCAAATACTATCTATCGATGAAGGTCAATTATCCGAACGCCTCCGACAGCATCAAGGGTGTCCGCGGGCATCTGGGAAACAATATCTTCATTCATGGCTCCTGCATCTCATCAGGATGTCTTGCCATGACTGATGACCGGATCAGGGAGCTTTTTGTTTATTGTATTGAGGCATACAATGCCGGACAGGAAGAGATCGGCCTGACCATTTTTCCTTCGCGGCTCAGTGATGCAAATTACACCAAATTGGTTTCCTGGTACGGCAGATACAAGGATGATGTCAAACTTTGGGGAGATCTCAAAAAGAGTTACGATCTGTTTAACCAAACCAAAGTTCCACCCACAGTGAAGTTCCTTCAGGACGGAACCCATCAGCTGAATTGATAAAAGTCACAAAGCAGTTTGTCAAGCCAACAATACTAAAAGAGGAAGCCGCCTCGCGGTATTGCGAGACGGCTTTTTTATATATGGAGTTGTTGAGTTTACAATCCGGTGAGAGATGGATTTGTTTTCTTAAACCACATAAATGAAGCAACATTGTAGTAGGAATCCTTGATAGTCGGATTTTCAGTCAGCTCCTTCTCGGTGTAGGGGAATTGAGGGACCAGCATATCATCCCCGGCTTGCCAGTTGGCCGGAGCCAAAAGACGGTTTTTACCTTTTCCCGCTGCCTGCAGTGCCACCACTGTCCGTTTAATCTCTTCCATATTCCTGCCAATGTTCATTGGATAAAAGAAGATGGCTTCGATCTTGTCCTTAGGATTGATGATAAATACACCCCTGACATCCTTAGTCGTACTCGTTGGCTGATGGAGCATTCCATATTTCTTTGCTATAGCCGTGGTATGGTCGTCAGCCAAAGGAAAGTTAATTTTCACAGCCTTCCTGTTTTTATAGGAAATCTCCTCAAGCGCAGCTTTCCACATCTGATGACTTTGAAGCTGGTCAGTAGATACTACCAACACCTTGACTCCGATTTCCTTAAATTCATTTTGCATCTGAGCCAATTCTAAAACTTCGGACGAACATACAGGGGTAAAATCCCGAGGATGACTAAAAATGATCTTCCAGTTGCTCCCAAAGTCTTTTGGGAAATCCAGAGTGCCTTCAGTGGTTTCAGCAGTAAAGACTGGTGCATCATCGCCGATGAGCGGAATTCTATCATTGCTTCTGTCTTGTGACCATAAATTGCTGCTGCAAATCAATAACATCAATAACAATACTAATCCATTTTTCATGATGGGATATTTTTAACTTTTTGTTTGAATAATAATATTAGGATAAAAAAAGAAACGCATGTGGGGTTGCATTTAAAACCCAATGCTGAGCAGAAATTGTTAACAGTTTTTCAGTAATCTTGGAACTGAACTTATTTAGTTTAAATAAAAATAAAGGTACTGCCGTGAAAGTCCTGTTTGCAATAAAAAGAGGATATATTTAATTCTGAATTGCAAATGCACCATAAATAACTATAAATCAATTATATATATCGATATTGACTTGACTATTTAGAAGCATTATGAATTAACATAAATTATAATATGATTATCTGAAATTGATTAGATGATTGTATGTCAGTATTATAAAAATATAAATTTATGTTATTTATATATTCCTTCTAAAATTGATAAAAGTAGTATAAAATGCGTAAAATGGGTTGGAAAGAAGTTTTGGCGTTAAATTTGAATCAAAATGCAGGTTGGGAAATTTCTACATAATTCGTCAGTGGATCTCGTCGCGGAACAATTTTTCCGATATAAACCTAACCGGATACCATGCAGCCAGAAATCCGATCAAAGAGACAGAGATCAAAATGAGAACGACATCAGTGGCAACAATTTTCATAGGATAGGCATCAATGATAAAGGAGGAGGCTTTGTCGGAAAGCCTAACTAAACCATAAGAGATCTGTGCCTGGCAAATCGCCAATCCGGCCAAAGTGCCGATAATCGCTCCAAGTATCGAAATCAGCCACCCTTCGAAGAGAAAAATGTTTCGGATAGTTCTTTTATCTGCCCCCATACTTTGCAAAATGGCGATGTCCTCTTTTTTGTCAAGGATCAGCATGGTGAGAGAACCGACAATGTTAAATGAGGCAATTATCAGTATCAGGACCAGGATCAGATATGTGGCATATTTTTCGCCCAGCATCGTTTTGTAAAGGTAATCGTGCTGCTGGTAACGGTTTTTAATGTCAAAATCTTTTCCAAGCAAAGCGGAAATAGCGGCTACTGTCTTTTTCTCGGAGATGCCTCCATTCAACTTCAATTCAATGGCACTCACTTTAACCGGCTGTTCAAAGATTTCCCGTGCAAAAGAGATGGGGACGATTATGTATTTGGAGTCGAGTTCTTGCTGTATTGAGAATATCCCGGATGGATAGATCAGTTTCTGATTGAAATTCCCGGTAGGCATAAGCGCATTTTCCCTGCCCTTTTTTGGAACGAAAACGCTGATAGGCTCCATTTGCTGCATACCAACGGATAAATTGCTGGCAATAATCTCGCCAAGAACAGCATAATTGTTGGAGGCATCTTTCAACTTGAATTCACCTTGCACAATCATTGAATCAATACCTGAAAAGTGAAGATAATCATCGCTTACTCCTTTGACAGTGGCGAAAACCTGACGGTCATTGTAACGCAACAGTGCATTGTCCTCTACTATTTCGGAGTAATAGGCAACTCCGGGCATTCGTTTAAGTTCTTCAAAACGTGAATCAGAAGCGGAGAAACTCTTCCCTTCCTTCACTGTAATCCTTAATTCGGGATCGAAAGAGGAGAAAAGTGACTTAATGAGGGCATCAAACCCATTGAAACCGGACAGTCCGATCACAAGTCCCATGGTCCCGACCACCAGACCGGTCACCGAAATGGCCGAAATCAGGTTGATCAGGTTGGTCTTCTTTTTGGAGAAGAGGTACCGTCGGGCAATGTAGAAGGAAAAATTCAAATAAAGTTATGAGTTATGAGTTATGAGACATGAGTTATGAGACATGAGTTATGAGATTTGAGTTATCAATGATGATCTTATATCTTGAATCTTATGTCTCATGTCTCATGTCTTATATCTTGCTTATTTGTAGGCTTTCACCAGCAGCCCCGTACCGCCTTTATTGTTCCTGTTCACATCAACCCAATTCAATATTGCACAGAACGGAAATACCAGCAGATAATATAAAGGAAGCAGGATGTAAAATATCTTCGAAACACCAAGCAGCTGGATGGGATATTTCATGGACAGCTTCCAGGCTACCGACCCATATGTGCCATAAGTATAGGATACCTCAACTTTCGAAAATCCAGCCTTAATAAGTTTGGCTGTGAGCTCCTCTTTGTTGTAGCCATCCCTGACGTGCTCTTCAATAAAACCGTGAACCCCCTCCTCTTCGTGATGATCGGTGTCAGAGCCTCCCTGATCGGAAGGCGTGGAGATAAGTAACACACCTCCAGGTTGTAGCGAGGCACTGAAATTTTCGAATACCTGCTCATCCTCCAGAATATGTTCCATCACATCGACGGAAAGAATAAGCTGATAATGATTGGGTAAAATGTATTTAGTGAGATCGGCTACCTTGAAAGAGACCCGGTTTCCCTTCCCGATTTGCCGGAAGAAATTGTTGCAATCGTCTATCTGCTCCTGTTTAACATCAACCCCAAGAATTTTTGCCTCAGGAAACAGGTTGCCCATCCGGTAACAATATTGGCCAAAGCCGGATCCTGCATCAAGGATGTTTATGTTCGAATCCGAACTTCCTTTTTGGAATGACTTAAATGCCTTTTTAACATGCCAGGAACGCAGCAATAGCAAGTCAAGCAAATGGTAAAAAAGCTTTCGTAAAAATGGAGAGCGGTTGAAGAGGTTTCCCAGCTGGCGTTTGATCGGATCGTAATGCATGGGCAGGCTATAAAATTTAGACTTACTTCAGCAGGGTATCGATTTTTTCGATATAGTCAAGACTGTCATCGATGAAAAAATCCAGCTCAGGAACATGCCGCAGTTGATAACGAACCGCCTGGCCCAATTCCCCACGCAAATGTCCTTTTTTCAATTTGATCTCTGCCAAAATTTCGGCAGAACCTCCGGATGGAAAGATACTGAGGTAGCATCTGGCCAGCGACATATCCTTTGTGATTCTAACGGCTGTTACGGAAACCATTTTTCCTTTGGCCAGCGTGAGGGCCTCGCGCCGAAAGAATTCACTCAGCTCTTTTTGGATGAGCCGGCCGATCTTGTTCTGTCGGGTCGAAAACTGTTCCATGTTGATACACTATTATTTTGCACAAAAATAGGCAAAATCGTCGGGTTCTTCATTTTTTTCTAATTTGATCCAGTTAAAAAAGATTAACCGGCCATTTTAGAAAAAATAAAATTCTACTTTTGATACAAATCAGAATGATCATGGAAGTTGCCTTAGATCATCCAACGCTGTTTTCCCTGGTCTCTGTTCTGTAAATTCTTACCAAACAATATTTTAAAGATGAAGGAAAATATTTTCAAATTGTCAACAGCTCAGCTGAAAGAGATTGCACTGGATCTTCAGCAGAAAGTAGCGAATGGATTGAACAACGACAGTACTGAGATTCAATGCATTCCAACTTACATCAAACCAAAGACGCTTGGTGTTGAAGGTCAGGCAACTGTCCTTGATTTGGGCGGTACCAACTACAGAGCTTCTGTTGTCAGCTTCAAAGAAGGCGAAACAACGATTTATCCCTGCGAAGGTTGGAGCAAAGACCTTAGTGTCATGAAAACGAAGGGTTTTACGGCCAAAGATCTTTTTGCGGAGCAGGCTTCCTTCCTCAAAGATCTTAAAATGCCAGAGAAATCACCCATCGGTTATTGCTTTTCCTATCCAGCAGAGTGTCTTCCGGATGGTGATGCCAAACTTCTCCGCTGGACCAAAGGAGTCGACATTCCGGAGATGATCAATCAGCCGATAGGCAAACCTCTGAAAGAATTTTTAAATACCCAAAGCGAAGCAGAATTCACCGCTGTGAAGGTTATAAACGATACTGTCGCCAGCCTTTTCGCCGGATTGTCAGACAGCTCTTACGATGCATACATCGGATTGATCGTTGGAACCGGCACCAACATGGCTACTTTCATCCACTCAGACCAGATTGGCAAACTTGACAAAGAATTAAACTGGACCGGACTTACCCCAATCAACCTCGAGTCTGGGAACTATAGGCCATTGCACCTCACGGATATAGACAATCAGGTTGATGTTGCTTCAGGCACCCAAAATGCCCAGCGTTTCGAGAAAGCAGTATCCGGCATGTACCTTGGCAAGATTTTCACCACGCTTTTCCCTGAAGATGGCTTTGATGAAAAATTTGATGCCAAATCCATGACCGACATGATCAACAAACCTGACAAGAACAAAAAGAAACATGTACGTGCCGCCCGCCGCATCTACAAACGTTCTGCCAAGTTGGTTGCTGCATCACTTGCCGGACTGGTTGCTGTTATGGTGTCGCATGATCCTGCCATCAAGAAGATTTGCCTAACGGCTGAAGGTAGTCTTTTCTGGAGTAAAGTTAAAGGCTGCAGGGCTTACAACAAGGAAGTATCCAAATGCCTGAAAAGCATTTTGGAAGAGCTCGGTCACGGCGATGTTAAGGTAAAAGTAAATGAGATTAAAAACGCCAACCTGATCGGATCAGCGGTAGCGGCTTTATCTTAATTAAAGAAGTGACTAAAGTGACTAGAGTGAACTAAAGTGACTAGAGTACTTGGGCTTCAGTGCTTCAATGTTGATTCCTGATAACTTTAGTCACTTTAGTCATTTTAGTTCACTTTAGTCACTTCTTCATGGTAGATTTTCTCCAAAATTACGGCCTTTTCGGTCTTTTCCTCGCAGGGTTCCTTTCCGGTTCTATTCTGCCTTTTAATTCTGAAGCCGTAATGTCTGTTTTGGTGCTGGCAGGGGTCAACATCACTTCGTGCATTGTGGTTGCAACGGCAGGTAATACTCTTGGTGGGATATCAATCTTCTACCTTGGTTATCTTGGTAAAATCGAATGGATCGAGAAATACGGAAAGGTCAAAATGGAGAAAATCCATGCCATCAATCCTCGGTTACAAAAATATGGTCCGCTGTCGGCACTTCTTTCTTTTGTGCCAATCATTGGAGATGTGCTGATACTCGGTCTTGGCTTTTTTCGAATCTCTCCAAAACTTACCATGCTTTATATGTTCATTGGCAAGCTGGCACGGTATTGGTTGCTGGCAGAAACAATTAAAATGATTGTGTGATCCCGCTAGGAAGAAGAGAGAAGAAGGAAGAGAGAAACGGGGAAACTCAGAAGAGAGGGGGAGACGGGGCGAGTGGGCGATCGCAGGGGCTACCTGGGGTGGATGTCCGAAAAAAGTAAGAATTTGGATTGAATAAATTATACACCGAAGTATTTCATCATGCGTTTAGTTATTCAGCGTGTATCAAAAGCGGCAGTCACTATAAACAACGAATTGTTCTCCTCCATTGGCGGCGGATTATTGGTCCTTGCCGGTTTTGAACATGCCGATACCACTGATGACCTCGACTGGATGAGTGCCAAAATTGTCAACCTGAGAATTTTTAATGATCAGCAGGGGATTATGAACCTTTCGGTGAAGGAGACAGATGGGGAGATTTTGCTGATAAGTCAGTTTACGCTGCATGCCGCAACTAAAAAGGGAAACCGGCCCTCCTACATCAGATCAGCTCCACCCGAAATATCTGTTCCACTGTATAATCTGTTCATCGAAAAGGTAAGTGGTCAATTGGGGAAAAAGGTTAAGACAGGAGTTTTCGGTGCCGACATGAAAGTCGAACTGCTCAACGACGGACCGGTCACCATTGTCATCGACTCGCGGAATCGGGAATTCTGAGAAACGGGAAGAGGGAAACGTGAAGAAGGACTGGGCGACTAGGGGACTTGGCGACTGGGCGAGTGGTTGAAGATGAAACGGGAAGAGGGAAGAGAGAAACAGTAAAATTGAGGGGGCGACAGGGTGAGTGGGCGGATGCATGGACATAACTGTTTGGCCATCATAGATTTAGTGAAAATGAGGAATTCATGCCATACTGTGTAGCGGTTAAAGTGTTGTAGAAACGTACAAGAATATTAAATCAGAGCCGTCCGCGGTAGCATATTGAACCATGAGTATCTGATTGTTTCGGACGGAATGCATAAATTTGCGACAGAAACCGATAGCCTCCAGCAGGATAGGACAATGTAATTGACAAAAATATTTATATAACGGATAAAATATGAGCAGTTTAACAGAGAACCTGAACCGGACCTTCCAACCAAACGAGGTCAAAAATAGCCTGGATGCCATTCGCGCCAAATTGGGAAAATCTCTGTCAAAAGAGGAGATGAAGCTGGCCTTTTCCTGCATCGATTTGACCACTCTTGGGTCTGAAGATACACAGGAAAAGGGTCGAAAGATGGCTGAAAAAGTCTCCCTATTTCCAAAGCAATTTAATGAATTGCCCAATGTAGCGGCTATCTGTGTCTATCCTACCCTGGTAGGTGTCGTAAGACTGAATCTGAAGGATACAAAAGTAGGCCTGGCTTCAGTCGCCGCAGGTTTCCCCTCCTCCATGACTTTTGTGGAGGTTAAAGAGCTGGAAACCGCCATGGCCGTGGCCGCAGGAGCAACCGAAATTGACATAGTAATCTCCATCGGTGCTTTTCTGGAGGGCAACCTGGATCAGGTGGCTCATGAAATTTCACAACTAAAGAAAAGTTGCGGAGAGGCACATCTGAAGGTGATCCTCGAAACCGGTGCCTTGAAGTCGGCCGAAAATATCTGGAATGCATCATTGCTGGCAATGAACGCGGGTGCTGATTTTATCAAGACTTCCACAGGTAAAATGGAACCGGCAGCTACCCCCGAAGCGGCTTGGGTCATGTGCAGCGCCATCAAGGAATTCTACCGGATTACAGGGAAGAGAATCGGTTTTAAAGCAGCTGGTGGGATCGTCGAAAGTGCTGAAGCCCTTTATTATCTGGCTATTGTCAGGGAGATTTTGGGAGAAGAATGGTTATGCCCCCAACTGTTTAGAATTGGTGCCAGCCGACTGGCAAACAATTTGTTAACGAGTATAATGGAAGAGAAAATTTCGTATTTTTAGGGAAGGATAGTGCCTAGAGTGTCTAAAGTGCCTAGAATGCCTAAAGTTGTGGTCTCCGAACCTACTATGCTATAAGGCGAAATTACTCTGGAAACTCAAAGTACTTTACCCATTGTAGAAACTCTAAGTACTCTAAGTATTCTAAGTACTCTAAATCTAAATAGCCATGGAAACTACAACCATTCCAACTTGCTGTCCGCAATTCGATCCCTTCCCCTGGGACAATGTGAATTTCGAATGGAACGACAAACTATTTGTCAAAGGTTCCGTTTGTACTTTTTTCTATATGCCACTTAATTTTGGCAGTGTGATGAGAAAGCTTGACAAAGCCATTTCAAATGCCGGCGCCGACTGGTCGCAGGGAATTTGCTTGTCTGACATGACCTCCAAATGGAATATGGATTTATACATCAATGTAGACAAGCCTGTCGCCGGACTCGAGAGCAAAATTTTTACCGGAAAATTCTACAGTAAAGTGTACGAAGGGCCTTTCAAGGATACCGGTAAATGGTTCAGCGATTTCAACCGGCTAATGCTTGAAAAAGGTTACAAGGAGGCCAAAATCTATGCCTGGTACACTACCTGCCCCAAATGCGCCAAGAAGTACGGCAATAATTATGTGGTGATGGTGGCGAAGGTGGGGTGAGAATTTACTTAATAGCTGGGATTACCTTTAGAAAATAATGTAACCAAGTTTGCCCATAATCCAGGATACCAAGAAAATTTTCAACTAATTTGGTAGAGACGTTGCATGCAACGCCTCTACTTAAATAATCTGTCCATGAGATCAAATAATTTTGCCGGAATTATTGGATGCAGTGCTATGATTGCAGGTTCTTCCTTGCAGCTTGCTGCTCAGAAAATTGAACCGAAAACAAACATTGTCCTGATCATTACTGACCAGCAATCGTCAGACGCAATGAGCAGCCGCATTGGCAGCCGCTATCTGAAAACCCCTAACATGGATTACCTTGCCAGCCATGGGGTCACCTTTACCCGGGCCTATTGCGCCAATCCACTTTGTATCCCATCTCGTTCTTCGATGTTCACTGGTCTTTATCCCCATCAGGTGGGCATTCAGGCCAACGACAATGAAAAAACACTCAGCGCCTTAAGTTTTCAGATGATGGGAACCATTTTTCAAAAAGGAGGTTACGAAACTTCATACTTCGGTAAATGGCATCTGCCTTACGATATCAAAAACAAAGAATCGCATGGATTCGAATGGATGTCCCACAACAAATCCAATGGTGTCGACTCCCTGATTCCTGACGATGCCATCGGGTTTTTGCAGCAGAAGCACGAAAAACCCTTCCTGATGGTGGCTTCTTTTATCGATCCTCACAATATCTGCGAGTGGGCGAGAGGTCAGAAACTTCCCGACGGGGAGGTTGGAATTCCTCCAAAAGCAGAAGATTGTCCGCCTTTGCTGGCAAACCATGCTCCAAGCAAGAATGAATCAGACATCGTTTCGCTGCTCAGGAGTTCAGCCCAAGCCAGTCCGATGTTCCCGGTCGGTAATTTTGACGACACCAAATGGAGGCAATACCGCTGGGCCTATTATCGCATGATCGAGAAAGTGGATGGCCAGATAGGCAAAATATTGGATGAACTGCGCAAATCCGGAATCGACAAGAATACAGTGATCTTATTTCTTGCTGATCATGGTGACAGTCAGGGGGCTCATTTTCTGAATCAGAAAACCAATTTTTTTGAAGAAGTCGTCAATGTGCCTTTCATCATTACCTTACCAGGAAAGTCAAAGCCTGAAATTTCCAGCAAATTGATCCAGACGGGAATTGATTTAATCCCCACCCTGTGCGATTACGCCGGAATCCAGGTTCCAGCCGAACTACCCGGACTGAGCGCAAAAAAGATATTGGCAGATAAGAAGAATTCTGACAGATCATATGTCGTCACCTCCGTGAAGCCTATTCAGGGAGCCCCGGTTAATGGGGTCAAACCCGATCCCGACGGACGCATGGTAAGAGGAGAGCGATATAAATACTGGATTTACAGTCAGGGTACCCAGCGGGAGTCATTGTTCGATACCCAGAAAGATCCGGGAGAGATGGTCAACCTCGCAACTGATCCAAAATTTAAATCCGTTTTGGTTGAATACCGGAAGAATCTGGAAAACTGGTGCATAAAATACAGCGATTCGTTTGCTCAATACCTGATTAAATAAATTGCCCCCGTATGCAATCAAAAACAAGCACAAAGGAAAATTATAGATATTATACACTTGTCAAAATGAACAGTCATAAACTTTATTACTTGTTTTTATCACTTCTGATAATAGCCACTTCGTGTTCGACAAACTCTGTTGTTAAACCCGGCTTTATCCAGGAAAACATCCAATTTGCCGCTGCTCAGGAGAAACGACAGGTAGAACAAATAGAACAATCAGGCAAAATTCTAAATCCCAGAACAGTTAAGGATGGCAGTGTGAAATATGTCGTTCCGGACGACTGGACCAGTGGCTTTTATCCCGGCACCATGTGGTACATGTTCGAACTGACTGGCGATTCAACCTGGAGAACCTACGCCAGAAAATATACCGAAGCCATCGATACAGTGAAGTACATGACCTGGCATCACGATGTCGGGTTCATGGTACAGTGCAGCTTTGGCAATGGATTAAGGCTTGGTGAAGAAAAATACAAAGAGGTGATCCTTCAATCTGCGAGATCGTTGTCGACACGCTTCCGTCCGGTAGCCGGAATCATCCAGTCGTGGAACGTAGACAAGGGATGGCAAAGCGAACGGGGATGGGAGTGCCCGGTGATCATCGACAACATGATGAACCTGGAGCTTCTGTTCAATGCCACGAAACTATCCGGTGATTCCTCCTTTTACAAAATAGCCGTGAGCCATGCCGATAAAACGATGCAAAACCACTATCGGCCCGATTACAGTTGTTACCATGTGGTCGATTATAGTCTGGCCGATGGCTCCATCCGGAACAAACACACCGCACAGGGTTTTGCCCATGAATCGGCATGGGCCCGCGGACAGGCCTGGGGTATTTACGGCTTTACTATGTGCTACCGCGAAACACATGAGATTAAATATCTCCGGCAGGCACAGAAAGCTTTTGAATTTGTAGTCAATCACAAGAATTTTCCGATTGATTTTGTTCCTTATTGGGATTTCGATGCTCCGAAAATTCCGAACGAGCCGCGCGATGCCTCTTCGGCTGCTATTTTAGCCTCAGCACTTTATGAACTTTCAACGTACGAAAAAGGCGAATACTTCAAGGGTTGGGCGGATAAGATTATGCAGAGTCTTGCCAGCCCGGCGTTCCGTGCAAAATTGGGAGGGAATGGCAATTTTATCCTGATGCATTCGGTTGGCAGCATTCCGCATGGCAACGAAATCGATGTACCACTCAATTATGCCGATTATTATTTTCTGGAAGCACTCAAACGGAAAAGGGATCTCGAAAATAAAACAAAACCAACCAATTGATTAATTTTAGATCCAATGTTTATTCAATAAGTACCATGAACAACTCCAAATTCCTCTCCGCATTGGGTCTCTGCTCTGCCGGATTAATGCCCGCCGCACAAGGTCAGACAGCCACAAAACAGCGTCCGAACATCATTTACATCATGTCCGACGACCATGGCTACCAGGCCATCAGTGCATACGGTTATGGGATGAACAAGACGCCAAATATTGACAGGATCGGAAGAGAGGGAGTCATCTTTACCCGCGCCTGTGTGACCAACTCCATCTGCGCCCCAAGTCGGGCGGTGATGCTGACAGGAAAGCACAGTTTTGTCAACGGGAAGGTTGATAATATGTTTCCGTTTAACTGGGACCAGGACAACTTCCCAAAACAGTTGCAGAAGGTTGGATACCAGACCGCGATGATTGGCAAAATCCACCTCGACGGACTCCCCCAGGGCTTCGACTATTCCATGGTACTTCCCGGTCAGGGTCAGTATTACAACCCTGATTTTCTGATCAACGGAGTGAAGAAGCGAATTGAAGGTTATTGTACCGAAATTACCACCGAATATGCCCTGAAATGGCTGAGCGAGATGCGCGACAAATCCAAGCCTTTCTGTCTTCTTTACCACCAGAAAGCTCCCCATCGTAACTGGTTGCCAGCGCCGAAATACCTCAATTTGTATGATGACACTACTTTTATCCCGCCGGCAAATTATTACGATGATTATAAGGGAAGAGGCACAGCTGCCCATACTCAGGAGATGAAAGTCGATGGACACGCAACCTGGGGTGGTGACTTTAAACTTCTTGTTGACCCAAATGGTGACAGTACCGCTTTCAGAAGCGACCTCAAACGAATGACTCCCGCTCAACGAGCCAACTGGATGGCTGCCTACGAAAGCGAAAATCAGGCTTTCCTCAAGGCTAAATTAGCCGGCAAGGATCTGGCTGTCTGGAAATATAACCGGTACATCAAAGATTATCTGAGGTGCGTCCGATCGGTGGATGATGGTGTAGGAGAACTGCTCGAATATCTTGATAAAAGCGGACTGGCCGAAAATACCATTGTAGTCTATACCTCAGATCAGGGTTTTTACCTTGGAGAGCATGGATGGTTCGACAAGCGTTTCATGTACGAAGAATCTTTCCGCACCCCATTGCTGATCAGATATCCCAAAGAGATCAAACCCGGAACAAAAATCAGCAAACTGGTCCAAAACCTCGATTTTGCACCAACATTTCTGGATTATTGCGGTGTGGCCATTCCAAAAGAGATGCAGGGTGAATCATTTCGCAAGCTGGTTGCAGGAAAGACCGGAGAATGGCGCGATGCAGTCTATTATACTTATTATGAATACCCATCAGTACACATGGTGAAGCGCCATTATGGCGTTGCAACAGAACGATACAAACTGATGCATTTCTATTATGACATCGATGAATGGGAGATGTACGATCTTGAAAAGGATCCGCACGAAATGAAGAGCGTCTACAACGATCCTGCCTATGCCGGCGTGCAAAAGATGATGCACAAGCGGTTATCCGAAATGCGCACCAAATACGGTGACTCAGATGCCAACGACCAGAAATTCATCGACATGTACCTCGACGGAATGAAAAAGGGGGCTGGGAAAGAATAAAACCCCAAGTACTTAAAGTGCCTGGAGTACTTAAAGTGCCTAAAGTGCCTGGAGTACCTAAAGTGCCTGGAGTACTTAGAGTGCCTGGAGTATTTCGCTGCGATGAGGATTAACGCTCCTACTCGTTTGCAACCACGCTCCCCATCGTTTGCAACAAGGTGGCACAGGGTTTGCAACCACGCTCCCCATCGTTTGCAACAAGGTGGCACTGGGTTTGCAACGAGATTTGCAATTCCATACTTTTTGAACCCCCGGAGGGGGTGACCTGTTTGTAGCACACGAATTACGACGTGTAGCGGAGCTCCGGAGGAGCGTCCTGTAAATTGTCAATCATTTGAATGATAAATAACCAAACGATTCATAGAACAGGTCGCACCTCCGGTGCTCCATTCAGCTGTTTGTGCATTATTCTACAAACAGAGCACCCCCTCCGGGGGGCTGAAGAAGGCTAAAGGCTAAAGGATAAAGTATTTCGCCACGACGAGCACTCGTTCGGATTCCCTAACTTTAAGTACTCCAAACTCCAAGTACTCGAAGTACTTCTTCGGAGTCCCCAACTTTAAGTACTCCAAATTCCAAGTACTCGAAGTACTTCTTCGGATTCCCTAACTTTAGGCACTTTCCTCAATTGCTTCTCCACCTGTTAAACAATAGTCGCAATAGCACCCTGTCTGCCAGTAAAATGAAACTCACGATGAACCCAAAGAAAACAACAGGAATAATATTACTTTTTAATAATGTTAAGATTTTGACCAAGAGCTCTTTGTCTGCCAAATAATAGATCCCGATTGCTACCATAAGCAAAAGAACCAGACAAGCCATCAAGTAAAAATAGTCTGAGAGGTCGGCTTTCCATTGCTCCTGCTTGACAACCGCATGCGTTACCCTTTGTGCAAAATCTGATGACAGTTGATAGTCAGGTTCAACTTTAAAGGATGCATCCAATATCTTATTCAGTTCGTCATTTTTCATTTGTGATCTCCTTTACCAATTTCAAACTGTTTTCATCTACTACAAACTTAAGTTTTTCCTTCAAAAGAGCCTTTGCCCTGAAAAGGTAACTCTTAACGGTGCCTTCCGGCATTCCGGTGATCTGTTCAATTTCCTGGTAAGAGAACTCTTCCAGGTGAAAAAGCGTTAGCACCGTCCTGTAATTTACCGGCAACAGTTCAATTTGCTCCCGAATATATCGATGCAAATCTGCTGATTCATAGTTTTCGACTCTGAAATCAGTAAGGTTTCGCAAGGCTATCGAGTCTTCCGGGTTTACCTCATTCCACTTCTTGTGTTTCCGCAAATAATTGATGCCCGTGTTAAAAGCTATGGTTGCAATCCAGGTCGAGAGCTTGCATTCATTGCGGTAGTGACCAAGATTTTGATAAACCTTCAGAAATACCTCCTGACAAACATCCTCCAGCTCGTCCTGATGCTGAATGAGTCGACCGGCCACATGAACCACCAGTTTCTGATACCGGCTTACCAGAAACGCAAATGCATTTCTGTTTCCGCTCAATATCTGGCTGATCAGTTCGCTGTCGTGCATATGAATTATTTGACAGTAATATGCCAAAAATGTTGCAAAATTCTGGAATAAAATTTCTCATTAAAAAAAAAGTCATGCAATTGCAACATTTTATCAGGCAATGTAGTCACATACAACAAACACTTTAAAATCAAAAATTATGACAGAAGTATTAATGTCGGCAGTTATCTTTTACTCCTTTTATCAAATCATCAAAAATTTTACTGATTTCCTGCTCAAGAAAAAGATCATCAACACCGGGCATTTTGAAAGTGCAGGCATTCTTGATCAAAAAGTCGCTTCTTCCATTGGCGAAAACCAGGAGGTCAATAAATATCCCTCCCTCAAATGGGGTTTGGTAGCTTTCTTCGCCGGACTGGGATTTATACTTATTCACCAGATGGGACCGGGAATGAGTAACGAAGATGCCTACCGTGAATTTATGGACAGGAGCATGCTTCCATTTGGCATCGAACTGGTCTCTATCTCGATGGGTTTTATCATCTATTTTCTGATCGTCAATTTCAGCAAGAAGAAGTAAATCCGGAAATAAAAAAAGGCACCCATTGGAATAAGTTTATCCAATGGGTGTCTTTTTTTATTGTTTATATTCTTCATTTAAGGCAATCCGGTAGATCCAGGTAGAATATTTGTACTGATTGTCGTAATTCTCAAATGATTTCCACAACTGAAGATTATTTCCTGTATCAGGTCATTTCTGTTTTCCGGATCACGGCAATAGGCGTTGGCAATCTTGAACAGAATACCTTTGTGAGATTCGATGACAGAAACAAAAAGGTTGGATGTAAAAGTAGAAACCATTTTGCAAATTTTTTCGCTAACTCAGCAGGACTAAAATAAATGCTGTTCTGCAGCTCCGAGCTTCAATCACCTGTGAAAATTTCTTCTTCCAAGGTATATGGCCCTATTCGTTCCTGCTTTACCAATTATTCGCAGAAATTACAAAATATCACAGGAACGTATAATTTTTTTGAGAATAGGAGGAAGAGAGGGGCAGAAGCGTGGTTTTAAAATTCTGGCTTATCCCCTCTCGGGGAACCCGTTATGCCATAATTCCATTTCTTTGATGCTTCATGCCATGCCAGGCAAACCTGTTCCCAACAATCCAATCCAGCAACTTTAGTCACTTTAGGCACTTTCTTCAGCTCTCCCTGGTAGTTATGTACCCCACAAACGCCACCAAGGCCCTCTTGTACTCCGAATCAGGGTAAGGCGTTAACTGCTCCAGTG
>JBAXED010000051.1:0-23997 GCA_037140615.1 Prolixibacteraceae bacterium
GAGACAATCCTGGAAGCACAAATTGATTCCGAAAATCAAATTGAATTTACCTTAAAAAAAGTAATGTTCTTTGACCGAATCAACAATCAGTTAAATGACCGGCATAAAAAGGTAATAAAACGGATGCTTGAAGAAGGGCCTAATGGTTTTATCGGAGGAATGAATGCAAAGAAATATGGAGGACTGTGTAAAATTTCAAAAGCAACTGCAACAAGAGATCTCCAATACCTCCTGGAAATCAATGCACTAATTGTTTTCGGAGGAGGTCGAAGCACAAGCTATTCAGTCAATCTTTAAAACAATTACGATTTCCCGGGAATGATTTCTAAATTTATCGGGTACCAAAAGCTCATTTTAAATTTTTTAAACATTCTCTTAAACCTTTACAATTGAGAATGATCAACAATGCATAAACTCTGAACAATGAAGAAAATTATAACCCTCCTGTTTATTTTGTCAGCAACAATTGGTGCGTTTTCACAAACTTCCGTTAAAAGGGATCCAGTGATAAAAAAAATGGTGGACGAAATTTCGAGTACCAATATTGAAATGTACGTTCGAAAACTGGTCAGTTTCAACACCCGCAATAATCTGAGCGAACAAAACGATCCCAATCGGGGTATTGGTGCTGCCTGGAATTGGATCAAGTCGGAAATGGAGAAATCTATTCCAGCCTCAAATGGGCACCTGAATGTTGGGTTTGTAAATTATAAAGCAGGAGGGAGTGGTCAGCGAATTAAAAATGAACTGGAGTTGAAAAATGTTGTTGCGACTTTAAAAGGGATTGATGCCAACGATAATCGTATTTTTCTGATCAGCGCTCACTTTGATTCGAGGGCTGAAGATAACAACGACGGAGTGGTGACTGCACCCGGAGCGAACGACGATGGTTCAGGTATTGCTGCTATTTTAGAATTGGTACGTATCATGTCGAAGAAAGAATTCTCAGGAACTATCATCTTTGCGGCTGTTTCCGGCGAAGAGCACGGATTGCTTGGGGCTTCCCATTTAGCTTCACTAGCAAAATCAGAAAACTGGAACCTAATTGCTATGCTGAATAATGATATGATAGGTAACAGCGGTTCCAGCGAAACTTTACTAAACGATAACATGAGAGTTCGCGTGTTTAGTGAAGGGGTTCCTGCTTTTGAAACGGAGCAAATGGCTAAGGCAAGGGTCTATTCCTCTATGGAAAATGACGGAAAAGCAAGGCAATTGGCCCGCTATGTGAAAGAAATTGGCGAAAGGTATGTTGACCAGCTTTCGGTGACTCTCATCTACAGAAATGACAGGTTTGGTAGGGGCGGCGACCATTCTCCTTTCTGCAAACTAGGATTTTCAGCGGTTCGTATCTGCGAGTTCAACGAAAATTACGACCGCACTCACAAAATAATTGAAGTGAAAAATGGTATTCATTATGGTGATACTCCTGAATTTGTCGATTATGAATATGTAAGAAAAAATGCCGGGATCAACCTGGCAACCCTGGCCAATCTTGCTTTAGCGCCTTATGCCCCACAAAATGTAGGAATAAGTATTAGCGGTCTCAGCAATTCAACAAGATTAAGCTGGGAAGAACCTAAAAATGGAAAGAAACCTGCCGGTTATTACGTTCTTGTGAGAGAAACCTATCAGCCTCTGTGGGAAAAAAAGATATTTACTGAAGGAACTTCAATCACTTTGCCCTATTCTAAAGACAATTATTTTTTCGCAGTTCAATCGGTGGATGGCGATGGCCACGAAAGCGAGATTATTTTCCCAACCTCAACTCAAAAATAAGGAGTCATTGCAACTTTAGAAAGAAAGGGGAGCAACATCAAAAAGGGAGGTCGTTTTCGCCTCCCTTTTTGATGTTGCTCCAATTATGGGACTCACCCGTGCAATTCATCTTCTCTTATTTTCTCTTTTCCTCAACTGCCACGACCGCGTGTTGCGTCCTGAAGAACAGGGTATTGCCCGAAATTGCCGGAGTAGCCATGCATACCCCACCAATTTCGTTTTTTGCCAGTAGCGCATAGTACGGACCTGCCATAATTACATAAATAAAGCCCGTTTCCGAAGCGAAATAGATTTTACCGTCGGCTGCTATGCCTGAAGCGGAAAACGCATCGTTGAGGCTTTGTTTATATATCAATTTTCCAGTTTTAGCCTCGTAAACAGTCAGCTGACCGTTCACCTGCAAGTTGTAAAGGTAACCATTGTAAATCAGCGGTGTCTGCATATAAGCCCCCCCGCGTTTCACACTCCATGGAATGTATTGATTATGTGTACTGTCGGCCGCCAGGGTGATATCACCCATTGCATCCGGCATTACGGCAATGATGGGTGAGAATTTTCCGTGAGCACTGTTGAGGTAAATAAGATTGTCAGCAACAACTGGAGTTGGTGTTGGGATATCTCCGCCATTACCAAGCCTCCAGATTTCCTTCCCGGTTTCAAACTCATAGCCCCCCATGTGTTTGAAGCCATTAACCACGATCTGTGTTTTCCCCTTCCCCTTATAAATGGCCGGTGTACTGTAGGTTTCCACTTCATCCCCCCGGGAGGTTTTCCAGATCTCGTTACCTGTCGCCAGATCGAGGGAGGTCAGGTAGGGAGTCTTGGGGATGTCACACTGCAGGATGATGCGGTCCTTGTAAATTACAGGGGAACTGGAATATCCCCATTCGATTCCCGGTACTGCGTAAAATCCCGGATTCAGCATTCCCAGATCCTTTTTCCATATCAGATTACCCTTAAAATCATAGCAATAAAGTCCCTCTGAACCAAAGTTTACGATTAATACTTTCCCATCGGTTGCCGGAGTGCAGTTAGCCTGTGATGCCTTAGTATGGCGTTTAGATTTCGGAATCCCTTTGTGTGCCACCTTTTCCCATAATAACTTTCCCGTTTGTTTGTCGAGGCAGTAAACCTTAAATTCATGCACTACGCTATCGCTCGCCTCATCGATATCACCATAAAGTCCTACTTTAAGTGATTCATCTTTTGTTGCGCTGCTGGCCGTAGTAACAAACAACAGGTTATCCCATACCACCGGGGATGAGTGGGCCAGTCCGGGGATGGCCGTTTTCCACTTGACGTTTCTCGAACTATCAGCATTCCAGCTCACCGCTGTTTTAGCACCTTCAATGCTACCGCAGCCCCACGGACCCCGAAATCCTGGCCACTGACTGTCATAATTAACCTGGGCATTTAATCCTGTAAATGCCATGTTTAGCAGGAAAGTTATGAATGCAAAACGCAAGAAAATTTTATTCATACTATGATTATTTAGATGGTGGATATAGAACCGCTGCTCTGATCCATGGCTAAACTAAAAATTGACTATTCAAATTTATCGAATTTTAGGACAAATTGTGTATCAACTACTATCGCTCTTTTGTTAGAATTACTCCACCTACCCGCATGGTAAAATCGAAAGTAAAATTGCTTTTCAAGTGAAAATTTGCGTCAGATTTGGTCACGCTTTGTCTGTTTCCTTCAGGTAAGACAAGGAGAATTATTAGACAATCTTTTTTTAAATCACTACCCTGATTAAGTTTAGAGTCCAATTTTCCCCTGATTTCAAAACCATATTTTACTTCTCCGATACTTGTGTTTAAAAGATTGGCTTCTCCAATTTTACCAAGTATTGTATTGTCTTCTTTTATTTCAATTTCAATCTTGACGCTTCCAATTTCTTTATCAAGATCTACATCCAGGAATTTCCCTTCTCCAATCCATTTTCCAATTAAATACGGATTAGAAGCAACTATTTTGCCGTTGTACGTACTTTGACTATCACAGGAAAATGCTAAAGCCAAAATTAAAAACACTGCTAAATTTTTCATCCTTATTAATTTTTTGCACTTACCATATGAGGTGGATTTCGCATAATTTCATAGCACAATTGAGGACTTGTATTCTCAATCCCGGTAAGAAGAAAAATAACTTTACCCGCATCAGATGCATCTATAGCATAATAATTTTCAACTCCGGAAACCGGCTTAATGCTCATGCAGAGTCTGTTGAAAAGCCACGTCCAACTGCCCTTGCTGTAGTAATCATTGTTGCGCTCAGGGCTGGTTATTAACCATTCATATTCTTTCCAGTTTCGCATCAGGCAAGGATTTTGATTTTGAATTGAGATTGTTTTGAGATTACCACCTTCCGGACTTGAAAAATTCCGCTTTATTTCTGTCATTGTCCAGCCCGAATGCTTTTCCCAGGGATAGGGATTAGCAGCATGATCATCATTCCAGCAATTAGCTGTGGAAATTACAGTGACATATTTTCTCTTGTCTCTATTTGCCCTGGAAATTGACTCACCAATTACCTGAACAGGACCAGCAACAATGATGAAAAGCGGATTTTCTGAATCAGATTTATCAATTTCCTGTTTCAATGCCTCATAAGCAATTTCCGCATTGTCCACTGCACAAATAAATCTGGTTTTTTCAAACCGAAACATCTTTCCACCATTCATTGCGCTCTCTTTCATTTGATCATATGGCTTAATACCATTAACCCCGGGATGTTCATAATTACTTCCCCAAATATGATCGGAATATATGTACACACTTAGTTTATTCTGCAAACCTTTGGCTGCAATGATTGCCAATGACAAGGGTGTTGCCGCCCAATCATCATGATCATGTTCATTTCCATCAGAACTTATCACTATTCGACCCTTATTTTGCCAAAGAGGAGTTTGTGAAAATGAGTAAGCAATCTGGACCAATAAAAGGGCACAAATGATGATAATCCGCTTAAAAAAGATTTCAATTATCTGATTGTTCATTTTGATTTAAATAAATATTTAAACCAATAAAAATATAGAATTTAGTTGAAAGTGCCTGTTTTGGAATTTGGCATTCAGCAAAACAAGTCTTGCTTTATCATCCCAGAATTGCAGCTAATGTTCCAATGCTATTTCCCTCCGGGATTTGATCCATTAAATAACCTGAATTTCCAATCATCGTCTCTTTTCACCAGTATTGCTGTAAAACGGTAGGGAGCTTTAAATTTTTCTCCTTTGTTTGTCAGTATAGCAATGTATCCATCCATAAAAACCCAGGCGGTGTTTTCATTGTAATCAATGTCAACTCTATCCATTTGCAGGGAAACGCTTTCACCCGGGAAAATTGAGTTTAAGTGACCTCTGATTTGATCATCTCCTTTCCAAATTTCTGCACTATCTCCTCCAATAAACATGATCGTCGAAGCCTTATCGAAAAGCGCCATTAGTTGATCTGTATTTGAATTTTGGGCAGCAGTATTAAAGTGTTGTAAAGTCTGAAGGATTTCACCTTTTACCTTTTCAGTGGATTCTTGTGCTTGCATTGAAAATGACATTTCTGAAAGCAAAAATACAAGCAGAATAAGAATGTTCCTTTTCATGTTTATCAGTTTACTGATTTGATAAATTTAATTAATCCGTTCATGTAAGTCAGTTGGTCGTCAAACATACAGCCATGACTGCCGTTTGCACAGAACAAAAATTCGCCTAGTGGCATTTGCTTACTCATCCATTCCATGTATTTGGGATCCATTGTATCGAAGGTCGCACCAATGACTAGTGTTGGAACATGAATGTTTTTTAATTCTTTGCTCACATCCCAGTTGGCAAGTTTTCCTGCAATTCCAAATTCACTTGGCCCTTGCATGGTCACGTAAAGTTCATTGTTTAGTTTACTGAGCATTCTTGTGAAAGGTTCGGGCCATTCCGCCATACGACAAATATGCTTTTGGTAATAGTTCGGCATCAGCAATTCCATGTATTTCGGATTTTGAAAATCGCCCCTTTTCTCTAGCATTCTTATTGTATCAAGAACTGCCGGATCCATTTGTTTCGCCAATACTTCATTGGCATATTTTCCATATTCAGGACAACTTGCCATCATGTTAGAAATGACCAAACCTTTTAGATTGTCCTGATATTTCAAAGCATACTGCATAGCCAGAATTCCACCCCAGGAATGACCAAGCAGATAAAAATTAGACGAGTCCAGATGTAAAGCCTTACGAACCTGTTCAACTTCTTCTACAAATCTGGGTAAATCATAAAGGGAAGTGTCCTTTGGATTGTCTGAATTTCCACAGGCAAGTTGATCGTAATATATAAACTCGATTCCTTCCCTGGGAAAGAAGCTTTCAAAACCTTCAAAACATTCATGCGTACCTCCCGGACCACCATTCAGCAGCAATACCTTCATCTTAGGATTGTTGCCAATGCGTTTAGTCCACACATTAAATTTTCCTTTGGGTGTATTGATGGAAATTACCTTTACACCACCCGTTTGAACACCTGGTTCAGAATTGGTAAAGTAATGGACTGAACTTTCTTGCTCAGCTTTATTTGGCTTGTATGAGCAAGCATAAAATGCAAGAAGTGCAAACAGTAATCCGATAGAAAGCAAAGATTGATTTTTCATGCGTCGAAATTCGTTAGTTGTTAATTTTGGAAATTTTAATAGTTTGCGGTTTAAGTGATGTAGTTTGTTTCGTGATAAAGTTTGCAATAAAAATTACAACAATATCAAAATTTCTCATAAACTTCTAAATCCTGTTGAATTTCAATACAATTTAATCCTCCCTTATTTCCTAATTTTAGCCATTTATACTTAAAACAGTGTCAAAGGGAGCTCCCCCACTCCAAAAACCAGATGATTCAGATTTGGCGTTTCTGAATAATATTGATAAGTTTATTATCTATATTTTGAGTTGATAAGTGAAAATTGCTGGTTTTTGATTATCTATATGCACAAATTAAATAGCTAACAATCTAATTGATATTATATGAAATTGAAATTCCTACTTATATTTCTTTTCCTATTTCCCTGTATTTCCGTTATGGCACAGGGGCAATCCAAAAGTCAGCCTGAAAATGTGGTGATAACAACCACCATGAATAAAACCCAGGTCAGCACGAATGAAAATGGAGAATTACTTGTTAACGTATCCCCGGAGGACGTTCTTAAGATTAAAGCCAATGGGTTGGTCCGCTATAGTGACTTCGGGGCCAGGGGTGACGGCAAAACCGATGATTTAGACGCAATCGCTGCAACTCATGCCTTCGCCAATCAGCAAAGCCTTTCTGTGAAATCTGACGAGGGGGCCACCTACTACATAGGAAGCAAGAACCGCACGGCTGTCATCCGGACCAACACCGAATTCGGCACAGCTGCCTTTATCATTGACGATTCTGACGTCCAAAACCGCAATTCCCATGTTTTTCTGGTTAATTCAAGCCTGCTACCGTTTAAACTTGAGGGTATATCTTCCCTAAAAAGGAATCAGAATAAAATCGACGTCACTTTGCCCGGGACGTGCCTGGTCACCGTCACTAATTCCCATGTAAAGCGCTATATCCGCTTTGGTCCGAACCAAAATAATGGATCCTCCCAAACGGATATCTTCATTGTTGACAAAAACGGCAAGTTGGATTTGGACGCTCCGATCATCTGGGACTTTGACCAGATCACGGATATCAACGCCCTTCCCATTGATGAGACAACACTGACAATCACCGGAGGACGTTTCACTACAATTGCCAACAAAGCAGATTCTAAGTACACATACTACAGTCGGGGAATTGCAATCAGGCGTTCCAATGTACTTGTGGATGGCTTGGAACACCGCATCACTGGCGAAGGAGACCATGGCGCTCCTTATGGCGGCTTCTTAAATATCGGCGACTGCTCCTACGTGAAAGTGCAGAACACGATTCTGACCGGACACAAAATGTACGCGACCATTGGCGCAGCGGGAGTTTCAGTCTCCATGGGTACATATGATATCTCTATTAACCGTGCCCTCAACGTATCATTTGTGAACTGCAAGCAGACGAATGACATCAATGACAGCAGGTATTGGGGAATATTGGGATCCAACTACTGCAAAAATCTTGTCTACGATAAATGCACCTTCTCCAGGTTCGATGCCCATATGGGAGTTGCCAATGCCACCATCCGCAACTCAACCCTGGGACACCAGGGAATAAATGCCATTGGAAGCGGAACTTTTACTGTGGAGAATTCCACAATATATGGATGGTCCCTTATTAATCTTCGCTCTGACTATGGCAGTACATGGCAGGGGGAGTTCATCATCCGCAACTGCACTTTCGTGCCAGCCGGCGGAAGGCCATCCAGTGCCAGTCTTATCGGCGGATCCTATTCCGGGCAGCACGATTTCGGTTACACATGCTATATGCCGGAACTGATTACAATCGAAAACCTTCGTATCGACGACTCCAAACATCCGGAGGACTATCAGGGTCCGGCCATTTTTGCAAATTTCAATCCGCAAATGACCGACGATTCCTACCGGGAGAAGTTTCCTTCTGTTAAAACCAGAGAAGTCATTCTCAGGAACGTGACGACTGTAAGCGGCAAACCATTAAGGATCAGCGATAATTCGTTTATGTTTAAGGATGTGAAGGTAAAGACTGAGTAATGGTGCTGTAAGAGATAAGGTGACTTCTGATCAATCAAATTGCTAATAACCTCTTTATTTACGACATGAAAAAAAGATTTGTTTTACTCTGGTCATTCTGGACTTTAGTTGGAGTCGCTTTAATATACGCTGCCTCCATATCTGATTCAAAGAATAGCCTTTCAACCGTCATAGCCAATGTTTTAAGTCTGTCACCTTTAATCGGACTCTTGTTTGCCTTAGGTTCTTCCAAGGCATCCGGGCAATTCAACGATTGGTTGCGAAAAGATAAAAATTCACTGCTTTACGTAGCCGGTGGAATATCCTTTCTGTTTATTCTTCCCGGATTAGTGACGTGCAAATTCGATCCCTATTATTCTGTCATTTTTACTGCTATTATTTTTGCCGTATTGGGAGCTTTGAAGCAAATAGCAAACCAGGAATTTTCGTTGACCTGGACTGATCTTGCTATTTGGATATTGCTCTGGATACCTTTTGATCTTCGCTGGTATATGGAGATTCTCCCGGCGACTAATGATACCTATACCTGGTGGTCAATTGTAATTTCCGTTATTGCTGTAATTGGATGGGATGGGTACCGTCGTGCTGATATTGGCTTTAATCTGGTCCCCAGGTTAAAAGATATAGGAATCGCATTTCTTGCATTAGTACTATTAATGGTATTGATCGTTCCTCCCGGACTGCTAACCGGGTTTCTTACTTTTCATATCCCTCAATCTTTTGATATTACAAAACTGACAATTCATTTTGTGGGATTGTTTTTAACTGTCGCCTTGCCTGAAGAGCTCTTTTTTCGGGGGATTTTGCTTCATGGCCTTGATAAAATATTTTCCAAAAAATGGATACCATTGGTCTTGTCCTCACTGGCTTTTGGAATCATGCACTGGAATAATGCCAGTACGTTATCCACACAAATAACTTATGTTTGTTTAGCTGCAATTGCAGGGCTTGGATATGGCTGGGCATACCGCAAGAGCGGAAACAATTTATTTGCGGCCATTCTTGTACATACACTTGTCGATTGGGTCTGGAAATTATTTCTCTAAGAAATTACGAGAGAAGCGTCACCTTCTCATGTTTATTACAACTCCTTTGCTTTCGCCACCGAATTTATTTAAACGGTAGGTAAATGATAACAAAACAAACCGGCCAATACTGTTCGAGCGCACTTCGCGAAGGTAGTTTAACTCACTGAATCGTTGGATGATGCTGTTTCTGTCAAGCAAGTCGAATCCTCTCAGCGTAAGTGTACCACGTTTGTTTTTCAATATAAAACGACTGATTTCAAAATTTACGACAGGAATCGTAAGTGATTCACCAAAACTTTGATCCGTATACTTGGCAATGTCGCCATTTACCTCAAAATTCCATTTGTCATTGGGATTGAAACGGGCGACACCGAACCACGACATATTCAGATAATTATTATTCAGTGATTTCTGCAAAGAATACCTCGAATTGGTGAGAGATACCTCGATGCCAGTGCTTACATCCCATTTATCCTTTTTACGGTTGTCAAAACTAAGAGAACCCCTGTGGGTGAAATTGGTATTTTCGTTCTCTTGCTTGTTAATCAGGTTCAAACCCTTGTTCCAACCTTCGTCGAAATTAACATGTACTTTTATTCCCAACTTACGGATCGGTGAGGAAAAATCAAAATTCCCATTGATCTTAGCGTCATTTTTTACGTTGGTAAGCGTATTGACAAAGCTTAGATTTTGATTGATAGTCCGGTCCCAGTTAATCTTATTTTTTGTAGTAGTTCCACTAAGAGTTGCGACGAATGAGGTAAAAGAAAATTGGTCAAAAACAAACCAATGCAAATTAATTCGTTGCTGAGTCTCCGGCTTAAGATTGGGATTACCATAATAGACAGCCAATGGGTTGAGATTGTTGCCAACAGGTAAGAGTTGTGTAACAGATGGGGCATTAACACTTGAAGAGAATCCCGCCGCCAATCTTCTTCCGGGCTGATATTCATAATCCCAGGACGCAAAAGGGAGAAAGTTTAAATAGTTTCTGCTTCCTATACTGTTGTTATTCAATGTATTTGACATATTCCCATCTTCCATCTCCAATCCAATCGTTAGCTTTGCTTTGGTCGTATTTCGGATTAAACTGACCTTTGGCCGAAACCACATATATTTTTTCTGAAATTCAGGACTTAGCGAGTCAACAACAAAATTATTCAGCTCTGGAAATCCCTGGGAACGACTTAAGGATTCTACATCGCTACCAAAAACGATTTCAGGCTCTATATAGATCCTGTTCCCCAACTTCTGCAGAAGGCTGGTACCAGCTGACCAATTTAGAAAATCTGATGCATTATTCTGGAATTTATTAACCCCGGTTTCAGTAAGGATATGATTGTTGTATAATCCGGTCTGGGTATCAATCAGGTTTTTTGCTGCTTCATGTGAAATTGAAAGATTCCCTGATACTTTAAATATTGACTTCCCATTTTTCAATTTTTTGATGTATGATCCATCGGTATTACCTGAAATCCTGTTTGAATGATTGGAAGTCAGGTTATCAAGATAATTAACTAGTTCCGAATTTTCGGTGCTGGTATTTTTAGATAAACGGTTGTTATGACCGTTTGTCAGCGAAATATTTCCGTCAACAACAATATTTTTTGTTGAGTCTATCCGGCTGCGTAACCCAAAATTGAAGGTATGCCCAGTATTTCTGTCTGTCTCCGAAAGTGATTCATCCTGAAAGAATGATTTGTCTGAGGTGTAATTCCAGCTTTTTGTGGTCTGCTCGAGTTGTTTAGTCGACTCTTTCCCAAGATAGCTGACAAAAATTCTGTTGTTGGGACTCTTTGAATAGGAAAAATTTGCTCCGCCTGCACCCGAAGAGTTCAGTCCGGCTACCGGTTCCCCAAAATTAATAGGAAAGCTCCCATCCGAAGAAATCCGTATTTGGGAAGATCCTCCGCCATTGCTCATATTACCCATTCCACCGCCAAAATTGAGGTAATCGCCAAAAGAGAATCCGGATTGGTTGACATTGTTGGCCATTCCCAAAGCTGCCAGCTGCATTTTATCCGAAAACCGGTAGGCTTTGGCATTCCCCTGCCAGTGTTCTCCGGTTCCTCCTCCGGCCATGAGATTGCCAAAAACACCGTTCTTTTTGTCTTCCCGCAATTTCAGATTCACCACTTTTTGCCTGCTTCCATCATCAATTCCTGTAAACAAGGCTTCTTCCGATTTTCGGTCATAGAACTGAACTTTGTCAATGGCGTCGGCAGGCACATTTTTCGTTGCCACTTTGGGGTCGTTTCCAAAAAATTCTTTGCCATCAACATATAGCTTTTTTACATCCTCTCCCATCGCCTTGATGTTTCCTGCCCGATCAACTTCCACTCCCGGAAGTTTTTTCAACAGATCTTCTGTAACGGCATCCGGCTTAAGTTTGAAAGCTGCAGCATTGAATTCAACGGTGTCATGTCTAAGTGAGATGGGGACATATTCTCTAACAACGGTTACTTCCTGAATGTCAACCGGCTTCGAATTCATGACTATTGCTCCCAGATTGTTATCCGGAACAGGGATTGTAATTTTTTTATAAAGCGTTTCAAATCCTAAAAATGAGATTTGAAGAATATAATCGCCCTTCTTAATGTTCTTGATATCGAAATGGCCTTGCTTATTCGTAATTCCGAATGATTGCATGGTTGAATCTGCAGGACTCAGCAGCACAACGGAACCTGAAGCCAAAGGCGATCCAATCTTCGAAAAAATTTCCCCGCTCAATGAATGTGATTGTGCAAAAGCGTTCCAGGCCAATCCGGTGAAGATTATTGCCAAAAGAATTTTCATAAGTCAGGTATTATTTTTGAATTCTAATCATAATTGACTGACCGCTGGTGCGGGCATTACCGCCAGTCTCCTTCATCTTTTCTGCCACAATTTTATCGAATTCATCACGGGTTACCTTCTTTCCTTTTTCAGGTCTCCCAATTTTATCTTTAGAAACCGGAACTAAATCAATTGATTTTGCCAGCGTGATATTTTTCCCTTCATCCAGATCTACTGCCAGGATTAATCCTGGTAACCCGCCGTATTTACCCGGCCCGACTGATACCGGAATGGCAGGCGTAAACCATGCCACAATTTTTTTCTCTCCGTCAATTGAAGTGGCCTCCTGACAAGGGTAATTAAGAATCATTTTCTGATTGCCGGTTATTTTCCATGATGTGTGAACTTCTCCATCTATCAGAAATAATCGAGTCATGAATTCCCTCATTTCGATTTGCTTTTTGAGGGCCAAATCAGTGAATACTTTATTTTCCGGATTAACCATTCTGATCATAACATTTGGACCACCGGCATGCATTTCCATTTCATCATCCTTGGCAGCAGTGTTGTTTTGATACAACGCCTCCTGATCGTTAAAATAAAGGATCATCTCCGATTTCCGCTCTTTGGGAAACTGGCTTGCGAATTGGGCAGCTTCACCCTCAAGTTTAATCTCGAATTTTACAGTTTGTTCATAAATAATTTTGCCGGATGTGTTCTCTTGCGAGAAAGCTATCAATCCGAAAAATAGAGCCGAAATAAATAATCCTGCTTTCTTCATTGTATGCTTAGTTGAATTTTATGCAAATCTATTTGTTTGTTTGATTTGCGGTTAATGAAATTCCGACATTAACTTAACTTTAACTTAAAGAGAAAAAAATGAGGAGAGAAATACTTTAACTCTTTTCTTCAGTAAAATCACTTTTCACAGTACAGCGTGGTACCAGGTATCCAACCCATTCTGGACATTGGCTGCAGCTTGTGTGGGGGTGAGTGTTCCCTTCAGTACCTGGATGATGGCATCGTTAACCAATACGCTACCCTTGGGTGTTTTGGCACTGAGTTTTTCTATCATCAGCCGTTGGGTCAGGTTAGCTTTTAGGGTTGCATCCCACATCTTTTGGGCCAGTGGATTGTTGAGTACATAAGATCCCGGAAGCAAGGGAAAAAGACCAGGCAACTCGGACATATGTGCCTGAATTGCTTCGTATTGCGTTATCCAGTTCAAATATTCAAGCACTTCCTTCCTGTGTTTTGTCTTTGAGTTCATCCCGAAAGCATTGCTGAGCTGGAAACAATACTGGAAGGGATCGCCTGACTTGGCTACAGGCGGAGCGAAATAGCCGATCTGCGTGGAACTCGAACCCAGCTCTTCAAATTTTGAGATCTCCCATGATCCACCTATAAAAATAGCCGCTTTGCCCGAAGCAAACAGCACGCGCATGGCGTCATAATCGAGAGATTCAAAACCATTGGGAAGATATTTTTTCAACTGCAGGATCATTTCGAAGGCGCGGATGAAATTGGCGCCGGTCATTTTCATCGTACCAGCCATCAAGGCCTGCCTGGCCGGCTCTCCACCATAGAAGTTAGCCCCTAATCCACAGTAAACTGCTTCGTAAAGCGTCCATGTATCGTTAGCCCCCTGTGCAATCACAGTTTCACCTCCTGCGCGCAGAACATCACAAGCAGAAATGAACTCATCCCAGGAGGTTGGTTCGGTGAGACCATATTTTTTAAATACACTTTTCTGGTAAAACACTCCATGCGTAACGCCCGACTGAGGTACCCCGTATATCTTACCATCACTGGTCGACCAAGCTCCGCGCGCCTGAGCAGAGAAGAGATCCATTTTTGAAATTTCCCCGTTCAGAGCGGCCAGATAACCCCCGTCGTACAGAACGCGGCCCAGGTCATAACCGCGAAGAAAGATAAGGTCGACTGCTCTACCTGCTTCCAATTTCGCGAGCAAGTCCTTGTCATAATCGGCCGTTGGAACTGCTTGAAAATCTATGGTAATGTTCGGATGACTCTTCATAAATAATGCGTTTACCCTGTTCATCTGGGCAACATCCTCAATCCTCCAACTTGCCATGATGAGAGCAACCGGATCTGCATTTTTCTTACAGTTGTAAAATAAACCAGATGCAATCATCAGAATAAATAAAGCAGGGATCAAGCCCTTTGGGATGTTTAAAAACTTTTCTTTCATATTTTGGAGAGCATTAAAAAAGATGAATTGGTCCTCATTTTGAATAATTGGGACAATCTTATCTCTACTAACAATTAAATATTGAAATAGTTTTCAGATACATACCGACTTGCACTGCTTGTGAAAGAATACACAATTTTCCTATTTTTTCAATACCTTGCGACCTGATATTCAGCTTTTGCAATTACTGCTATTAGATTCAAGAAGATGACCTCTCTCCATTTAAAATCCATTGCCCTGATGTTGTTATTGTTGATTCAGATCAACACAATAGCTCAGGTTCCTGAGAAAATACGAAAGGAAGCCAAAAATCAGACAAGCTATGCACTTGATCTTTGCCAAACTTTGCACGCAAACCCCGAATTGGCCTTTCAGGAATTTGATACTGCAAAAAGAATTTCATCCGAATTGGTGAAAACCGGACTTGAAGTAACGGAAAACTTCGGAGGAAACAGTGTGGTGGGGATATTAAAGAATGGCGAAGGTCCGGTTATCATGCTCCGAACCGATATGGATGCCCTTCCCCTGGAAGAAAAAACAGGTCTGCCGTTTGCCAGCAGGAAAATAACAACAGATCGCGATGGCAATAAAATTCCGGTCATGCATGCCTGTGGTCACGACATTCACATGTCAGTTCTGATTGGGACTGTGCGTGCACTGAAAGCGCTCAAAAACGATTGGAAAGGCACCATCATGGTAATTGCACAACAAGCCGAAGAGGTGAGCGGAGGTGCCAGTAAAGCCATCGAAGCCGGAATATTCTCCAAATTTCCACTTCCTGAATGCGCGCTGGCATTTCATATCAATCCTGAACTAGCATCAGGAACGATTGGATTGGTGGGCGGTCCGGCATTTGCCGGTGTGAAAACGGTCGAGATTATTGTATATGGGAAAGGCGGTCATGGTGCCTATCCCGAAAAATGCATCGATCCGATCGTGATTGCTTCGCGCATTGTGCTGGACCTTCAAACCATCGTCAGTCGTGAGACAAGTCCTTTTGAACCCATAGTGGTTACGGTGGGATCAATTCATGGAGGCACGCGTCCAAATATCATTCCTGATGAAGTAAAACTCGAACTTTCCATTCGCTATTATTCAATTGAAGCTGTTCAAAAAGTGCTTGAGGCGATTAAAAGAATCAGTAAATCAGCTTCTCAAATGGCAGGGATGCCAGATAATAAGTTACCAGATGTTAAGGTTTTTACAGTTGAAACACCACCGGTATTAAACAGCTTTCCGCTTAGCGAAAAATTGCACGGATTTGCTTCCGATATAATCGGTGATTCAAACGTGCTTAAGGTAAATCCGGCGATGGTCGCCGAAGATTTTGGCAAATATGGGTTAACTCCAGAGAAAGTCCCAATTTGTCTGATATGGCTTGGCAGCACAAACCCCAACTTACTGAAGGAACTTAATGCCAAAGGAGAAAAACCGGCGCCTCTGCATTCTGCTGTTTTAAACCCCGACTATGCAACTACCATTGAAACCGGAATAAAAATCATGACCAATAATGTGATTGGTTTGACTAAAAGGTATTAAACCGGCACTCCTAAGATTTATTATACCCTAAAAAATATTTCCTTTCATATCAAAAATCAACAAAAAAAAGAGCAAATTTGTAAGGAAGTCATCGTTGCCAAACCAACTCCAAAATGCTGGGATATTCTTACATCGATATTTTAATAAGTGTAGTTCTGGCCTTTATCATGCTTGGAATTGGCTTGACATTAACTATACAAAACTTTAAAGATGTTTTAAAGGCACCAAAATCCTTGTTTATTGGATTGACTTCTCAAATTATTGCTTTACCAATTATCGCCTTCATCGTTACCTATTTTTCAGATCTTCCACTTCCTGTTAAAGTTGGTTTTATTTTACTGATTGCCTGTCCGGGAGCATCTACATCTGGCTTTCTAACCTATTTTTTCAATGGGAATGTCGCTCTTTCGGTCACTTTTACAACCATCAACAGCATATTGACACTATTCACAATTCCAATTACAGTTAATCTGGCACTGGTGTTTTTTTATGGCAGAGAAACCGCGATACAACTTCCATTTTGGGAAACGCTTTTGCAGATCTTTCTTGTAACGCTAATCCCTGCAGTGCTTGGAGCATTGATTAGAGGAAAATATCCGACTTTTGCCGATAGAGTAAAAAAGCCAATGAATTATGCGCTTTTGGTGGCCTTAGCGGCCGTATTCTTTATTAAATTCTTTGCCACTGAAGAACAAGGAGGTACAGGAATCAGCGCTGCGGAATTCTGGCAAATTTTCCCATATGGGTTACTAATAAATATTGTCAGCTTTATATGGGGCTATTATATCATTTTCAGAAATAATTTAAGCAATAAAGACTCATTTACCATTGCCATTGAGTCAGCGGTTCACAATACTACCCTGGCCTTTCTGGTTGCCGGGACATTACTTCAAAATCAGGATATGGTTAAGCCTTCTCTGGTTTATTCCTTGTTTTCCTTCTGGACTGCCATCATTTTCAGTATGATAGTCAAGAAAAGATTGAATCTGAAAACCTTCGAGGGATTTAAAAACTGACAGCTAATCAGACGTTGAGTTTATAGGCCAATTTTTGAGCATTCAAAGCCAATTCTGTTGCCAGAAAACAGTGATCCTGCGACATGGCTGTTTGAGTACGGTTGACAACATCACTCACAAGTTGTTCGCCGTAAGGCATATAAACTTGAGTGCAATCGAAATACTTTGTTTCCTTTTGGTTGACTAGAAATAAATGGTTACCCCCTTTGCGACCTGCAATATCAATGTACTTGCGCATCTCAATATAACCTTCCGTGCCTAAAATAAAGGTTCTTCCATCGCCCCAGGTGTCGAGGCCTTCAGGGGTGAACCAGTCGATACGGATGTAGCCAGTAGCATGCCGGCTGCGAACGCTCATGTCGCCAAAATCACAATATTTGGGATATTGAGGATTGCCAAAATTTCCAATCTGTGAAAAGCTAACCTCTGCTTGTTGGGAGTTCGTGTAGAAAAGAAACTGGTCGCACTGATGTGACCCAATGTCGCACAAGATTCCGCCGGCTTTTTCAGGATCAAAAAACCAGTCAGGACGGGTTTTCGGCCTCATTCTATGCGGACCGATTCCTATCGTTTGGACCACTTTCCCGATGGCTCCCGACAAAATTAGCTCTCCGGCTTTCACCGATGCCGGATTTCCCAATCGTTCGCTATATACAATTGAATAAATTCGGTTCGTCTTTTTCTGCACTTTTTTAACCTCCTTCAATTGGTCTAAAGTCAGAATGCCGGGTTTGTCGGTCATAAAGTCTTTTCCCGACTGCATGACGCGAATGCCTAGCGGTGCCCGGTCGACAGGGATAGCCGCACTTGCAACCAATTGAATTGAATTGTCTTCAAGGATTTCTGTTTCGCTGTTTGCAATTTTTACTTTTGGATAGCGCTTGGTGAAATCTGGTAATAATTCCGGCTCTTTGGAATAGATTGCAACCAATTGTCCTCCGCCTTGAATCAAAGAATCAACCATACCAAGGATATGATTGTGATTGATCCCAATGACTGAGAAGCGGATGGATTCCTTGGGGACTGAACGCTTCTCCTGTTGTAAAATTATCTCTTCAGGCCGGTTCGTGCTATGAAGTCCCTGCCCAAATAGATCGCCCGGTAACATTGTTGCTGCTGCCAATCCTGAGGCAGAGGCAAAAGAATGCTTCAAAAAATTGCGTCTGTTAGATTCCATATGCTTAAAATTTATTTTATATCATCACCATTTAATCACAATCCAATATCTAAAAATAGGTAATAAAATTCAAACGGATCATCAAACAAACTTTTAAAATTTGTCACATTTTTTAGAACGCTAATGGGAGAATGATGGGGCAATTTTTATATTGTATTGAATGCAGTGGGCATTAGATTGTAAGGATAATTTATAAGTAGACTTAGAAACAAATCGTATTTTTTTGCGTAAATAGAAAACAATTATCCATCAATTTCTAATACTTACTGCAATGGCAATTACACCTCAAAGTGCAAGCAATGCTTTGGGAACACCATCACAAAGTCTGCTGACATTCAATTTGTCAGATCTTCAGCAGTATACCCGTGAAAAAACCTTTGCATCGAATGCAAGCAATGATTTTCATCTATTTTATGTCGGCAGGGATGATGTACATGACATTCTAAAACATATTCTTTCACGGTGCAGTATTTCACTCTATTTAAATATGTTTGGTTTTGATGACGATGAACTCAACTCCATTATTATGGCCAAAGCCATGGATCCAAATATTACTATGTTAATTACATTGGATTCCAGCCAGGCTGGCGGCGCACACGAGAAGGCCTTGCTCGACGCAGACAAGGCAAGAAATCTGGCTGCCTTTAATACTCATTTTATAGTTGGAAGCTCTGCAACAAACCAGATTTCTCATACCAAGGGTTTCGTTGCTGATGGAAAAGTTGGAGCCGAGGGTTCGACAAATTGGTCCAGATCAGGTGAAGGAATATTTGTTGTTAAAGGGAAGCCTGGTGGAATTGGATATAAAGCCCAAAATAACACACAATCTGTCTTTACTGACAGTGATACATTAAGCCGTTTCACCGCTGAACTCATAGCTGAACATCTGGCCGCCCAGAAGAAATCCCGGTAAACTGTTGGGTGAAATTCGTAAAACAGTCCAAATTGCGAGAGAAAAAAGAATGGTTTAAGGCTTTCTCAATTTTAGCTTACACCATTCATTCTTATTTTTCTTTGATATCATATGCCATTAAGGCGTTTGTATGCCTGATATAGAGAATTCCATTGTGGATGACCGGGTGGGCCCAAAAGGGTCCTGAATTTCCCTGTTTAATCTGAAAGCTGCTAACAAGTTCGAATTTCTCCGTATTCGGTTTAACCAAACCGACATTACCCTTTTTCTCATCATAGATATAAATCAGCCCATCGGCAGCAATAACAGAACCTTTGCAGTTCCAATGCTCTTCCCACATCTTTTTACCGGTTGCCCATTCGATGCAGCACCAATTTCCATCGCCATTGTTCAGCCAGTTTGAACCGTAGAGATAGCCATTAAGAAGTACGACTCCACCATGATGGACATCCAGGACTTTGTCAGTCCAGACAACATTGGCACTCTTACCATCTTCTCCGGGTTTAATCATTATCCCGCCGCAGTTATATCCCGTTGTAACATAGATCATGCCATTGGAAAATACCGGAGTAACACAATTGATAAAGTCCCATCTGAAATCAGCCGGTTTCTCTAACTGAACTTTCCACAGAATCTCTCCGTTTGCAGCATCAACAGCAAAAACATTGTTCATAGCCATATTAACGATGACTTTTTTGCCGGCAAAATCGATCAGGATTGGAGAGTTATAAGCGGGCTTGTCATTCAATGTGGGAGATTTCCAAATTACGGCACCTGTCGTTTTATTGATGGCAATGGTCATGGTCTCAGGCCCACCTGGGGTAAAATAAAGCTTTTCTTCATCAATCAGAAGTGATTCTGCAATTCCCCAGTTCCCATAGGTTCCTTTGTTCATTTCGCTGGCTTTATAGGTCCAAATGATTTTCCCGTCGGTTCCATCGATACACGCAAGATCACCAAATCCACTGCAGGTATAGACCATTTTGCCTTCAATAGTAGGTGTTGCACGGCTTTCAGGATAAGAACCGTTCCAAGCCCTGCCCATCACTGTTTGCCAAAGAAGTTTCCCATTCATGTCCAAGGCATAAAGTATGTCATCAGCATCTTTGAGGCCGGTAATGTAAATGGTATTGTTACCGAATGAAACAGAAGAGTTCCCTTTGGTCAATTCCAGATTGGACCATAATAAGGCAGGACCTTCGGTGGGCCATGATTTCAGTAAACCAGTCTCTCCTGAGACACCGGTACGATTCTCAGGACGCCATTCACTAATTTTTTGTGCATTACTCACCTGCAAGCAAAGTAAAAAGGTGAAGAATAACAGACAGTTTGATTTCATTGGATAGCCATTTTATAGCAACAAAGATGATGCATTTTTTTTTATTTTACTATTGCTGATTTCTGTCTTATGTAATGAAATTATCAATTTGGATTTAGTTTTTGTGTCCAATTTTTATGAAACATAGTCGTATTAATCTATGTACGTAAAAAACTATTTTATAAATTTGTATTTAGGAACTATAACTATTTGTACTAAATCAATAAAATACTATCACAAGGTATCTGTCCTTCAAAGAGCAGGTATAAAAATTCTTGAATATTATATGCAGCTTCAGGCATAGATTTTCAAGCCTTTTAGAAAGCTAAAACCAAAATCGCTCCATATGAATGCCAAAATAATCAAATTGATCTTTCTTTCTACGATTTTTTTCGTTTCGATGAATTGTGTTAACATTAAAGCACAGGAACAAAAAGGTGGCTCCCCTTTATTCTCAGCATACTATCGGGATACACTGAACACGAAGTGCAACAAGACTTATGAAGGAAATTACTACAAGGAACTATCATTCCAGGTAAAAAAAGGAGACCGGATGGCAATCAGTTTTCGTGTAGGAGGAAATGACAAGAATGAACTTAACCTAACCATGGCGGGCAAGTCCGAAGCCATTTTTAAAAAAGTTGGCTCCTTGAGCCAGGAGGGCAACTCCATCTTTATGGATACGACTTTTGTCGCGGATAATGAATGCCAAATCAGATTAACCACGGTAAATCCCGGGAAAATCTTCCGTTATTCGGCTGTCGTTTTTATTGCGACTCCTGAGGCAATTGCTTTTAGAAAGGATGCCGATATCTGTTGGAAACTAGCCTATTTTCTCAAACACTCTCCCTGCGGTTTTAATTTCCTCAATTCGAAAAGAGATATGTATAGTAAAGAAGATTTCTATTCAAATGCTCAACTTTCCGAAGAAAATGGAACTTCAAGTATTATTCATATAGGAAAGTACGATATATTTTTGAATTGTTACCTGGGCAGAGGCCTCCTGGAACAAACAAATGCCGCTTTTAACCAAACAGAATCTGCCCTGAGACAATGCTTTGGTGACAAGTTTGACTATACCTTTACTGCCGAAAAGGGGTTGAAATCATTGACTTGTACTTATTTTGCAGACAAGAAAGAGCAACCCATCGTCCGCCGTACAGCATCCAATATCCCGGTCAAGGGAGAGAAGATGGCCATATTTGTTGTCACTCTTAGCATGGACATAGACAAAGGTTCCACAATCAGCGCTCTTCTTGATCCATCAAACAACAAAATCACTTATTTTTCACTATACCTGAAAATTGAAAATCCCTTTTATCAATTCAACTAATTTAGAAATTGCATATGAAAAAACTCCGAAGAATAATCCTCAAGGTCCATCTTCTGGCCAATACCGTGTATTTAGAGGAGGAAGTTGGTCTTATGAGAATATTGACAGATGCCTTTCAGCCTATCGCTATTATGCTGAAGCAGCGACGTATTTAAGAAATTTTGGCATTCGCCTGGTCTGTTCGAAATAAGTCATCAAACAGATAGTTAACTAACATATAATTTACTATGAACTTAAGACTTGCACCTTCCTTCAAAAATTTCAATTTCAATTCCATTGTTTTTTTAAGCTTCTTATGTTCTTTCGCAATAGATGGAAACTGTCAGAATGCTGTTGACTTATTCCAAAAGGGGGTTGAAAAGCGGATGAAAGGAGACCCAAAATTAGCCATTACCGAGCTCAACCAGGCATTAGCACTTGACCCCAATTATGCAGAAGCCTATTGTATTAGAGGGATCGCAAAATATGACCTTAAGGATTTCAAAGGTGCGATCGAGGATTGTAGTAAAGCCATTGAAATCAAACCAAAATATTGCGAAGCGTTTTGCGGCAGAGGTTTAGCAAAACAAGAAATGAAGGACTACCAGGGTGCAATTTCCGACTATGACAAGGCACTTAAGCTGGATCCAAATTATAGTGATGCATACTTAAGCCGGGCTTCCGCCAAAAGTTATCTCGAAGATTACAAAGGGACAATTGCAGACTGTACCAAGTCACTGGCGCTTGACTCGACCAGTGTGGTAAGTTATTATCTAAGGGGCACTTCAGAGCTTTTCCTTGAAAAGAAAAAAGAAGGTTGCATTGACTTATATAAGGCAAAAAGAATGGGCTCTGCTGAGGCAGCAGAGGCCATCCAAAAATTCTGCAAATAAACGGATTCGCATCAATGTCAAAGATTGTTAGGTTATTCGTTGGATTGGCAACAATTTTTTCTAGCTTTTTTACTGAGACCCGAGGCTAACTTTACCGGTTAATCAATTTTGCACTGCCAACAGAGTATCTGTCACCTTGAACTGCAATATTTGACGATGCGGAATTAAGTTCATATAGCTCATCAGAGGTAAGTTCAACTGCGGCAGCTCCGAGATTCTCGTGTAAACGGTGAAGCTTTGTGGTACCCGGAATTGGGACAAACCAAGGTTTTTGAGCAAGCACCCATGCAAGTGCAATTTGTGCCGGTGTAGCATTTTTGCGTTGCGCAAATGCTGCAACCAGATCAACAAATGCCATATTTGACTTGAGGTTTTCAGGGGATAAACGTGGGACAGTACTGCGGAAGTCTTTGCTGTCAAAAGTCGTGTTTTGATCCATTTTGCCTGTCAGGAAACCCTTGCCAAGCGGACTAAACGGGACAAAGCCGATTCCAAGTTCTTCTAAAGTTGGAATTATTTCATCTTCAGGTTCACGCCACCACAGTGAGTATTCGCTTTGCAAAGCAGTGACTGGTTGCACCGCATGTGCGCGACGAATAATCCCTACTCCGGCTTCCGATAGTCCGAAATACTTGACCTTCCCTTCCTGAATCAGGTCTTTCACGACTCCGGCCACCTCTTCAATCGGTACGTTCGGATCAACACGATGCTGGTAGAAAAGGTCGATGGTATCAACTCGCAAGCGTTTCAGCGATTCCTCTGCCACTTTTCTAATATTTTCCGGTCTGCTGTTGAGTCCGGTATTGACACCATCCTGAAAATTGAAACCGAATTTTGTGGCAATAGAAACTTTGCCTTTGAAAGGTTCGAGGGCTTTGCCCACTAGTGTTTCATTGATGTAAGGTCCATATACTTCCGCGGTATCAAAAAAGGTAACACCGCTTTCTACTGCCGAACGAATCAGGGAGATCATCTCTTTATCATCTGAAATAGTACCGTAACCAAAGCTCATTCCCATGCAGCCTAGTCCGATAGCAGAGACTTCCAGTCCGCTGTTTCCCAATTTACGTTTTTGAATTTTTGCTTCCATGATTATATGCTTTTAAAGATGATACAAATATCAAACAGAAAGAATCCCAAAAATAACAAAAACCAAATGATAAAGTACGAAATTCAAACAATTTCATTAAGTGATTAAGAGAGGCAGCATTGTGAAAATTTGGGTTCGGTAAGATATTGAAAACCGATTGAAGTTATATAGAAAAAAATCTTACATTGGTGGGTATGAAATTGTTGACGGCGATTATCCAAAACCCTAACAAATTAAGAATATGAAAAAGATTGTAAAAATTACATTAATAAGTATCGGGTCACTAGT
>JBAXED010000052.1:0-23870 GCA_037140615.1 Prolixibacteraceae bacterium
ATGTACATGTTCCGGTGTACCACATCTTCCCAAACAAGTTTCATGGCATTCATATAGGCAGAGTCATTTTTTGTAGCTCCTACATCAGCTGCGCCGGTATACAAATACATGGCCCGAACGGCATGTCCTGTAATCTGGGTCTGCTCTTTCAACGGCAGTTTATCCTGGTAATAATCCTGGGTAGTTGGATTACTTGAATAATAGCCATGACCTCTTTGCTGCAAATACCAGTCGGCCAGATCGAGATATTTTTTATTCCCGGTGTTTTTGTAAAGTTTTACCAGAGCGATCTCAATTTCCTCATGACCGGATATCCAATGCCGGTTTTGAAGACGGAATGTCGAATCAATGTGATTGGCAACACGGATGGCTACATCCAGAAACTTGCGCTTTCCTGTTGTATTGAAATAAGCTATGGCAGCCTCAATCATGTGACCTGCGCAATAGTCTTCATGCTTGTCCATGTCAGACCATCTTTTCTGTGTTTTTTCGAGCGTAAAGTAAGTATTCAGATAACCATCCGGTTGCTGGGCCGCAGCAATGATATCAATCCATTCGTCGGCTTTTTTCTCAAGTTCCGGATTCGGATTATTCTTCAGCGAATAAGCCATTGCCTCCATCGCTTTGTATACATCACTGTCGTCAAAAAATATTCCCTGATGTTTTTGACCATCGTTTTTGGCCACATTGATGAAATTCTTGATTCGGGGAGTGGCTGTTTCTGTCTGATAAATGCAGGCATTTAACGTCTTTGTTGCCACCAGTGTCATTTTAGGCTTCCAAAAATTATCGGTGATATTCACTTTTGAAAAACTCACCGGCTCGAATTTGAGCAGTGAAGCCTGGGAATAAGCCAGGACAACAGGCAATAGCATTAGGAGACTGAGGAAAATTCTCTTTTTCATCTGTATATATTTTAATAAAAGTCACATGGAGATTGTATGTCGAATATTCATCCTCTTTTACATTTTGTAAAACTGTTCCCACCCTTTTCTCGGTGGCGGACCAACTAACAGCTCATTGCCAATCTTGCTGCTTGTAATCTGTTTTTTATCCTTGTCGAAAACCAGTTTTGTGTTTAAGCGTTGCGCCAAAACCCCCAATGCCATTAACTGGCACAATGGTCCGGCGACCTCAAAGGATGACCTGCATTTCTCTTCACCTTTGCATGCTTTGAGGAAGTTGGCATAATGGTTGGAAGGTGTTTCCGGAACAAAGGGCAGCTTCGATTCCATCTCTTTTGCTTTTTCGGCAGGAATGATCACGAGTGGTGCACTGTGGGAGCCTCCTTTGAAGGTCAGTTCTTTGCTGTAGATGATCTTTCCGGGGTACCTTTTGGTGTTAATGTTACCGGATGTTGGAGGCGGAATGTCTTTCGCCCTGACAGGTTCACCATAGAAATCAGGAAGCTTGGGCTGATTGTTAAATCCATCGTACCATTCCAACTCGAGGGCCGGCATGCCTTTCCTTTCGGGGAATTTAAATGATAAAGTTGAAGCTTGAGGAAAAATAAAAGTGCTGTGACCGTCCATAAATACCGGATCGACTTCGTAAGGTAAACCCAATTGCAGAAATTGGTGGGCCGTATCGAAAATATGTGCACCCCAGTCGCCCAATGCGCCATTGCCAAACTCGAACCACGATCGCCAGTCGCCATTGATGTACCCTTTGTTGAAGGCAAAATGGCGTGAAGTGGTAAGCCACAAGTCCCAATCCAGGTTATCCGGGATTGGTTGCTCTGGAAGGAAATCCGACACTTTCATGCCATGCCACCGACGGCCGTTGTTCATGAAGGCTGTAATCTTCGTGACATCCTTGATAATTCCGGCTTCGGTCCAGGCCTTGAACTGAAAATAGTTCTCTTCAGAATGTCCCTGGTTGCCCATCTGGCAGGAAACTTTGTGCTTTTTTTCACCTTTCATCATCAACTCAACTTCATGGAAAGTGTGCCCCATGGGCTTTTCGGTATACACATGTTTTCCCTGCGACATGGCCAGCATCGTAATGGGGAAATGGGAGAAATCGGGAACTCCGGCGGTGATGGCATCAAATTGATTCCCCATTTTGTCGAACATCTGTCTGAAATCCTGAAAGCGTGGAAGATTCGGAAACATTCCCAAAACTTCCTGGGTATTGGCCGACCCGACTTCTGTATCACAAAGAGCCACGATGTTGCAAAGACCTGTTTTATGGAGTGATTTGATGATGTCTTTTCCCCGGTTGCCGATTCCGCAGCAGGCGAGGTTCACCTTATCGCTGGGGGCAACATATCCGAATTTTTTGCCAAATACAGCCGATGGCAGAATGGAAAATCCGGCTACAGCCGTAGTGGCAATTGCACTTGTTTTAAAGAATTCTCTTCTCTTCATTATTCTCTATTTTTAATTTGTCGTTTCTTTTTTCACCACAATAGACATATAGGTCTCATTAGATTTCAATTGACTCTATTTGCCGTTTGATTAACCGGAAATATCCGAAGCATGATGACCCCATGATACCTGATTTCGGCAGCAAATGAGTCGCTGAATTCGCCCAAATCCTTTTGTCTCCAGAGATCTCTCAATTTCAGAGTTCCGGTCAGTCCCAGCTTCTTAAAATCCAGCGTAAATTGTTTGGGCTCTTCATTGCCCCATCGAAAATAGGTTGCTGGTGTTTTGCCATAGTCGTCCGTGTAGAAAAGTCCGATTGCGACTGAGCCGTCCTCCAAAGGTTTCTGCCAGATCTGCACGCCATTTTCATCGGCTACCAGGCGTGCCGGTTTGCCCAAAGGATCCTGGTTTATGGCAATGACTTCATCGTTGGTGAGCAGATTGAGGGTAAAATTGTCCAGTTGCTCGATGGGACAGCCGATCAGCAGAGGCGCTGCCAGAAGGCTGAAGATGCTGACGTGGCTGTATTGTTCATCCGGCGTTAGCCTGGTTGGATGCATCACGGAAGGACCCATGCTTACGTTCCCTAGTACCATCATGTCGGGATCATTCCAATGGCCGGGACCGCCATAGCCTGCCCATTTGTCAATGGTGAAAGCCAGCGAATAAAGACTTGTCCAGCTGTCACGAATATCCGGACCTGTGCGCCAGACGTTGGTTAACCGGGCCCAATCTGCAGCCTTCTCAAATGGGGCATTGTTTGATATGCTGAAAACGATATCCCTTCCTGATTTCTTGAGCGCCGCTGACATGAGTTCGGTTGAGGTTACATCGATTTTCCAGTCGTATTTAAGGTAGTCGAAACCCCACTCGGCCATTTGAAGTGCATCATTTGTTTCGAACCTGAACTTGCCGATTGGCCCGGATGAGCGCCTGTTTTTCTTGATGGGTTCATGTTTTTCGCCGCCTTTTTCAAAATCGGATGATGCCCCCGGATAGCCCGCATAACTATAAACATAGGGAGATGAATAGATTCCGGCTCTCAATCCAAGTGAATGGATATACTCCACCATTTCCTTGATTTTCGGAAATTTTTCGTTTGGCTGCAATGCATTCAGTTTGCCTCCGCGGAAGCCTTGCCACGAATCATCAATGTTGATGTAGCTCCAGCCGTGGTTGTTCAAGCCCTTGCTCACCATGGCATCTGCTGTGGCAATCACTTTCTCCCTATCGATCTTTTCAGCCCAGGAATTCCAGCCATTCCAGCCTATCGGCGGAGTTAAGGCAATGGTATCCCCAATGCATATTTTAAGGATCACGGATGCCTCACCCAACTCATTTTTCGCTTTGAGTGAGACAGGATAAACGCCACGTTTGGCCACTTTTCCTGTGATAATACCTGTCTGCGAGTCCAGCTTAAGTCCCCCGGGGAGATTGGATGCGAAAAACTCCATCGGGCGTTTCCCGGTAGTTGCAATTGAATAAAAAAATGGATTTCCGGGTGTTGCACCGAAGATTCTTGCAGAATTGATTCGAGGTGTTTGCGGAGGATCAGGTGTCAATTTTACTTTTTCGCCGGTATTAGGGATAAGCGCTGGAAGACTGTCCCGAATCATCTCAAATTTCGCATTGGCCCAGTTGCAGTAGGTCATCTTATTCTTTAATCCTCCGATATCATCGATAGCCAAAAGTCCCAATCTCTTAATACCTCTCAGGTCGAGGTCAATCTTTTTTGCCGGATCGCCAACGCGCATTTCACCGCTTTCGAACAATATTTTCTTGTCTCCGACCACATAAAATTTTATCGCTATATCCTTGTTCGCCTTGTCATCGGCTCCGACTTCTGCGGTAAATTTCAAGGCATTCCCGTTTAGAAGGAAGGGAAACACCGCGGGAGTGATTGATCCAATCCCTCTTTGATAGGAAACACCGGCAATGTGAATGGTATCTGACATATAGCTGGATTTGGTTTTTACCGGACGGATTCCCTCTGAAAATGATACCATTGTCAAGTCATCCAACCAGACTTCAGATCCTTTTTCTGCACATGATCCGAGGATGATGCAACAGATGAACATGGTAAAAACTTTTGATATTTTTTTCATAGTTCAATTTTTTTTCATTCTTATCATGACCACCCCATGGTGCCTGATTTCTGTCTCGAACAAACCGTCAAAAGTTCCCAGATCCTTTTGTCTCCAGAGATCCCGGAGTTGGTATTTGCCTTTTAAACCAAGTTTGGCAAAATCAAACGAATACTTTTTCGAAGGTTCATTGCCCCAGTGGAAGTAAGATTGAGGTGTCTTTCCAAAGTCTGCTGTGTAAAACAATCCAACCGCTACAGAGCCATCTTCCAACGTTTTTGCCCAGATTTGAACGCCATTTTCATCCGCAACCAGCCTTCCGGGTTTTCCCAAAGGATCCTGGTTCACGGCTATCACTTCATCATTGGTGAGCAGGTTGAGGGTAAAAGCATCCAGCTGCTCGATGGGACAACCGATAAGCAGAGGTGCAGCCAGCAGGCTAAAGATACTGACGTGGCTGTATTGTTCATCGGGTGTGAGTCGGGTCGGATGAAGGTCCGTGCCGGTGGTGACATTGCCGAGGATCAGCATATCCGGGTCGTTCCAGTGCCCCGGACCACCATAGGGAGCCCACTTGTCGATGGTAAATGCCGAAGTATAAAGGCTCAGCCAGCTGTCTCGGATATCTGGTCCGGTGCGCCAGGCATTGGAGATTCTGGCCCAATCTTTCGCCTGAGCGAATGGGGCCGAATTGGATAAGCTGTACAAAATGTCCCTTCCCGATTTCTTCAAGGCCTCCGACATCCGCTCAGCGGAAACCAGATCGATACGCCAGTCATATTTCAGGTAATCGACACCCCATTCTGCCATTTGCAAGGCATCTTCTTTTTCGAACCTGAACTTTCCGACATGACGGTATGCCCTCTTGTTGGCCTTAATGGAGTCAGGATATTCGCCTTTTTCAAAGTCGGAGGAGGCACCGGCATATCCGGCATAGGTCGAAATCCAGGGAGTGGAGTAAACGCCAAGTTTTAGTCCCATGGCATGAATGTTGTCGATCATCTCCTTAAACTTTGGGAATTTCTCGTTGGGCTGGATGCCATTGAACTTTCCTCCCCGCTGACCCTCCCAGGCATCGTCGATGTTGATATAAGTCCAGCCGTGGTTACTTAGCCCCATCATCACCATGGCATTGGCAGAGGCAAGGACTTTTTCCCCATCAATGTTCCTTGCCCAGGAGTTCCAGCCGTTCCAACCGATTGGGGGGGTGAGTGCGACGGTGTCACCTACCACAATTTTCAACGATTTTGTGCCTACGCCGGATGCGCTTTTTGCTACAAGTGTTGCAAGGTAGGTTCCCATCTTGGCAACTTTCCCTGTGATGATACCGGTTTTGGTATCCAATGATAGTCCGCCGGGTAAGTTCTTTGCCGAAAAAGTGATGGGTCTTTCGCCGGATGCAGCAATGGTATAAAGGAATGGATTGCCTGGTGTTACCCCAAAAATTCCGGCCGAATTAATCTTGGGAGTATTGGCCGGGGCAGGAGTTAAAATGTATTTTTCTCCGTCGTTGGGAATGGGTTGAGGCAGGCTTTCGCCTTGCATAACCAGTCTTGCGTCTGCCCAGTTTGAATAAGTTCTGCCATAACCTTCATCATCCAGATTTACTGTTACCAGAAGTCCCAGACGTTGAATCCCGGCAAGGCTAACATTCACTTTTTTCGGTAGATCACCAACCTTCATCGGACCGCTTTCGAAGAGAATTTTCTGATCGCCAACAACAAAAAACTGAACATGCATGGATGTATTCCCCTTGTCATCGGCGCCTACCATCGCTGAAAATTGTTCGGCTTTTCCGTTTAACAAAAAAGAAAGAACACTGACCGACTGGACTCCAACGCCCCGGTCAAATTTCTTCCCGGCGATTCGAATAGAATCTCCACCCTGATTTTTCTTTGCCGATACAGAAGGAATCCCTTGCGAAAAGGTTTGAATTTTCAGATCATCCAGCCAGATATTGGCAGTTTTTTGGGTGCAAGCTCCAAAGAAGAGAAGGATCAGTAGCAATGGAAAAATGAAAGGCATTGACCTGAACTGGACGATCATTTTCGGTAGTATTGAAAATATTCTCATGGGTATCTCATTTTTGTGATCCTTTTTCCAACAGCCATTTCCAAACGGGTTGGACGATGACACGATGGTGATTGGTTGTTATTTCATATTCTTCATCCTCTGTAAGTATCAACCCCTGGTTCAACCCATATAAGTCAAGCGCTTCCATTAATCCTTCCAATTCCCGTTTTCTGGTCTCTTCCTCTTGCAAAGTGCGGCATACTTGTATGGCTTGAACAATGGTTAATCCTTCCTTGACAATAAAGTCACACTCCCTTTTCCCTTGATGGAAATATACTTCATGCCCTGTTCTCAACAATTCAATAAATACGAGATTCTCAAGGTATCTGCCGTAGTCTTCAGAAATTCTGAAAGCTGTATTGGAAAGTATTCCATTGTCAATACAATATATTTTCCGGTGATTGGTAAATTGTTTGTTCAAAGAGTGATCGTATTGAAAAACTTCAAATAACAGATAAGTATCTTTCAGGTATTCAAAATACTTATCAGCCAGATCGTATGAAAGTTTAAGTGCAAGCCTTACCTTGTTAAGGTTAAACAGTTTGCCTATGTTTGATAATAAATACAGCCCAATTTTTTTAACACTGTCGTAGTTTTTGAGGTTGTGGCGGGCCACAATATCTTTCAGGATTATGGTTTCGTAATACATGATGATTTCCTGTCTCTTCAAATCGTCGGAAAGCGAAATAGCTTTCGGGAAACCTCCCCCTTTCAAGTAATCGTTAAAAGCTATCTTATAAAGTAATTTCTGCGTCACCAGAGAAATTTTGTCCGGTATTGGCAGATCCTTAAACCTTAAGTATTCTTTGAAACTTAACGGAAAAACATGGATGGAAAGAAACCGCCCGCTCAGGGCTGTGCCAAATTCCCGGCTAAGGAGTTTTGAAGAGGAACCAGTCACATAAAAATGTGCCCTGCCGAGTTCATAACCAGTTAATACCCATTTTTCCCATTGTGCAATGTGCTGAATTTCATCAAAGAAAATATGGGGCTTGGTTTCGTGGTTGATAAACTCCTGGTAAACTTCAAAAATCTGTTCCAATAATTCGGCGTTCATTTCAAGATTGAAGCGAGGATCTTCAAAATTTACGAAAAGAACCTCCTTATTATCTATGCCATTGCTGATTAGGTGCTGTATGTGGTTGATCATCAGCGTTGATTTCCCTGATCGGCGGATTCCCGTCAACACGATGACCTCTCCTGTTGACAGGTTATTATTTATTTTGTCCTGATAAGTCTCCCTTGGAAAAAATTCCGGTACAGGCTTTTCCCAGTAGTTCCAGTCGTTAAGAATACCAAATAATTTATTCTTGTCCATTTGATTTGTTTTTACGACTATAAAAGTAGATAATTTCAGTGAACAGAAACAAAATAGCTAAAAATAATTCTGTTCACAGAAATATATAAGTTTAAAATCTTACTCAATGCATCGTCAAATACAGCCCTAAAAATTTGAATATGGTCTAATAACTTGGTCGTTATAGAATGACATCGCCTCCAGCTGCCTTGTACAATCCAAAATTCGAGAGGGCAGGGGTATTGTTGGCATCCCTGATATTGATGCGGATTTTGCTGCCTGCGATAGGCGTAATTCTAAGCAGTCTTTTGAAACCGATGCTGGTGCCACTAGCAATGGTTTGCCAACCGCCTGGAAGCAGAAGCTGAATGTCGAAGGAGGCAATTCTCTGTCCGAAACGAATGGGTTCCTGAAGCAAAATCCGGTCAAATTTTTTGGTGCTGTCGATGACCATTTCCAGAGATGCCTGTCTTTTGTCGGAAGCAGCCGCCCAGTAACTGTTGGCATCATTGTCAGTTAGGTTACCCGGACTGAATCTGGCATCCTTGTCAAACTGACTAGAGGCTGATACTTTCGCATTGGCAACCATATTTTCCTTAAAGGTCTTATCCAGGATTTCCTTGAATTTCTTCAGGGAGGCCACATCTTTTTCAGCAAAAAGACCATCCCGGTTAGGGGGCAGGTTCAGTAGGAAGACTGCGTTACGACCTACCGAACGGTAATAAAGATCTACCAATTGTGAAGGTGTCTTGACGGTTTCATCGTCGGTGGTGTGGAAAAACCATCCCTTTCTGATGGAGACATCGCACTGGCCAATCACCCATGAACTTCCGTAGATATCGCCGGTGTTGAGGTAATCCTGATCGGCATCACCCACGGCGACTTTGCTTCTATCCAGCATGCTCCAGCAAGTTTCGCCGGCGATGCCGCGTTCGTTACCAATCCAACGGATATCAGGGCCCGCATCGGAAAATATGGAAGCTCCGGGCTGCAGTTTGTAAACGATTTCGCGGATTTCCTCCCAGGGGTAATAATTTTTCTTGTCGATTTTTCTTGTCTCTTTCGCTCCGCCGTAATATCCATCTCCACCATTCGCTCCGTCAAACCAAACCTCGGTGAGTTTGCCATAATTGGTCAGCAGTTCACGCAGCTGGTTCTTGTAATAAGTGAGATAGGCGGGAGTGCCGTATCCTGCATGATTCCGGTCCCAAGGAGATAAATAGAGGCCTGCCTTAATCCCATATTTGGCACAAGCCTCAGTAAATTCCTTCACGATGTCACCTTTCCCGTTTTTATAGGGACTGTTTTTGATGGAATGTTCGGTGTAAGCACTTGGCCAAAGGCAGAAACCATCATGGTGCTTGGCGGTTAAGATCAGCTCTTTGAATCCTCCCTCTTTGGCGGCTTTCACCCATTGTTCGCAATCCAGTTTTTTGGGATCAAACAAGGTTGGCGACTCATCGCCGTAACCCCATTCCTTGTCGGTAAAAGTATTCATGTTGAAATGAATGAATCCAACGACTTCGAGGGATTGGTAGTCCAATTGTTTTTGAGAGGGCACCACTTTATTAGCCGGGATGTCCGATGGAACTTTTTCGGCTGCTGCAGATTGAAGCAGCGCAAAAGAGAGAAGAAGAAGTGTGAAAATTGCAAGTGGATACTTCATGGTAATTGGTTATTAATCATTAATATATTTATTTGCTCACCGCGAACAAGGATGAAACAGCAACTAATCTCAAGGGAAACCGGGTATAGGAAATGCCGTTGTTGTCTCTGAAATATTGACAATTTTCCCAAAGTTCGACTTTCCCGGTGTACGGGTTACATTTGTTGATCTGCAGCTTTCCTCTGACAGTCACCATTGTATTTACCTCTTTGTTGGTAGAATTTGTAAAATAATATATCTGCTTTCCATCCTTTTCTTTGTGGATGTATGACAGCATTCCCAGGGTTGTGTTGGTTTCATCAAGCGGGTTGTCGGTTACTTCGTACAAACCCGGAACAGCTTCAATTTTTAGGTCTGGCGAAGGAATCAGCTCGCTTAAAACAGCTTCCAACTCTGTTTTTTCAGCCTTTGGAAGAAAGACTGCCATTCCTTTGTGCGCATTGGTTTGCTTGTGAATATTGCTTGGAAGCTGTCTTGCGTCAACGCCGAAAATCTCCCTGACGATGTCTTGGAGTTCTTGATCTTTTCCGATCTCCGCCGATTTATCAGGCAGGATTCCGGTAGCAATGATCTTGCCACCTTGCTGATAGAAAGCGAGCAATTTTTGCATTGTTTTATACGACTCCACGAGTAGGGATGGCAGAATAATTACACTGTAAGTCTGTTTGATATCTTTATTGTTCAATATTAGTTTTCCGTTTTTAATAAGGTACTGATCTGTGCAAATTTTCTCTGGATGTACATACGTAAAATCACGGTGCAAAAGACCTGTCAGCATATCGCTGATGATGCGATAGTCAAGCTGCGGAGGAACATCATTAAATACCTTTTTTATCCTGCCATTTTCAAATCCAAACCAGGCTTCGAGCGTATTGATTGGCCACATAACTGCAATTTCTGAAACGCGGCTTCCGCCGCGCAGCATAAGCATAGAGCGTGCTGCCCAGTTGTTGTAACCTGGCAATGCAGAACCAATTCGCTTGCTGTAACTAGAAATTAATGGAGGAATCCTCATTGAATCCGGATTATACCACATTCCGTGCGGAATCAAATAATTAGCTCCCCGTGCGAAGACATCCATGGCCACTTTATACATTAGGGTAGAATCCATATTCCTGGAAAAATTACCATAAATCTCGGCAGCCACCAAAGAACGGTCGTACAAATCGGCAGCCGATGAAATAAGTTTAAATCCTGGACGACCATTATTGTAGGCAGATAGCACATCCATCAAAGGTATCTGAGTGTATTTGTAATATTTAAGAATGTCTCCGTGTGCACCAACACCTGTGGGTTCATAATTCCCCGGAGGGTGGATCATGCTTTTCAGTAAATGTTTGGCATCCCATTCCGCCACTTTGCGGTTAAAGCCTTCACTCATGAGTTCGGAGCGAATATCAAAGAATGCTATCTTAATTGCCTCAGTATTGTCACCGATATTATAAAACAAGGCAGGTAATGATAGCAAGGCATTAAGGCCGGTTCGTTTTTCAAACAGAGAGTTCATAGCCTCTGTCCAGGCACGTGGGAATGTCCAGAATCCAACATCATCTGAAAAAGTATATTTGATCGTGTTTCCAAACAAGGGACTCAATTGCTCATCATACTTTTTGTAAGTCATTGAAAGAAAAGTATCCACAGCACTGGGGTTCATGTAATCCACCACCCTTTCCTCGGGAGGTTCAGTAAAGAAAATCATGACTTTCCATAAACCCGGAGGGGCAGTCCAGTTAATAAGGCTATCTTTCAGAAAAGTAATGATATCAATACGTTCCTTCGTTTTCATATTCAAAGCAACTGTACCCATCAACTTTCCCTTCAATACAATCTTTTGATGCAATGTTTTTTCTCCCTCTACATCATATTCCAATACGGATAGCTGTTTAACAGATAGTTCAGGGTATTTTTCCACAAAGGTAAAACCGGCATTTCCGCTCGGAAAATCAAGATCATCATAAAGAATTACTGATCTGTTTTGCTGCTTCGAAATATTCAGTATTTCACGGTACCGCCTAAAATATTCATCCGATAAAAATACTGGACTTGTGGCAGGAAACACTCTTCCGTCTTTATGTTTACGATAACTGACTGGCAAAATCGCAACTCCACCAAATCCATCTTTCAAATATGCATTATTGAGTTGATCACTAATTCCTGAAGTCGTAAGAGTTCCATTCAAATGCCAGAAAGGCACAGGTCTGTAATCATTCGGCGGATTTTTGAAGTCATTCCACAGCCTTAAATCCTGTGTATTCCCCATGAATGCCATGGAGAAGAATAGGACTAACATTGTTAGTTTCTTCAATTGAACAGATATTAAAATTAAAGGTTAATAGACTGGCTTAAACGTATATCTTCCGAGGAGGCTCCCACCATGATGGTATAGCTCCCTTTTGGTGTGATAAATTTACCGGAATTTTCGTTCCAATATCGAAGCTGAGCTTTGTCAAGTGCAATCTTCATATTTTCTGTTTTTCCTGTCTTTACAAGTATCCGCTGAAATCCTTTGAGCTGCTTTATTGGCATTGGCATATCCATCTGCGGAAGCTTGACATATACCTGAGTCACTTCATCTCCATCCATTTTTCCACTGTTTTTGAGGTCAAAACTTACCAGGATTTTGGACTCCTGATCCTGTAGTTTCAGATTGCTGTAGGTGAATCTGGAAAAGCTTAATCCAAACCCAAACGGATAGAGTGGCTGACCTTGAAAATACTGATAAGTCCGCCCTTTCGTGACATCGTAGTCGTCAAATGCAGGTAAGTCTTCTATGCTTTTGTAGAAGGTGAGCGGCAGTCGTCCGGCCGGATTGTAATCGCCAAAAAGCAATTCTGCCACGGCCGTCCCTCCTTGTTGGCCCGGGTACCAGGCATCCACGATGGCAGGTACATTGTCCTGGATCCAGTTGATGGCCAATGAGCTTCCGGCTACGAGAACCACCACTGTCTTTGGATTTGCTTTGTAAATCATCCGGATAAATGCTTCCTGGTCTTTCGAAAGGCTGATGTTTTCGCGGTCCTGACCTTCGCTTTCAAAGTTCCTGTTCATCCCCAAAACAGCTATGGTCACATCGCTGGTGGAGGCATATTTTTTGGCATCGGCAAAAAGCTGGGTGAAATCAGCATCCACATTGGGAGCCTTCCAGAAGAGTTTGGCCTGAGCATCCCGTTTGGCGAAATAGTCGGCCTGCAACTGGTATTCTTTTCCTGCTTCGAGTTCGATATCCGCGAAATCCGATCTCAGTGATTTTCTCTTCCACGAATCGATCACATTTTTTCCATCGATGATCAGACGGCACCCATCCTGTGCAAAAAAACCAAAGCTATATTTACCTGAAATGGTTGGCCGAATCTTACCTGTCCAACGCACAGAAAAGGAGCCGGTGGGCAAAAAAGCGTCGGGAGCCTGGTTGGCCGGTTCAAAATTGATGTTTCCATCGACCCTGGTTTTGGCTTCTCCTTCCAGCAGCATGTTGGCGAAATATTCGGCCTTCAGTCCATCCGGGAAAAATTCTTTGGGAATCAATTGATAGCCTTCCAGTCCGTTCACCGGTTGCCAGGGTGCATACAGCACTTTTACCCCATTGCCAACACGGTTTTGTATGCCTTTGAGAATGGAAACCGGTTCACCTACCGGGACGCCGCTATAATCACCAAATTCGGTGTTGCCGGCATTGATGCCAACGAGTGCGATGGTCTTAATCTTTTTCAGGTTGAGGGGAAGGAAATTGTTGTTATTTTTTAGCAATACCATACTCTGCCGGGCTGCTTCCAAAGCCAGAGCCTTGTGTGCAGGCGATCCCACCACAGTGGGCGAGATTTTGTTGTAAGGATTGTCTTTGGGATCGTCGAAGAGACCGAGCTGCATCCTGGCGCGCAACACCCGGTAAGCCGCTGTATCGATATCTGCCATGGAAACCATTCCGCTTTTATAGGCGTTGATCAGTGGTTCTTTGTATACATTGTCACCGCACTCGAGATCCAGTCCGGCCTTGATGGAAACCATTGCCGCCAGCTCCTTGGTTTTAACATATTTGTGCGAAGAAACAAGGTTTCCGACTCCACCGCAGTCGGAGACTACGTAGCCGTTGAAGCCCCACTCCTGGCGCAGAACTTTCGTTAGCAGCCATGGGTTTGCAGTAGATGGAAGTCCGTTGATGGCATTGTAGGAGGCCATGATTGAGGCTGCCTTTCCTTCCTTGATGGCCATCTCGTAAGCTGGAAGGTAATACTCGCGAATGGATCGCATAGGAATGATGGCATTGCACTCAAAGCGGTTGTGTTCCTCGTTGTTGGCGGCAAAATGTTTGGGTGTTGAGACGACTTTGAGATACTTCGGGTCATTGCCCTGAAGTCCTTTGACAAACTGAACAGCCAATACTCCAGCCAGATATGGATCTTCACCGTAGGTCTCAGGAGTTCGTCCCCAGCGCGGATCGCGTGCCATGTTGATAGTGGGCGACCAGAAAGTGAGCAGGTCATTGAACCGGAGAGTCTGTTTTTTCCCCTGTTCAAGTTCATTCCAACGGCCTCTGGCTTCATCCGAAGCTGCAGTGGCTATTTGGTATTGAAGGTCAGGGTTCCACATGCTTGCCAGGGCGATGGCCTGAGGAAAGACAGTGAAATTTCCGGGTCTTACAATACCATGAAGCGCTTCATTACCATGATAGTATTTTTCGATTTCAAGTCGCGGGATACCAGGAGAGCTGGCAATCAAAAGGCTAACCTTCTCCTCAACAGTCAGTCGGCTCAACAAATCGTTGATGCGCTTCTCTGTCGAAAGTCCCTGGTTTCTGAATGGAAGATCCTGATTCTGCGACATTCCCGGTAGTGCGAACAAGAAGAGCGTAAAGAGCGACGCGATGCAAAATGTTTTTCTCATGATTGGATAAATAAAATTATGGCTTTTTCACAACACCCTTCTCTTCGCTCACCGGAATCTTCAAATTATTCAGCACGATGCCTGAACTGTTGTTGAAATAAATTACCGGCATCTCTTTGGCGGTGGGGATGTCTACATCCGTCATGTCAATTCCCTTGACATCATCCAAAACCATGGCAGGTCGGAAGTCATCTTCACGGTAGTTTATTTTTACATTTTTCATTTTGATCCCTTCAGCATGCCGCAGGTAGAAGCCCCAGGCAGGTAACTCGCCGAACATTGAAAACTCAGGATAACCGGCAATATTTTCGGGTACTGAAGTGATTTCGCTGAGTGGGATACAGGCAATCTCCTTGCTCGCCCTGCCTCCATAGGTGATCTCGATGTTTTCCAGTGTTATGTCCTGAACAGGGTTGTCCGGAATGCCGACAATGGAGGAGGGTATCAGGTTGTAAGGTAAAAACGGATGACCGAAAATGTGAAAATGGCCAGGCCTCTTGGGCATTTTATCCTCGCCGGGATGGAGATGGTCCGGCGGACCTTCAATCGGATACCCCTGATCCGGCTTGTACAGCGGGATGTCGGCTTTCAGATTGGCGATGTAAACTCCCTTGAGCGTGCCGGCTTTTTGATTCTTGTTTCGTTGCCCGCGACGGATAAAAATGGCATTCCCTGTATTTTTTACCGACACATTCTGAATGTCTACATTTTCGAGAAAGCCGCCATCCACAGATTCGATGGCGATGGCCGACCGGTAGGTATCAAAGACAGTCAGGTTACGAACTTTGATATTTCTAAATCCACCCGAACCGGCAGTCCCCATTTTAAAGCCATTGGCACTGGATCGGACGGTACAGCTGTCTATGAATACATTCTCGCAGAAAGAATTGGGATTCTCCGATTTCAGACAAATAGCGTCGTCGGAAGAATTGATAAAGCAGTTGGTGATTTTTACATTTTTGGAATCCGTGATATCCAGTCCGTCGTTGTTCCAATATGCTGTGCTTTGAACGGTAATCCTATCAATTACAACATTGTTGCACTCTCTATAATCCTGTACCCAGTTGGACGAATTTTTCAGGGTGATTCCAGATATGTTGACCTCGCTACAATTGCGAAGCAAAAGGATGAGTGCCCTGCCGGACTCAGGTCTTTTGAAGAGCCAGAGGGAATCTTGTTTGAGTTCGCCGTTTCTAAGCTTTCTGAAAATATCCAGCATCAACTCTTGCCCTTGTCCATCAATAATGCCAGTTCCGCTGATGCTGATATTCTTTTGATCTTTGGCATAAATCAGCGCACGACGGGTGCCGGGACTGGTATAATCATCCACTTTGTTCGTTCCCAGCAGGCAAGCACCGGCTTCTAAATGTAGATTCACACCCGATTTTAGAATAAGTGTTCCAGTCATGAAGTTCCCGGGAGGTACAACAACGCTGCCTCCTCCGTTTTTTGAAACTTCATCGATAGCTTGCTGAATACATCCGGCATTATTGGTTTTTCCATCTGCCACCGCACCATATGATGTTATTAGGTTGCCATCCATATGTGAGCAATCTGTGAACAGAAGGACAGCAAATGAAAATATCAGAGAAAATTTCCTCATAATTACTTGATTTTTTTAGAAAAGACACAGAAGCAAGGTAAAAAAGGGAAGAAGGAAACGGTCCTTCTTCCCTTTTGGTATTACATTCAGGTTCCAGGGTATTATTCTTCTCTAGTAACCGGGATTCTGCGTAACTGAAGGTGCTGAGCGGTCAATCTCACTTTGCGGGATAGGCCTGACAAGATTGTTGTCTGACGGAGCTCCTTTGGCTTTTGTCCAGAAGTTGTATTTTTTAGCCCGTTCGATCAGTTTGCCTGTTCTCTTGAGGTCAAACCACCTATTGAATTCTCCGAACAATTCCCTACCGCTTTCATCAAGAACCATGTCGATAGAGATGGTTGATGCGGTTGCCCTGTAGGAGATTGTTTCCTGGTTGGTCAGATCTTCCGGAAATTTTGCACGAAGAGGATCAACGCCTACGCCAACAGCACGATCGAGAACTTTGTTGTAATAAACATCGGCCCCACCAAGTGTTCCATTGCCTGCACCCTTCAAAATTGCTTCCGAAGCAAGCAGATACGCCTCAGCTGAACGGAAAAGGGCGAAGTCAAATGTTCCGTATCCATCGCCGTAAGCAATGCCTGGCTGCCAGAATTTCCACATGGAAGGTGCTCCGCAGGTGAGGCGTGAGATCGAAACGCCACTGATCAGCTGATCGAGGTTCATGACAGCATATTTCTTGGTTCCGCCTTCATCTATGCCTTTTTGGGCGCCAACAGCAGGCTTGTTCCATGGAGTCCAGAATGCAACTGTATCACCCACGGCATAACTTATTTTTGCATTGGCATCGGTATAGCTATAAGCATAATTTGAAACGGCTTTCAATGCCCATACAGCATTTACAAAATCCTGGGTATATCTGCTGTCTCTTTGAGGATCGAAGAAACGATAGGATGAAGGAGTTGGCTGGTTTTGACCCAAACTCCGGTTGTAATCGGAGGTTCTGCCGGTGCTACCAACCAATTCGCCATTACCTGGGAAGATGGAGTGGTAATAATTTCCCGGTTCCCTGGTAGCGGTGCTTGGGTATGGAACCTCCATGGCATTGGTCAACGCATCAGCGTTGTACTGAATAGGAAATACCACTTCCGAATTTTTATCATTTTGGGCACCTGCATATTGTGTCAAAGGATTGTTGGAGCGGGTTGGGAACAGTGTGCTGTATTTGGCTACCAACGGGTAAGCAGCAATGACTTTGTCGGCATAATCCAAAGCGGATTTGAAGTCACCGGCAACGCCGCCCAAAGCACCCTTAAAGTTCCAACCTCGGGTCAGGTAAACGCGTGAAAGTAAAAACTGCGCTGCACCTTTGGTTACCCGGCCATAATCTGTTGCCGTTACAGGAAGAGCGGACTCAGCTTCTGTCAGATCTTTCAGAATTTGGGTATAGATAGTGGCTGATGGAGTTCTCACCACGGCCTTGTCTGCGGCGATCGTTTCGGTAAGTGGCATCGGAGCGTCTCCCCATGTCTGAACGACATAGAAATAGCTCAAAGCCCGGATAAATTTGGCTTCAGCAACGCGGGCTGCCTTTTTTGCAGGTAATGCATAGGTGATAGCATCCGCACGGCTTATGGCAGCATTGGTGCGACCGATGTTGCGGTACAGGATATCCCAAAAAGCCTGTACTTCACCCGCTGAAGAATTCATGCGGATATCATATTGGTCAAGATAAGGTCCGTCGCCAATTGATTTCACACTCCAGCCACCTGCCTGAAACAAGTCAGTTCCGGGTAAAACCAAAGGATAGTTAAGAATATAATCTCGCAATAGGGGATAGCATGATTTAACCAAATCCTCATAACCGGCTTCATTCACTACATAAGAGTTGGTGGTAATGTTTGAGATTGATTCCTCTTTTAAGAAATCCTTGCATCCTGTGCCCATAAAAATCAGCAGCATTACCAGGACGAAATTACGTATGTTGTATTTTTTCATTGTAGTAATATTTTTATACATTTTTATTCAATATCAGAAAGATGCACTAATTCCAAAGAGGTAAGTTGCATTGGGAACATCATCCTGGTAAGTTCCCGAGTTAAATTCCGGATCCATCCAGATGCCTTTGTCTTTGGTGAAGACTTTTGGATTGTTCGCTTGCAGATAGAATCGCAAATTGCTGAATTTAATAGCATTAAGTGCTTTTTTCGGAAGGTTGTATCCCAAAGTAATGTTGGATATACGCCAGAAACTGGCCTCCTTGTACTGAATGGCTTGACGCCATGGGTTGGCTTGCCAGACACCGAAATAATCATTTGTTGGATTGTTTACGGTCCAGTAATTGAGATTCAGGTGGTTGTAGCGGTTGCTTCCGATTTCACCCATCGTTCCTGACAACAGGGAATTTTGAAATTGAACTCCCTGACGGGTATAAATAAAACATGAAAGATCAAAATTCTTATAGGTCAGCGTATTGTTGATACCTGCCATCCATTTTGGCAATTGGTTGCCCAATACAATCCGGTCGTCAATGCCGGTTGAAGAAGATATCTTGCCATCATTGTTTTGGTCAACTACCTTAACAGAACCGGGCACCTGACCGTATTTGGCCGCTTCGGTGGCCTCACTTGTTTGCCAGATACCAGCATATTCATAGTAATAATTGGACCTCAAAGATTGTCCGACGAAAAGACTGTTGGCGATATCCTGGGTAACAGTTCCACCATAGAGTTCCATAACTTCATTGTGGTTCTTTGAGAAATTGATATTCGTTGTCCACCTGAAATCCTTTTTCTGAAAATTTACCGTGTTCAAGGTAACTTCCACACCGCGGTTAAGAAGTTTACCAACATTGGCTGTGACAGATCCATATCCAAGAGAAGTTGGAATGGCCACATTCTGTATCAAATCATTGGTTTTTTTGTTGTAAACCTCAACGTCAGCAATGATCCTGTTTTTAAGGAAACCCATGTTGATACCAATGTTGTACTCGGCACTGTTCTCCCATTTCAGTTCAGAGTTTCCAATGTTCCGCGGAGCATAGCCATAAGCGGCGGCTCCTCCGAAATCGTAGGATGTTTTGTTCAGATAAGCCTGGGTACTATATGGGGCAACCACATCGTTTCCTACTTCACCATAACTTGCACGCACTTTAAGATCAGAAAAGAGGTTCAATTGCTTGACAAATGGTTCTTCAATCGCACGCCATGCCAATGCCACAGATGGGAAGAATGCCCATTTGTTGCCTTCAGCCAAAACAGATGATCCATCGTAACGTCCGGTTAAAGTCAACAGGTATCTTTCGTTGAAATTATAATTGAACCTACCCATGAAAGACAAAATGGTACGTTCAGTCAAGCTACTGGTAACTCCGTTGATAATGGCACCGGTGTTCAGTGCATACCAGTCAGAATTATAAGATAAGTTTTCAACCTGTGTCCCGGATGTTTCAAATCGCTCAGCCAGCGCACTTTGAACGGCTGTGAAATTCAAGTTGTGCAAACCTGCCGTAAATTTGTAGTTCAAGACATTGTCCCAGGTATAGGAGCCATTGAAGTTGTATACATTGTTCGCAGATGGTAATTTGTTGAGCCTTCCTTTTGAATCGGCACCCTGGAAATTACCCCTGCGGCTGTTAAACACAGAAGCAGAAAGAGATGATTTGAATGACAATCCTTTCATCGGAGTCAACTCGATGTAACCATTGCCCAGGAAGCTGGATACCCTGGTTTCGTCTTTGTAGTTGCTGGCCCTTACTTCCAGAATCGGGTTTTGAACTTGTGTATCTTTGATCCCCATCCAAAAGGCATAACCTTCCACATCTTTGTCGTTCGTTTCCGTCGGATTGGTCAGATCAGCATAATACTTTGTTCCGATTGGTCTCGCGCGGTAGGCACTGCGCAAGGTCTCGTTGGATCCCAGATTCTGAATGCTGTAAGTATAATAGGTAGTAAAACCAACTTTCACGACATTGTTCAGTTTGCTGTCGACAGATCCTTTTAAATTGTACCTGTTGTAACCAGTATTGAGCAGGTTCCCTTTTTCGTTCAGGTATCCGGCGGAAAAATAATGGGTGGTATTTTCATTGCCCCCGGATAGAGCCACCACATGACTTGTTTGCGGAGAAGGTGCAGTTACCTCATCTACCCAATTCACAGATTTTCCGGCAGCGGCATTGGCTGCTTCGGCAGTGGTCCAGATGATTTGCGCAATTGGATTTTCTGCCTTCACCACATCGTTGTAGGCACGGTAAAATTCCGGACCGGTCATCAGATCGGGTAAGTTGGTTGGAACTTTTATTCCCACATATCCCTCATAGGTTACCTTGGTCTTGCCGGATGCTCCTTTTTTTGTCGTAATAATGATGACTCCGTTCGCGCCGCGTGCACCATAAATGGCAGCCGACGAAGCATCTTTCAACACGTCCATGGTCTCGATATCACTTGGGTTCAGGGTATTCAATTTTCCTCCCATCACACCATCGATCACCACAAGTGGCTCGCTGCTGAAACTGATGGAGTGGACACCACGGATGTCTATGGTATAATCAGAACCCGGACGAGAGTTCACTTTGTTGACATTCACTCCGGCCAGTTGTCCTTGCAGGGCTTTTGCGGGTTGCACAGGATTGGAGCGGACAATGGCTTCGGCCCTCACCGAACCAACAGCTCCGGTTACATCTCTTTTTTTGGCAGTACCGTATCCGATAGCAACAACCTCCTCAATACCGATGCTTTCATCTTCGAGGGTGATGTTGATGGTGGTATTGGTTCCTACAGTCACCTCTTTGGTCTTCATTCCCACGAATTTAAACTGCAATACTGCGTTTTGCGGCATTGTAGCAAACGCGTAGTTTCCGTCTAAGTCAGTGATAACTCCATTCATCGTACCTTTAACGACAACTGTAACTCCCGGTAGTGGTGCCCCTGATGGATCAGAGACTCTTCCTTTTAATTTGGCAGCTTGCTGTGCAGCAATTGCAGATCCACTTTCAGGAAACAAGACGATTTGCCGGTTCACAACCTTGAAATTAACATCGGTTCCTTCAAATAATCTCTGGAGAACCAAATCAATATTCTCAGATTTTGCCTCAAGGTTTACCTTACGTTCCACGTCAACCTGGTTGTTGTCGTACATGAAAAAGAATTCGCTCTGGGTTTCAATTTCAGCCAGAACATCTTTCACTAGCCCGTTTTGTACATTCAGGTTCAATTTGGCCTTTTGTGCGTAGCTGGCTGAATAGGCATTCAGAATGTTTAATACCAGCAAAAATAGCGTTAGTCGCATAGTTAAGAGGATTTTTTGCACCACCGGATTTCGATGGCACGCCAGCATTGATTTTTTTTTCATAATTTTGATTGATTTAGTTTTGAATTTTTATGCAAGCCATTTTTGCGAATTTCATGCATAACAATTCGTTCAACAATAAACTAATTTGGAAACAGGGAGTCTCGAACACTTCCTGTTTTTTTTGAAACTGACTACTTCATTTTAGGTTTATATTTAATTTTTATCTGATCTCCTTCAATTTTGTAATTAATTGGTGTAATGATGGATATGAGTTCAAGGACCTCCCGCAAACTTTCCGTTTTTACCTTAAAAGTATAGTTGTGTCGATAATAGAGCGATCGATCAAGCTGGATATCTACACCATACCAGCCATCCAAATACCTGATCACCTCTTCGAAAGGCTGATTGTTGAAAATCAAAACATTTTGTACCCAGGAGGTCATAGCTTCCATGTTTTCAGGTGCCAGAATTTGACTGACCCCTTTCTGATAAACCAATTGCTGACCAGGATTCAGATCTGAAATTTTCTGATTTATCAGGTTTAACACTTCAACTTTTCCTTTCAAAAGTGTGACATCTGAAAGATCTTTGCTGGCATCTTCCCTGACGTTGAAACATGTACCAAATACTTTTACCTGAATCTTGGTTCCATGAACCAGCAAGGGATGATCCGGATCTTTCTGAACCTGGAAAAAGCACTCTCCTTTCATCCAGACTTCGCGGTTTTGCGCGGTGTAATCGGATGGATACCAAAGCTCAGATCCAGAGTTTAACCATACCTTGCTGCTGTCAGGAAGTATAATCTGGGTCTTGTTCCCTTTTGGAGCAATTATTTTAGAATACGTAATCGCAGGTGTTTGAATTCGTATTCGATCGCCAGAGAACACACCGGTTAAAAATACCAGAATCAGGAGAGCGGCAGCGGTGGCTATCTTCATAAATACAGTTTGGCGAATTTTCTTTTCAGACCGGTTATTGATTTTTTGCATCAATTTGTTCCAGTTGAAAGTCATGTCTGGCTGATAAAACTCCGGACTGCTTTTGGTGATTGTCCAGGTGTTTACTATCTCCGATAAAATTGCGGTATTTTCAGCCGACAAATCAAGCCACGCCTGAATTTGCTTCAAATCATCAGGCTCAGCAACATGGTTCAGCTTGGCTGAAATTGCTTCCCAGGGTATATTTTGGATCTCCATTTTTTTCCTTCTTGTAGGTATGTCGTTTTTGAAGGAGAAATCCCTCAAAGAGAAATGAAATTATTTAATAGTTTTTTTGAGGCGAGAAATTTACCTGAGCAACAATGGCAGAATCCAGCCCATGAAGATCTGTTTGTAATAAGGCTTCAGTGAGTCGCGTAATTTGCGCAAGGCTATCCCCACATGGTTTTCAACTGTTTTTGGTGTAATGCCGAGGCGTGCTGCAATCTCTTTGTGAGCTAAGTTTTCATTCCTTGCCATCAGATATATTTGTCTGCTTTTTTCAGGGAGCTTGCTAATAGCCGACTCAATAAGGTTGCGGAGTTCGCTCTCTTCCATGAAATGTTGGGAGTTAGAATCTTCAAAGGCAACAGACTCGCCCATTTCCAAGGAGGTGAAGATAGCTCTGTGCTCCCTCCGGTAATGGCTGATGGCTCGGTTTTTTGCTGCAGCAAACAAAAATGCCCGGAAAGTGACTCTGATTTGAAGTTTTTCACGTTTCTCCCAGATAATCTCAAATATTTCCAGCGCTATTTCTTCGGCAAATTCTTTTGAATGAAGGTAGATCAGGAGGAAATTGCACAGATCTGTAAAGTAGCGGTCAAACAAAAAACGATATGCTACCAAGTCACCGGAGGCTAATTTTACAAGAGCCTGTTCATCATTTTCAAAGCTTTTATTAAGCATGGATGCAGAAATTTAACCGATCTTTTAGCTTCATTAACAAATATAGTGATAAATGTAGAGAGTGATGTAAGTACAAGGAGTACTACCAACTTTGTCCAGTCAGCTTTTTATTAAATGTAGAAGATCGCTTTTCTAAGGTTGACTTATTTTTGCGAATAGGCCTTTTTCCCCACCATCTTGATTACTTCTTCGTCACTCCACTCCTGGCAATGTCCCGCCATCGGAGTGAAATTGACTGTAGCATCAGATTTGGGATTTTCTGTTTTGTCGAGGAACATCTTTAGAAAACGTGTGGCCACATTGGAATAAAGTCCATCCATGTCGCCCGTCCAGATCCAGATCTTGCCCTGGAGTTTGGGTCCAAGTGTTGACCAGTTTTTCTCCAATACCTTCTTCAGATCATATTTCTCCCATTGTTTGGCAACTTCATGGTCAATCTTGCCGGTATATGGATCAAACATCAGGGTAGGCAAACCATCTTTGCCTTTCGGTCCGAAAACAGCATTGTAGGCACCAAACTGTCCGCCGGAAACGAGGTAGTTGCCGGTGCGGCTGACTACATTCTCACCCGCAATCCAGTCTTTCATCGAGAAGGTTGGCTCGCCGTAGATTGTTCTTTTTCCTGGCTGAAGGTATCCGAAATGGTTGTAAAAGAGGTTTTCATCCTGATAAATGTTGATCAGACCATAGTGTTCGAATTCCAGCGGGTCCGGACTGTACGACCAGGTTCCATCAAAGAAATCCGGATAAAAAACCTGCAGTCCCATGGCCACCCATCCTCCGGT
>JBAXED010000053.1:0-23709 GCA_037140615.1 Prolixibacteraceae bacterium
TGACCAAACTATTGAAAATTATAGGAATACCATCAAATAGCTATTGCCCGCTCCCCCGGCGATGATAGGTTTATTGGTACTGGTATCCGCCTGCAAAAAGGAGACCACCCCGGTAGCTGCGACACAATCCGGCAGCAAAATTTTGGTAACCGGGCAGGATGCCGGGGCAGGGCTTAAATCCACGCTTAACGGACTAGCTACCTTGTGGAAGGGTTCCGATAACTATTCCGTGTCTCCAAATGTGCCTGACAGGGTGGGAATCTACTCTACACAAGCACGTACGGCAACCAGCCGCGGAGGCACTGCAATCGTCAATACCCAATTTACGGCTGGATATTCGACTGCCTCTTCTACTTTTTCGGGGACTATGTACTGGGGTGAGGCGAGTGTCTCTCATCACTTTTATGCTTACTACCCTTATACAGCAGGTTCTGCAGCAAGTACAGTTGTGCCGGTTTCGCTTGCATCTGCACAGACCCAGTCGGCAACTAACAACAGCGATCATATCGGTGCCCTTGATTTTATGGTCGCCACACCGGTAACAGTTAACTCTCCGGCCAACACCGATGCAGTAGGTAATGCAGTCAACTTAAGATACAACCACCTCTTCACCATTCTGGAATTCCAGATAAAAGGAACAGGATCACTCAAGGCAGTGAGTCTCTCAGCCAGTAATACTCTTGCCTTTAGCGGTGGCACGATTGACATTGCTCAGCCAACACCTGCCACGGATGCCCCTTATATTGCCACCAAGACAGGAACGACAACTCAGGCTACAGTAACGCTGACCAGTCTGGCCACTCTTAATGTCAGCACTGCTGCCACAGTTTCCATGGTCATCAATCCCGGTACACCGACGGGTGATTGCCTTGTTGGACTCTCATCGGATGGAACAAACTGGACCTACATCAGCAAAATAGCCCCGGTTGGGGGATTTTTACGTGGCAAAAAATATGTGGTAGCAATCGATCAAGCAACTGCTTTTGGTACTGTAACCTCAAATAGTAAGATATGGATGGACCGGAATTTGGGTGCCACAAGGGTAGCCCTCAGTAGCACAGACGCTGCTGCCTATGGCGATTTATACCAATGGGGAAGAGGCACTGATGGGCATCAGATAATAACATCAACAACTACAAGCACTTTATCGAGTGGAGATGCACCAGGTAATGCATACTTTATTACAACAGCAAGTAGCCCTTACGATTGGCTTAACCCACAAAACGTCAACTTATGGCAGGGATTGACTGGCATCAACAACCCGTGCCCGAGTGGTTTTAGAATACCTACCTCAGCTGAATTAGAGGCAGAGCGTGCAAGTTGGGGCAGCAATAATAATGCAGCAGGTGCTTTTGGCTCGCCACTTAAACTCCCCGTAGCAGGCTACCGCGACTCCAGCAATGGTTCGTTCGGCTTTGGTGGTTCCCTCGGCCACTATTGGTCGAGTACCGTAAATGACGCTAAATCAAGCAACCTGCTCTTCTACAATAATAATGCCAGTATGAACAGTATGTACCATGCTTACGGTTATTCTGTTCGCTGCATTAAGAATTAGTCACTTTTGACACTTTACCTGACTGCCCTACGGGACAGTAAGGTTTTTAAAACTTACCACGAAGCGGTCGAATTTGGAAGGTCAAGGTGAAGCCGGTTGTTCATATTAGGAAATCGGCACCACCCACTGGGCATCTCCCAACACTGGAGCAACCAACGAAACTGGCTTCACTGCCCTTCCGGGTGGTTACCACGACTACTATGATAGTTTGTTCAACGACGTAGGCGACTACGGATACTGGTGGAGCAGTACGGAGGACGGTGCACCTCCACGTTTTACTGCTTCCTCAACTACTTTGAGATTATTTTCTTTTGTCCACGTTTTGACCACGCTCTTATAATCAAAAGACTTGGGATAATGCTTAAAATTGAGCAGCAGTAGCGATGACACATCTCATCGGCTGTTATATTTAATTTAATACAACTAACATGGACCCCCTTTTTCCCAAAAGCTTCAATGATTTACAGCAGGCTGTAAACTCTTACGAACCTCCCAAGATCGAAATTCTAGAAATAACTGTCGAAAAGGGTTTTGCCGACTCAACCACGGACTGGACCCCTGATGCATGGTAGTGCAAAAACGAAAAGGGACCGCAGGGGCCGCCCTGTGTGGCCGTCCGATCAGTTGACAATGAATAATGAACAGTGAACAACGAACAATGAAAAACGAACCATGAAAACAATAAAATTTACCGCATTTTCAATACTTTTTGCTTTATTGGTACTGGTATCCGCCTGCAAAAAGGAGACCAACCCTGCAGCTGCTACTCAAACTGCTAGCAAAATTCTGGTAACCGGACAGGATGCCGGGACAGGACTTAAATCCACCCTTAGCGGACAATCAACCGTATGGGTCGCAACGAGCGACATAGTTGGAATCTACTCAACGCAAGCACGTACTGCAACTGGCGGAACTGGCAGTGCGATCGTCAACGCCCAGTTTATAGCTGCCGCTTCTGCCGCTTCTTCCACTTTTTCAGGGACAATGTACTGGGGTGCAACAGGTACTTCTCACACTTTTTATGCCTACTATCCTTATACGGCAGGTTCTGCAGCAAGTACAGCTGTTCCTTTATCGCTACCATCTGCACAGACCCAGTCAGCAGCCGGCAGCAGCGCCCATATCGGTGCCCTTGATTTTCTGGTAGCAACTCCCACAACAGTAACCCCACTAGGGCCAGGCCTGGTTGGTAGTGAAGTAAACCTAAGTTACAACCACCTCTTTACAGTTCTCGAATTTCAGATAATGCGCAGTTCCGGAAGTGGAAAAATCACGAAAGTAAAATTGACTGCACCTACAACTAATCTTAGTTTAACTTCAGGTACTGTAAATATCACTTCGACCACACCAGGCGCAGGTGTTTCTTACACCATTTCCTCACCTATCGGCACCAATGTAATAACACTAACCATTACAGGAGGTGTCACTCCCACATCAGACTATACCACAACACCAAAAATATACATGATGATTCTCCCGGGAGATTTCACTGCCCAGAATATGACAATTGGTTTGGAGTACGAAAGCTCAGGTGTCTTTATAAATACAACCAAAACAGGAAAAGTCTTTGTACGAGGCACTAAATATGTTGTTCAGTTGGAACCTACATATGTAACAGATGTCCAAGGAAAAGTCTATAATACGGTCACATCCACTACCACTCCCGCCAGGATATGGCTGGACCGCAATTTGGGTGCCACCCAGGTCGCCACCAGCAGCACAGATGCAGATGCCTATGGCTATTTATACCAATGGGGACGTGGCACCGATGGACACCAAATCCCCACATCAGGTACCACCGCCACACTGTCAATCTCAGATGCACCGGGTAATGTAGGCTTTATTTTAGCACAAGCTTCCCCTTATGATTGGCGTTCAGGGCAAAACGCTAACTTATGGCAGGGATTGACTGGCATCAACAACCCGTGCCCGAGCGGTTATAGACTACCTACCGAGACAGAATTTAGTGCAGAAATGGTAACGTGGGGTTCATCACCAAACGCAGCAGGGGCTTTTGGCTCACCACTTAAACTCCCCGGAGCAGGCTACCGCTCCTACAGCAATGGTACGCTCAACAATGTTGGTACCCACGGCTTCTACTGGTCGTGTACCGTAGCTGGCACAGACTCGCGCGACCTGAAATTCAACTCTGGCAGTGCTCTTATGGGCAGTGACTACCGTGCAAACGGTTTTTCTGTTCGCTGCATTAAGGATTAGTCACTTTTGACACTTCGGTCACTTCCGACACTTACCCTGGCTGTCCCGTAGGGCAGTCAGGTTTTTAAAACTTACCACGAAGCGGTCGAATTTGGAAGGTCAAGGTGTAGCCGGTTGTTTATATTAGGAAACCGACACCACCCACTGGGCATCTCCCAACACCGGAGCAACCAACGAAACTGGCTTCACTGCCCTTCCGGGTGGTATGCGTAGAAACGACAATGGTAATTTCCAATACATTTCCACCCTCGGTTACTGGTGGGCCTCTTTGGAGTCCTCTACTACCTATGCGTGGTTCAGGGACAAGAGCTTTCAAAACAGCAATGTAGTCGGCGACGGCTACTTTAAGAGCTTTGGGTTTTCTGTTCGCTGTTTGCGAGATTGATTGTGCACAGAGGCTGATTCAGGGCGCAAAGGCACATTGCGCTAAACCAAATGTCTGAACTGTGATATTGCTATTCTTGAAAATTGATTTTAATTTTCGTAAATTTGCTCAAAATGCATTTGAAATGAACACATCTGCCGAGAAAGTCGATATAATTCAATGGGTTGCAGGTTTAAATGATCAATCAATTCTAGAGCAATTGAAAATTATGAAGGATCAATCAACCAAAAATGCTGATTGGTGGGACACTATTTCAATTGAGGAACGTCAGTCAATCGAAAGAGGACTAGAAGATTCGAAAAATGGAAGAGTAACGCCACATTCAGAGGTAAGAAAGAAATATGAAAAGTGGCTATAGAATTGACTGGACCGTTGAAGCTTTAAACAACCTAGATGATATAATCGATTATTTGACAAATAGATGGTCAAATCGGGAAATTAGTATTTTTTACAAATTACTTGATAAAAGATTGGAGTTACTATCAAAATCCCCACATATATTTCCTGACAGTGAGCTAAAAACGAATGTAAAACGTTCCGTATTGTCAAAACAAACAACCGTTTATTTCGAAGTTAAAACCAATAGCATTGTCATACTTTCTCTCTTTGACAATCGAAAAAATCCCGGATCGTTAAAAATATAGATCAGGTCTCATAAAAACGTGAATTTCATGGACTTGTTGTTGTCAGTTGCATTGGTTAGTTAAGAATTTGTAAACCGCACCAGCGAGGTTGTCCCACCTGCTCCTCCACCACCAAATCCACCTGGCCGTGCTTTTATCCAACAACAGAGGTGTTGAACGGTCTGGGAAAAGGGGTGCTGAAAGAAGCATCTCAGGTGTTTATACAAGAGCTGAACAAGGGGGAACTGTCCGATGAGGTATCGAAATCATTTAGACAGTGTCAGAAACCGGGGTGCCTATCTGTTTCTCATATATAATCCTAATAATTGAATTTTTGGAATCCCTTATTCCCAAAGGCTTCAAAGGTTTACAGCCAACTGTAATCTCATACGAATCCCCCAAAATTGAAATCCTGGAAATTATGGTCGAAGAAGGTTTTGCAAGCTTCTAGTGACCATCGGGCTCAACAGCCTTTTCATTGACTCAACTTCAATTTCCCTTATCCGGAAGATACCTCAAAACAGCTCCAACTTTTGTGAATATTTCTTATATATAAGTAATATAATTCGCATTTTATCCTGCATACAAGATAATAACAGTATCTTTGTCGTTTAGAATTGAGCAAATTACGCCATGGATAAGGAAACGATTAAGCAAATATTGGTTGAGAACCACGAATTTATTTCGAAAGTCGAACTTGTAAAGCGCGATGTGTTTTTCGAAGAAGCCGGCAATTATGTTCTGATTGGTTCCAGAAGGGCAGGGAAAACATATTGTATGTTACAGGTTATTAAAGACATGCTAAGTCGAGGTGCGGATTTATCGTCAATATTGTATATAAATTTTGAAGATGAACGTTTGTTGGAACTAAAAATTAGCGACCTAAGTCTAGTTGTCGATGCATTTAAAGAGTTGTTTACCACAACCCCTGTCTATTTTTTAGATGAGATTCAAAATATTATTGGGTGGGAAAAGTTTGCCAGAAGATTGGCCGATTCGGGCGAAAGGGTTTTCATAACCGGCAGCAATGCAAAAATGCTTAGTCGCGAAATTGCAACAACATTGGGAGGGCGATTCCTGATAAAGGAGATTTATCCGTTAAATTTCCAGGAATACCTGTCAGCCAATCAAATAGCACTTGAAAATAACTGGGAATATGGATCTCAGCGATTTGAAATACGGAAGCAATTTGAAACCTACTTTTATTTCGGTGGATTTCCCGAGATCCTTAAGTTTGCTCAGAAACGCCAATGGTTGGATAATTTATATCAAAAAATATTCTACGGCGATTTGGTAGCCCGTTACAAAATCAGGAATGAATTTGCCCTAAAACTCACTGTAAAAAAACTAGCTGAAAACATTCATGATGAGGTCTCGTTCAACAGGATTAAGAACATCATTCAATCAACCGGCACTAAAATAGGAACTTCTACGGTATTGGAATATGTGTCTCTTTTGGAAGAATCATGGTTGGTGTTTGGCGTTAAGAATTATCTGGCCAAGATTTCGGACAGAGAAACCAAGAAGAAATACTATTTTATTGACAATGGAATTTTGACGCTATTCCTGATTAATCCAGCGACCATTTTATTGGAAAACATGGTGGCTGTTAAACTTCGGCAGCTTTATGACGACCAGTTCTATTATGTAAAAACGACCAACGAAGTAGATTTCTATGTACCTTCAAAAAAAATGCTAATTCAGGTTTGTTACAGCATGAGTAAATTGGATACTGAAAAAAGAGAGATGAATGCATTACTTAAAATCAACGAAGTAATCAAGGCCGATTACCTTGTCATAATAACCCTTGATGAAGAACGAACGGAAAACGTAAATGGTTCTGAAATCCATATTCTACCTGTTTGGAAATGGTTGTTGGCATAAGTCTCCACCATCAGCAAGACCACCCCTGTCTTTCATTTTTACTTCCCTCCGGATAAAGATGCTGCAAACTACGGATTTGTAATCCGTAATAATCATCAGCCCACAGACAATAACCCCAAGCCTCGGTCGTTATAGCTCAAAATAAAAAAAATAAAGCTCCTTTGTGTCCAGACTTGCGCCGTATTTTATACATTTGTGAGCCATAAAGCATGAAGTTATGCCAGATACAAAACAAATAGAAATTTTAAATTTCATTCAGAACCATGCAAATTGCTCTTCAGGCGAAATTCATAAAGGAATTACGACTTCGATTAGCTATGCGACAGTCAAAAGAGTATTATCTCAATTACTTACTGAGAAATACATCGTATTGGAGGGAAAAGGGAAAGGGACACGCTATTTTATTTCACCGTCTTACGAATTGTTATACTCAATTGACTTAGAAAGCTATTACGAAAAGGAGATTGACGAAAGGCAAATTAAGAAGGAGTTCAATTTAGATATCTTTGATTTATTGGACAAAAATGAGATTCTAACCAAGATTGAACTTGCAAAACTAGCTGACTTGCAAAAAAAATACACCGAAAACATTTCTCAATTATCAGATTCTGAATACAAAAAAGAGCTTGAACGACTTGCTATTGATTTAAGTTGGAAATCGTCTCAGATCGAGGGAAATACTTATTCATTGCTCGAGACGGAAAGGTTGCTTAAAGACAAAGAAACTGCCGCTGGAAAAACGAAGGAAGAAGCAATTATGCTTTTGAATCACAAAGAAGCAATAGATTTTATTGCCGAAAATCCAGATTATTTAATCCCATTATCAATTCTGAAAATCGAAGACATTCATAGTTTACTTGTAAAAGAGTTAGCGGTTGACAAACATTTAAGAAAACGGAGAGTGGGTATTTCCGGCACGAATTATCGTCCACTTGACAATGAATTTCAAATACGAGAGGCACTGGAATCTGCCTGTAAACTTGTAAACAAGAAAGAAAATATATTTGAAAAGGCGTTTTTGATATTGGCATTGGTTTCATACATTCAACCATTTATGGACGGAAACAAGAGGACGGCCAGAATAGTAAGTAATGCCATTTTAATGAATTACAAGCATTGTCCGATTTCATTCAGGACTGTTGAATCTTTAGGTTACAAAAAAGCGATATTGCTTTTTTACGAACAAAACAACCTATCGAGATTTAAAGAGATCTTTATTAACCAGTTTGAGTTTGCAGTAAAGACCTATTTCTAAAAAAACACCCCCTCCTCCGCCCTGGGGCAGATTTGTAATCCCATGGTCCGATGAATTAGCACCTGCTATCAATTCAATGGTAAATCAGCGAAATCAAAGAATCAGGCCAACTGGAAGTGAGTGGATAAGGTTATTAAATATTTGAAAATAATTTTCAAATATTTAATAAAAATCTTAAACATTCTATTGCATGTATATGTTTGTAGTATCAGAGTCTCAAATGCACAGTCAAATAAACACAAAGCTGTGCGTTTTTTCTTACTACATATTTAAACAACAATATTTATGCTCCCCACTGATCCCAAAAGCTGCAATGACTTAAAGCAGGATGTAAACTCCTACGAACCACCCAAGATCGAAATACTGGAAATCTCTGTCGAAAAGGGTTTTGCCGATTCAATCACCGGCTGGGGCGACGGCACATGGTAGTGCGATGAGTTGAATTCGTAGGGGCGGCCCTGTGTAGCCGTCCGATCAGTGTACAGTGAATAATGAACAGTGAACAATGAACAGTGAACAGTGAACAACGAAAAATGAAAAACGAAAAATGAAAACAATCAGATATGCAGCATTCTCGGCGATGATAGGCTTATTGGTACTGGCATCTGCCTGCAAAAAGGAGACCACCCCGTTAGTAGTTACACAATCCGGCAGTAAAATTTTGGTGACCGGGCAGGATGCCGGGACAGGACTTAAATCCACCTTAAGCGCACAAAGTACCGTCTGGGTTGCTGGCAGCGACAAGGTGGGAATCTACTCTGCAGAAGCGCGAACATCTAGCAGCGTTGCAATTGTCAATATACCGTTTACGGCTGCAACTTCTGCTGCTTCCTCAACTTTCTCTTCTGATCCGGAAACAATGAGCTGGGGAGCAACGAATAGCTCTCACACCTTTTATGCTTACTACCCTTGGGTGACAGGTACATCTGCAAGTAATGCTGTTCCAGTTTCGCTGGCATCTGCACAGACCCAGTCGGCAGCCAACAGCAGTGCCCATATTGGTGCCCTTGATTTTATGGTCGCCACACCAGCAACAGTAACCTCACCTGACACGCCAGGCATGGTAGGTAGCGGAGTAAACCTATACTACAACCATCTTTTTACTGTTCTTGAGTTTCAGATAATACGCAGTTCAGGTAGTGGAAAAATCACCAGAGTAAGATTGACAGCACCTACAACTAACCTTAGCTTAACCTCAGGAACAGTAAATATCACTTCGGCCACCCCAGGAGCAGGTGTTTCTTACACCATTTCCTCACCAAGCGGCACCAAAGAGATCACACTAACCATTACAGGAGGTGTAACTCCCACATCAGATTATGCCACAACACCAAAAATATACATGATGATTCTTCCGGGGGATTTCAGTGCCGAGAATATGACAATTGGTTTGGAGTACGAAAGCTCAGGTGTCTTTATAAATACAACCAAAACAGGAAAAATCTTTGAACGAGGCACGAAATATGTTGTTCAGATGGAATATGTAACAGATTTCCATGGATATATCTACAATACGGTCACATCCACTACCACTCCCGCCAGGATTTGGCTGGACCGCAATTTAGGTGCCACCCAGGTAGCCACCAGCAGCACAGATGCAGCTTCCTATGGTGATTTATACCAATGGGGAAGAGCAGCCGATGGGCACCAAATCCGCACATCAGTTACCACCTCCACACTGTCAAGCTCAGATGCACCGGGTAATGTAGGCTTTATTTTAGCACCAGCTTCCCCTTACGATTGGCGCAACCCACAAAACGTCAACTTATGGCAGGGATTGACTGGCATCAACAACCCGTGCCCGAGCGGTTTTAGACTACCTACCGAGACAGAATTTAGTGCAGAAATGGTAACGTGGGGTTCATCACCAAACGCAGCAAGGGCTTTTGGCTCACCTCTTAAATTTGCAGCAGCAGGCAGCCGCAACTACAGCAGTGGTTCGCTCGAAGATGTTGGTTCCTTCGGCTGCTACTGGTCGAGTACCATACAAGTCAGCACTTATTCAATCTTCCTGTACTTCAGTAGCAATCAAGCCTATACGAGCAACTACTACCGGGCTTTCGGCTATTCTGTTCGCTGCATTAAGGATTAGTTGTGCACAGAGGCTGATTCAGGGCGCAAAGGCACATTGCGCTAGAAAACTGAATCGGTGAAACTATAATCGAGATGGTGGGGATCAGTAACTACTTCATCAAGCAGTCTGGGCTTTCAGTTTGCTGTTCGCGGGATTAGCTTATTTGATTATCTAAAAATCTATTTGATTTGATTTGATTCTACTATTTCTTAAATTTGTTTAGATCAAACAATACCGGATCAATATTACTCTTAATCAGAGCTGATATTGACGAAATCCAGTCAGCTTATTCGTTTTACTTTATAATCGATTCTATGGAACAAATTATTTCAAACGACTTCAAGGATTTGCAGAATGCTGCAACTCCTTATGAATCACCCAAAATTGAACTGCTGGAGATAACTGTCGAAAAAGGTTTTGCCGACTCTTAGTTTTCGGATTTTTTGGGGGAACATTGTTGTTAATATGGGTCACGGGTCTGCAATTCAGCGAACCGGCAGTAAGAGGTTTTTCATAAACCCAACTTTGGCGGTACAACTTTGCCACAATTTGCAACCATACTTTTCAGTGAATTAAACAATTCAAATAAATAAACGTTTTCACAATAGGCAAATGGAACACATTAGAAGATTTGTGGTAATTGGAAAAATAGTTCGTTCGATAATTCCTTTTTCATATTGTGTCTTATTTGCCTGCTGTTGTGAAAAGACGTTCTATAAATAAAAAATTTCAAATATGAAAATAGTCCAAGGTTACACCCTTCGCGAAATTGCCGGAGAAAAGATGATCCTGATGAAGGGATCGGCTAACCTTGATCTCACCAAAGTGGTGATGCTCAACAGCAGTGCAGAGCTGCTCTGGAACACTTTCCAGAACCAGGATTTCTTAAAATCTGAGGCTGCAGATCTGTTGGTTTCAAATTATGACATTGATCAAGTTCAGGCTGTTGCCGATGCCGAAGCCTGGATATCTTCTATGATGAAAGCCGGATTGATTGAGCCTTAAAGAAAACCAACCTTATTCGTAGACCCGATGCAGCTAACTCCCGAGCAACATGTTCTTTTCAACCTTTTAAAAGTCTCTCTTTGGCCTGGTCAGGATGAGGAAGCACTCTCTTCGGGATTCGACGAGATAGATTGGGAAAAATTAATCTCTTTTGCCTTCCGGCAAGGGGTATTGGGCGTCTCGTTAGACGGATTCTCAAGGGGCAAGAAATTCACAGATCAATTACCGGCTCTTCCGAAAGACCAGCAAATAAGATGGGAATTAAGCTTGAAATTCCAGGAGGCAAGAAACAAAAGGCAAAGAGGGGTGATCAAAGAACTGGTAGCACTTTTCAAGGAAAATGGCATTGAGATGATGTTACTGAAAGGAATCGGACTGAGTGAAAACTATCCCATTCCCTCGCACAGAGAGTGCGGCGACATTGACATCTATCTGTTTGGAGATTATGAAAAAGGGAATCAAATCATGGAGGACTTGGGTATCGTCGTTGATAGACAAGGAACCAAGCATCACAACTTTTTTTTCAAAGGAATTCCCATTGAAAATCACATAACTTTTCTGGATCTCACCTCCGGCAAAATAAATCAGCGACTTGAAGAGCATCTGCACAATATTCTTGCAGAGCAGGGTTTTGACACCATTCGAATCGACGATACTGAGGTGCGTATTCCAACGCCCGACTTTACTGCCGTTTTTCTTGTCCGGCACGACATTACCCACTTTGTTGCCTCAGGACTGGTGCTGAGGTATCTCTGTGATCTTGGGCTTTTCTTTGCCCGAAATGCCTCGTCAATCAACTTTAGCCAATCATTCAAAATTCTGGAAGAGACTTCCCAAATGAATTTGTTCAGTGCATTCATAAACCTTGCCCAAAAGCACGTGGGAATGCCGCGAAATTCAATCCCTGCCTTGCCCTGCGATGAGAACCTGTCAAACCGGATTCTTCAGGATACGATCAATCTCCCCAAAAAAATTTCCCCTGAAGATTTGGCGAAATGGTGGATTGTCAGGCGCAAAATGGTGGGAGCATATCGCTTGTTCCAAATGAAATGGAAATACGATTTGATGGATAAGGGGTTTTTCTACCGTCGGTTTACCTCTTCAGTTCTAAGCGCCCTTAAATAGAATCTACCTTTGAAAACAAAAGAAACCTTTTACATTGCCGGTCACAGGATCGATATTTCTTCAGCCCACACCAAAGGGCTGCAAATAATACTCGATGGGTTTTCACCCTTTCTTCACAGGAATGTCGTTAATGAATCAGAGGTACCGCTTCTGCAAATTTTGTTAGCCGGTGTTGAAAATGAGCTGAGAGGCGTGTCCTGTGAAAATGAATCCAAGCTCGTTCATTCTTTTGAAATCGAGGAAGGGAAATGTATCTGTAGCCTAACAAAAAAAGGAGAAAAATACTTCCTAAGCATTTCGGAAAAACCGGATATTGAAACGAACAATAGCCAAATTAGCCTGGTTTCAACCTTTTGGGAGATGGAGATTGGCTCCAATGCAATGACATTCACCTTCGACGCCAGAAAACCCCTTCACCCGGGTCATTTGAAGTTTTCGCTCTGGATGGCCATGGCTTTTGCAGGAATACCAAAACAGACGGCGGCTGTACATTCATCTGTCATTGTGTACAACAACCAGGCCATCCTCTTCCTGGGGGAATCCGGTACCGGGAAAAGTACCCATACAGCACTCTGGCTGAAACACATTCCAGGATCCAGCTTGTTGAATGATGACAGTCCGATAATCAGAGTTGAGTTGAATGAAAAAATGGAACCAACCCCTTTCGTTTACGGATCGCCCTGGAGCGGCAAAGGGAGATGGTACCTCAACCAACAATATCCCATAGCGGCCATCGTCAGGCTTGAGCAGCATAAAACCAATCATCTGACCAGACTCAATAAATTGGGGGCTTTTGGAGCTTTGCTTCCCTCTTTCCCCCCGGCATTTCTCCATGATGACTATTTTGAAGGACACATCTGCAACATCATTTCGACGGTAGTAAAAACAATCCCGGTCTACCGTCTTCAATGCCTGCCTGATAAATCCGCCGCAGAGCTGGTGAAAAATGCCATTTTTCAATAAATGGTCATGAAAACGAAAATTATCCCCAATTCAGCGGCTCTGAAGATCATCGAAGAGTACATAAATGCCGGAATGTCGGTTAAGCTAAAGGTGCGTGGCAACAGCATGAGTCCGCTGTTGCTTGACGGAATCGATTCTGTCATGCTGCATCCTTGCAATGCGACTGAGCTAAAACCGCAAGAGATCATCCTTTTCCGGTACAATGGGAGTTTTATTCTGCACCGGATTATCCAAATTAAGTTCTCTGAAGCAGAGGATCAGGTTTGCTCCATTGTCACCAAGGGCGATGCCATGATCCAGACCGAGACCATTACTTCAGAGGATGTGGTCGCTGTCGCCTCGATTCCTAAACGGACCTTATTTCAAAGGTTTTACCGGCAAATCGTTTTTACCGGGATCAGGGTTAAAATAAAACTGGGTCAGATGCGCTTCGGTGCTTAAATATATTCTATACAACTGTTGACAAATGAATAATCCCCAAAAAATACTGAATCTCTACACCCTGTTCTACCGGTTTTCTCCAGCCAGGAATATTGGGATTTTCCTGACCAACCTTCTATTCGGCTTGAGCCAGGGAGTCGGCATCATTACGCTGGTTCCCCTGCTGCAAATGCTTGAAAAGAATTCGCTTGGCAGCAACAGGGTTTTTGAAGTGCTGAACAGGCTGGTCGGCAGCTTGGGCATTACCATCAATATTGAACTGATTTTAGGCCTCTATCTTTGCCTTATCCTTTTTAATTCACTGATATTATATGCGAAATCAATTTGGCAGAGTGATGTCCAGCAGGAATATACAGCCGAAATTCGAAAAGATATCTTCAATAAACTAATCCGTTCCGACTGGGGATTTCTGTCCGGACAAAACCGAAACGAATTCTCTCATATCCTAACTTCCGAAATACCAAATATCACAGGATTGAATTTCTATTTGTTGTCTTTGCTGTCTGCCATTTCCATCTTTGTCATTTATGTCATCCTGGCTACCTTGGTATCATTTTATTTTACGCTGTTTGTTTTGATTTGCGGTTTGATTCTTTATTTGCTGATGAACAAGTATATCACCCGGACTTATTCAGTTGGAAGAGATAATTTTTTCACCAACCGCCACCTCTACAAACAATTTGATGATTTCTGGGATGCAATCAAATTTGCGAAGATCCATGGAACCGAGAAATTCCATTTCGATCGCTTTAATGAGCAGAATCAACAATTTTCCGATGAACGGAAACGCCTGTTGAGGTTAAGCATAACTCCACAAACAATCAATTCAATAGCAAGTGCCGCGATTCTCAGTCTGGTCGTTTACCTGGGGTATAAATTTGGAGGCTTATCGCTCTCTACTTTTCTGATATTGATTTTGCTGTTTTCGAGGATTTTTCCTCAACTGATGAAGATGCACACCACCTACATACAGATCATCAGCCTGTTTCCGTCGTTCGAAAATACCATGGCCATGAAAAATGAGCTGGAAGCAAAGTTGAAGGATTCATCAGTTTTAACAGATCCTGCCACCTCAAAAATTAGCCTGAAAAAAGAGATTGCCTTTCAGGATGTTTCGTTCGGATACAACCAGGACAAACCGATATTTGAACATCTTAACCTCACTGTTCCAGCTCGAAATATCACAGGAATCATTGGCTCATCAGGCATTGGGAAAACAACTTTAATGGATATGGTGACCGGAATACTTATCCCCGGACAGGGAAAAATACAGATTGATGGTCAGGATTTAGGTGAGCTTGACAAGGCAACCTGGCATAATTCCATCGCCTATGTTTCGCAGGATTCTGCTTTTACCAATTCATCATTGCGAGAAAATCTGGCAATGGGGGATAATCAGATTTCAGATTCGGCCATGTGGCAAACCCTTGATCGTGTTAATGCCGGTCCTTTTGTACGTGAGCTAGCGGAAGGATTGGATACCCTGATGAGCAACAATGCACAACAATTCTCAGGTGGTGAGCGCCAGCGACTGGCCATTGCGAGAGCTTTGCTGCGCGAGCCTTCCCTGTTGCTGCTGGATGAAATTACAAACTCACTCGACGCCAAAAACGAACAGCACATCATCAATATTTTACTGGATCTGAAGAAAGACATCACGATCCTCTTTATCACCCATAAAAAGGAGCTGATAAAATATTTTGATGAAGTAATAGATGTGGAGAAATTTGCCTGATCATCTTCAACATGATTAAAACCACCCCCTAACTATGATTGCCGGATTGATTGTGCTTTAATATAAATAGGATTTAATTGAATACCCGATGAAGCTAACACCCGAACAACAGATTCTTTGCAACTTACTAAAGATTGCTCTTTGGCCGGAGCAGGACAAAGAGGCTCTACTCACAGGTTTTAAACAGGTAAATTGGGATAAAGTAATATCTTTTGCCTCTATTCAGGGGGTTCTGGGTATTTCATACGATGGTTTTTATGATGTATGGAAAAGTAAACCTCAATTACTAAACATCCCTAAATTAAAGCAAATAGGTTGGGAATTGAGCGTAAAATCCAAGGAGGAAACAAACAAAAGGCAAAAAGAGGTAATCAAAGAATTGGTAACACTTTTCAATGACAATGGGATTGAAGTACTGCTTCTGAAAGGAATTGGTCTGGGAGAAAACTATCCCCTTCCTATGCACAGGGAGTCGGGCGACATTGATCTTTACCTCTATGGTGACTATGAAAAGGGTAATCAGATGATGGAGAGTTTGGACATCGAGGTAGAAAGAAAAAACCCCAAGCACGCTAAATTTATTTTCAAAGGGGTTTCGATAGAGAACCATAAGACCTTTCTCGACATCAAGAACGACACAGTAAATGAGAAACTTGAAAAGGAACTGCATCATATTCTTCAGGAGCAGGGATATGATACGCTTCGCATCGACGAAACCGAAGTACGCATTCCAAAACCTGACTTTACTGCAATTTTTCTTATACGCCACAGTATTTACCACTTTCTTGAAGAAGGCATTGTGCTGAGATTTCACTGTGATCATGCGCTTTTCTTTACCCGAAATGCTGCCTCAATCAACTTCAGTCAATTTTTCAGGATTTTGGAAGAAACTTCCCAACTTAATTTGTTCGCTGCATTCATGTACCAGGCGCAGAAATATTTGGGAATGCCAACAAATTCAATTCCGGCTTTGGCTCAAAATGAAAAAATGGCAAAGAAAGTCTTTCGGGATACAATCAAATGCAACCCCCAATTGTTTGCAACTGATGATCCGGAAAAGAGAGCTTATATCAAGCGCAAAGTTGTGGGAGCCTATCTCTTGCTCAAGCTCAAATGGAAACATGATCTCGTGGAAGAGCCACTTTTCGATCGGCTGAAATCATCTCTTTTGAGGTCTCTTAAGTAGATTCCAGAGATAGGGATATACTCATTTATTCTGGTCAGCTTTTTGATTCTTGTCCACGAAATGACCACACTTTAATGGTCATCATGTTTGGAATAATTTATTAGTTTTGACTGAACAATGAGATTACACTTTTTGTTAACTGATTATCATTATTCTAAAACCTTAAAGATGGACGCACTAATTCCAAAAAGCAACAATGATTTGCAGATTTCTGTAAACAATTATGAAGCCCCTAAAATTGAGATCCAGGACATTACCATCGAGAAAGGTTTTGCTATGTCCGGTCCTGTTACTTAACACGCGGAGCTCGGTTAAACTAAGAAATCATTACCTTTAAGGCTATGAAGTTGATATCCCAAATTTCTCTTTGTAGCTGGAAGCTTATTGCCCTGATCTTTCTCTGTTTTGCCACAGCATCCTGCCATCTGCCGGAAAAGAAAAATCCGGCTGTCGTGGTTGTGCCTGTGCAAACAAAAGCTTACCAGCCTCCTGTTATTCCACTTATGCTAACCACACCTGAGCAGAAAACGGTCTTTCTGGTGGAGCACTTCTGGAACAACTTCAACTTCCGGGATACTTCGCAACTCGCAGCTTCCAAACCGCCGGAACAAGCCTTCGCCAATTTTATTACATATGCCGGACAGGTATCTCCCGAGCAAGCTGCCGGAGGCATCAGGAAATTGCTGGCCCAGGCGGAAATGAATAGGAAGAATACGCTGCTTTTCCTGGGCCTGGCAGAGAAATACCTCTATCATCCCAACTCACCCATGCGGAATGATCAATTGTACGAGATCTTTCTTGAACTGGCATGCGCTTCGAAGGTGTTGGACGACACCTACAAATACCGTTTCAAAAAACAATATGAACTGGCCCTGAAGAACAAACCCGGGAACAAGGCTTCCGATTTCATTTTTACCCTGAAAAATGGTTCTTCCTCCAGCCTACTCCGAACCAAATCAAAACTGCTAATTCTCTATTTTTTTAACCCCGAATGCAATGAATGCAAAGTTGCAAGAGGTAAAATGATTCAATCAGCGGTGATCGGTCAGCTGGAGAAAAAAGGAGCGCTCCAAATCCTGTCTGTCTATCCGGATCTGGAGCTGTCGGCCTGGACCAGAAATTATGCAGAATTGCCTGCCTCCTGGATCAATGGCTACGACAAGGGATCAGTGGTGCAAAAAAAGGCAATCTATGATCTCAAAGCCATCCCAACCCTCTATCTGCTCGATGAAAACAAAACCGTCCTGCTAAGAGATGCAACGGTCGAGAATATCGAAACATACCTGATCCAGCTCACTTCCCTGGTGCCAACGGAAGGTGCCAAAACAAAAGGCCAAAAATAATATTACACAGAGCGACACAGAGGAGTCACAGAGATCCACAGAGGTAGAAAAAACGTTTTTAGTCTCCGTGTAACTCTGTGTTTCTCCTTCTTCCTCTGTGTAATATTTTAAAACAATTGACTTTAGAGAAATTTTTTTTATAATAATTACATAAATATATCTGGATATCTTGTTTCATAGATATTTAATGTATATTTAACGTTTAATTAACATTAAACTCACCGCCTTATGGAGAAACGTCCTTCTTTCTATCAGGAAGTCAAAGGGAAAGGCATTGCCCGGAGAGATTTCTTAAAATTCTGCACAACCATGGCCGCATTTTTGGGCCTGGAGTCAAAAGGTGCAGGTCAGATTGCCAATGCACTTCAAACCAAGCCGCGTCTGCCTGTCATCTGGTTCCACTTTCAGGAATGTACCTGCTGCAGCGAATCATTTATCAGGGCTTCCCATCCTCTGGTGGCCGACATCGTCCTGAATAAAATTTCGCTGGATTACCAGGAAACTTTAATGGCCGCTTCCGGATTTCAAGCCGAAGAAGCTTATCAGACGGTTATGAAAAAGTATCCCGGGCAATATGTTGTGATGGTTGAAGGGTCGATCCCGACGGCCAATGAAGCATACTGCTGTATCGGCGGACGAAGTGCCCTACAGATTCTGGAAGAAGCTGTTGCCAATTGCATGGCAGTGGTTGCCTGGGGCAATTGTGCCTCTTCAGGTTGCGTTCAGGCTGCCAGTCCAAATCCAACAGGAGCCAAACCAGTTCACGAAGTAATTAGTGGCAAACCTGTCGTCAATGTACAAGGTTGTCCGCCTATCGCTGATGTCATGGCCGGAGTTGTGGTGCATCTGCTCACATTCGGACGCATTCCTCAGCTGGATAGTCTTAATCGTCCAAAAGCATTCTATTCCCGCAGGGTTCATGATACCTGTTATCGCAGGGCCAATTTCGATGCCGGCTTGTTCGTTGAGTCTTTTGACGATGAAGGCGCAAAACGCGGATATTGTCTGTATAAAATGGGCTGCAAAGGTCCTGTCACCTATAATTCATGCGGAATTATCAAATGGAACGATGGCGTTAGTTATCCCATCCAGTCGGGCCATCCATGCATCGGATGCTCCGAAAAAGGATTTTGGGACAACGGTCCTTTCTACCAGCATCTGCCTTCTGTGGCCGGATTTGGTATCGAAACTACCGCGGATAAAATCGGCCTTGGACTTGGTGTGCTGACAGCAGCCGGAATGGCCGCTCACGCCATTACCACCAACATCCGGAAGCACAAAGAGATCACCAACGAACCAGAAACTAATCTGAAAGAATCATAGCCATGGCAGAAAGAATAGTTATCGATCCAATTACCCGTATCGAAGGTCATTTACGGGTTGAAATAGAAGTTAAAGATGGCTTCGTTACCGATGCCTTCAGCGCAGGTACCATGGTGCGGGGCATTGAGACAATTTTGAAAGGTCGCGATCCGCGCGATGCGTGGGCTTTCGTTGGCCGAGTATGCGGTGTTTGTACATCCACACACTCACTTACTTCGGTACGGACGGTCGAAAATGCACTGGGAATTTCAGTCCCGCCAAATGCCGAACTGATCCGCAACCTGATGGCCAATGCCCTTTACATCCAGGATCACGTGGTCCATTTTTATGCACTGCATGCACTCGACTGGGTAGACGTGGTTTCCGCCCTGAGCGCCAATCCTGCTGAATCATCCAGAATTGCACAAAGTATTTCCGCCTGGCCAAAAAGCTCTGTCGGCTATTTCACCGACGTTCAAAACCAGGTCAAAAAATTTGTGGAAAGCGGTCAGCTGGGCATCTTCGCCAATGGCTACTGGGGACACAAAGCCTACAAATTACCGCCCGAAGTTAACCTCATCGCCGTAGCCCACTACCTCGAAGCCCTCGAATGGCAAAAGGAACTGGTCAAGGTACATACCATCTTTGGCGGAAAGAATCCGCATCCAAATTATGTAGTTGGCGGCGTTCCTTGCTCCATCAACATCGACGAAGCCAATGCAATTAATGCCGAGCGTCTGGCTTTTGTTGGTCAGCTGTTTCAGGATGCCAAGGTGTTCGTAGATCAGGTGTATATTCCCGATTTGCTGGCAGTAGCGACTTACTACAAAAGTGATTGGGGTGCCATCGGCGGCGGACTGACAAACTACATGTCATTCGGCGATTTCCCGACTAACGGATACAACCATCCCGAAAGTTTCAAGATGCCAAGAGGTGTGATCCTGAACCGTGATCTGAGCAAAATCCACGAAGTGAAAGCCGAGGATACGGATCAGATTCAAGAGTTCATCAACAACTCGTGGTACGAATATTCCAAAGGCGACAAAGTCGGTCTTCATCCCTGGGAAGGTGAGACAAAGTTTAACTATACCGGGCCGAAACCACCTTACAAGAACCTTGATTTCAGCCAAAAATACAGTTGGGTAAAAACACCAAGATGGAAAGGTCTGCCAATGGAAGTCGGACCACTTTCCAGGATGCTGGTGGGTTATGCTTCTGGTCGGGCCGAATACAAAGAGGTCATTGAAAGTACCCTGAAAGCCCTCGATGTTCCGGTAACAGCCCTTTTCTCAACATTGGGACGGACAGCAGCACGCGGACTGGAAACCAAACTCGTCTGCGGATGGGCATTGGAATTCTATCAGCAGCTACTCGACAATATCAAGAACGGCGACTCACGTACCATGAACAATGATAAATGGGAACCTGCATCGTGGCCAAAAATGGCCAAAGGTGTCGGTATGGTGGAAGCTCCACGCGGCGCCCTCTCCCACTTTATCGTCATCGAAGACAAGAAGATTGCCAACTACCAATTGGTGGTCCCGACAACATGGAACGCTTCGCCAAGAGATTTGAATGGTATGCGGTCGGCCTACGAGGCAGCACTGATCGGAACACCGATAGCTGATCCAAAAAATCCGCTGGAAGTATTGCGCACGATCCACTCTTTCGACCCTTGTCTGGCATGCGCAGTGCATCTCTACGACGAAAACGGAAGCTATATTCATGAACTGAAAACATATTAGCCATGAAAAGCAGATCTGTCCCTTTGCGTGAGGTATACGTATGGGAATTGCCTGTTCGTATTTATCACTGGATCAATGCGCTTTGTATCCTGGCACTCTGTATCACCGGATACCTTATAGGGAATCCGATCGCAGTCATGAAGGGTACTGAGGCCTATCTGAATTTTTGGTTTGGCAATGTGAGGTTCATCCATTTTGTGGCTGCCTTTCTTTTCTTCTTCAATTTTGTCTTTCGCACCTATTGGGGATTTGCAGGAAATGAATATTCCAGATGGTACAACTTCATTCCGTTGAAAAAAAGTCAATGGAACGAGATTCTGGATGTCATCAAAGTGGACGTATTTCAGATAAAGCACAAACAGATCGATTCAATCGGTCACAATTCGCTGGCCAGTTTTATCTATTTCATCACTTTTTTGATCTTCCTTCTTCAGTGTCTGACCGGTTTTGGGATGTACGCAGCGATGAGCAATTCTTTTCTTCCTCAGCTGTTCGCGTGGTTCGTTCCATTTCTGGGAGGAGATATTGCAGTCCGCCAAATTCACCATATTCTGATGTGGGCTTTTATCCTCTTTGCACTGGTACATGTTTACCTGGTTTTCTACCACGATTACATCGAACGGAGAGGCATTACCTCCTCCATGATCGGCGGCTGGAAATTTATCGAAGAGGATGTGGCTTTGAGAAATGATGACAGCACAAGCACCAGCCCTAAAAAAGGAAAAAAATAGTGGAACAATCCAAGATTTTAGTCCTGGGAGTTGGAAACTTGTTGATGAATGATGAAGGCGTTGGAATACACGTCCTTCAGAAGTTGGAAAAAGAAGGGGTCAAGGGTGCCGATCTGATGGATGGCGGAACGGGCGGGTTTCACCTGCTGGGATTTATTTCTTCCTACCGTTTCATCGTTTTCATCGACGCTGCCCTTGACTCTTTTCCGGCGGGAACCGTTCGGGTGCTTCACCCAAAATTCGCAACGGATTTTCCGAAACAGCTTAGTGCGCACGAGATCGGACTCAAAGATTTGATCGATACCACTTGTCTGTTGGGTGTTCCACCTGAATTTCATCTTGTAGCCATCTCGGTAAAAGATTTTCAGGACATGGGACTTGATCTCTCGCCCGAAGTGGCGGCAGCAGTCCCGCTGGCGGTAATGAAGGTGAAAGAATTAGTAGCAGAACTAACAACAAGAAATTACACAGAGTAACACAGAGGGTTCACAGAGATCCACAGAGTCAGGAAAACTTTCTTAATCTCAGTGTAACTCTGTGCTTCTCCTTCTTCCTCTGTGTAATATTATTTTTGCCTCAACAGTTATTCTACTTGTTTTTTTGATTGCTAATCCAGTCGAACCACTGTTGCATCCCTTCGCCTGTTCTGGCCGAGAGAAGGATGATCTCCAATTTTGGATTGAGTTGCCTGGCATTCGCGGAAGCTTTCTCCACATCAAAATCTACATAGGGTAGCAGATCTGTTTTGTTGATCAGGCAGAGCTGTGACGACTGAAACATGTACGGATATTTCAGCGGTTTGTCATCCCCTTCTGTGACGCTGATGACTACCACCCTTTTCTGCTCACCAAGGTCAAACATGGCCGGACAGACCAAATTCCCCACATTCTCGATAAACAATACCGCATCCGCGGAAACCTCCATTTTCTTCAGCGCAACCTGGATCATGTTGGCATCCAGGTGGCATCCGGTTCCGGTGTTGATCTGGATGGCAGGTGCGCCGGACTGCTCGATGCGCTCGGCATCGCGTGCTGTTTGCTGATCACCTTCGATCACGTATATTTTCTCCTTTGGCAAAAGAGCCTGAATGGTTTTTTCCAGAATGGTCGTTTTCCCGCTTCCCGGCGAACTAACCAGGTTGAGACATAGAATTCCCCGCCCTTCAAAATATCCGCGGTTCCGCTCTGCCAGCAGGTTGTTTTGCGACATGATGCCGATGTTGAGGTCAATCACCTTGGCGGAGGAATGGTCATGGTCATGATCGTGCGAATGACCGTGGTCGTGGGAGTGGCTGTGATCATGTCCATGGTTGTGGTCATGCGGATGCGAATGATCGTGGTCATGCCCATGTGCATTGCTGTGGTCGTGCCCGTGGGGGTGCGGATGGTCATGCACGTGAGGATGACTGTGTGGCTCATCACCATGAAAATGCTCGTGTTCATGCTCGTGATCGTGGTGGTGTTCTGAAGGCCTGAAAATTTTGTATTCTTCAGGGTTGCTGCATCCGCAAGTATTGCACATATAATTAAGTTTTAGTCTTTTTGAAATTAATAGAACTGACACTAATTTGCACTGAGAAAAATTGCCCGCGATTTTTCTACTTTGTGATCTCAATTTTTTCCTCTAAAATAAAAGCAGAGGCAAGAAATTCAATACCCACAAAATCCTAGATTATAAGACAATTATTCTCTGTGTTATTTTTTATTCCGCCAAAATAGAGACCACCCGAAACTGATCGCCCCCTATTATTTTTGAAGGATAACTCCGGCAATCCGGACAGGTTGCCATTCGCTCCTTCATGTTAAAATCTTTCTGACAATCACTGCAAGTTCCAACGGCAAATGTCTGGTTTATTTGAATCTTTGCATCTTCCAGCAAGGTTCCTTTGACAACCATCTCCAGGGCCGACTGAAAAGTCTCTGCCTCAACGCCGCTGAGCGTGCCCACTTCGATCTCCATTTCAAAAACCCGCGAAAGGCTCTTCTTTTGGGTCTCCTTAGATACCAGGTCAATTACTTCGAGGGCCAGGGAAAGTTCGTGCATCGCTCGGTGGATTAGCAGATTCGTGGTAACTGGTCGCCAGTCAGGGAATCGATGATCCTTTTCCCACCTGTCACGCTTTTCAAAACCACCCGACCGG
>JBAXED010000054.1:0-23597 GCA_037140615.1 Prolixibacteraceae bacterium
ACTTTCAGGCAACATGGATATTTCTGATAAAAATCGAATCCACAAATATTTTAATGATTCATCAGCGAATGATGAAAACTTTGTTGCTGCTCAGTTTTTGAATGAGATCAATCTTCCTGAATTGAAAGATGCTGCTCAGGAACACTGGGAAAAAGCTCCTTCGACAGAAGTTGAGTTGCAGCATATCCTCGACCGAATTCACTTTCACATTAACACAAGTAGGAATAATCGTCCTGTTCTGTCCAGGATTTTGTCTGCCTACTATCGTGTTGCTGCCGTTTTATTGATTCCCCTTATCATTGGAGGGATCTACCTGATGATGCAGAATTCAATTGGAAATAATACCTACGCAGAAATCTCAGCACCTCAAGGCTCAAGAGTTCAATTCACCTTGCCCGATGGTTCAATGGGTCATTTAAACGGTGGGTCAAGGTTGAAATATCCTGTCAATTTTTCTGGTAATAGAAACCTAAGTTTGAGTGGTGAAGCCTATTTTGAAGTAGCTAAAGACAAAAAACATCCGTTTACAGTTCAAACAAAATATGCCGATGTGCAGGTATTTGGTACAAAGTTCGATGTTTGTGCCTACGAGGGCGATCAGGAAGTATTTACTACTTTGGAAGAGGGTAGTGTCAAAGTTTTTAACAAAACTGGAAAATCAGCTGCTATGCTTAATCCGGGCGAACAAAATGTGATCAATACAAGCAATGGCAAAATGCAAAACGTCCCGGTTAAGACAAATCTTTTTACATCGTGGAAAGACGAAATGCTCCGGTTTGACAATTCACCATTCGATGAGGTGGTAAAAAAGATGGAGCGCTGGTATGGTGTGAAAATAAATTTAGATATAAGTCTGAAGTATTCTGAAAATTACACATTTACCGTTAGAACCGAGAGTTTAAAGGAACTTTTGGAATTGTTATCCATCACCACGCCCATGAGCTATAAAATTGATAATGATACCGTAATGATTTACCCCTTAAAAAAGAAGACAATGAACTAAAAAAAAGGAGGAAGGCGCTTGTAACACCTTTCTCCCTATAAATCAAATAATACCCGCAAGGGGCATGTTTAACTTAGCAAAACAAAAGTATGAAAAAAAAGTGGATGTTTAACAAGGACAGGCGTCCTTACGCCCTGTCGTGTTTAATTCGAGTTATGAAACTAACGACCTTTTTCTTGCTGATTACATTTATTACTGTAAACGCAAGTGTCTATTCGCAAGTAACCAAACTGGACTTAAAAGTTCAAAGTGTTACCGTTAAGGAAGTCCTTATCCGGATTGAAGACCAAAGTCAGTTTTTCTTTATGTACAACGATCGAAAAATCGATGTTGAACGTAAGGTTGATCTTGATTTAAAGCAGGCTAAAATCGAAGATTTACTGAAAACAATCTTTGAGGGCACCAATACGAAATTTATTATTAAAGATCGCCAGATTGTTTTATACAACGAAAGCGATGAAGAATTTCGTATTTTAAACACCGAATCATCTACGCAGCAACAAAAATCCGTCTCCGGTAAAGTCACCGATGCTTCTGGAGCTTCGCTGCCCGGTGTTTCCGTTGTTATTAAAGGCACTACGACTGGTGTTATTACCGACACCGATGGAAAATATAACTTAGCGAAAGTACCCGAAAATGGGGTATTGCGATTTTCGTTCGTCGGAATGAAGACACAAGAAATTACTGTTGGTAGTAAAACTGCCATTAATGTCACCTTGACCGAAGAAACTATTGGTATCGATGAAGTTGTCGCTATCGGGTATGGAACTATGAAGAAAAGTGATTTAACCGGATCTGTTTCTTCTGTGAAAGCAAATGATCTGGCAGCAATACCCCAAGCTTCTGTTGCTCAGGCCTTGCAGGGACGAACTGCCGGCGTACATGTGAAGCAAAACAGCGGCGCTCCGGGAGCCACTACTACCGTGCGCATCAGAGGCACTAATTCCATATTGGGAGGTAATGATCCCTTGTATGTTATTGATGGATTTCCGTCGAACATTGGTATTGGCATGCTTAACGTGGAAGATATTGAAAGCATGGAAGTGTTAAAAGACGCTTCGGCCATTGCCATATACGGTTCGCGTGGATCCAACGGTGTAATTATGGTCACCACAAAAAAGGGAAAGACAGGAAAAACAAAAGTAGATTTCGGCACCACCTTGGGCTTCCAATCATTAGCGAAGAAAATGGAGATGATGAATGCAAGGGAGTATGCAACGTTCTATAATATACGTGCCCAAAATGACGGTCGTGCCCCGTTTTTTACACAAGATGAAATCAATTCTTTGGGAGAAGGATTCGACTGGCAGGATTTTGTATTTACTACAGCGCCTATTCGTACGCATTCACTGACTGTAAGCGGAGGAAATGAGAAAACGAAATTCGCCCTTTCCGGGAATATTTTCGACCAGAAGGGGATTGTTGGAAAAGGCGCTTACACCCGGTATTCGTTCAGGATAAATTTAGATCATGAGATCAGTAAAAAAATGACCGTAAACTCTACGACTACTTTATCTCGTAGTGTTACAGATAACAAAGACTCTTCAGGAGGCCGGCAAGGTGGTTCATTGATCAGTGTAGCACTCGTTGGTCCTCCCATACTAACTCCTTACAATGATGACGGTACATATCGGGTGTTGGATAATTCTTACCCTTTCATCACTACAGGCGGCGCTTTGATCAATCCGCTAAATATTCTCAATGAGGTTAGTGATGTAACCAATAGAAATAGGGTATTATCAAACTTGTCGTTTACATACGAGCCGATCGATGGATTATTTATTAAGATTTTGGGTGGTATCGAAAGCTCGGATGCTCGCAATGATTATTATAGGACGACGAAATATTATAATTCAACGGGTTACGCTTCTGTTTCTACCACTCAGGAGATAAGTCTTTTGAATGAAAACACGGTCAGCTATGTCAAAACCTTTGCCAAGAAGCACCATCTTTCGGCCGTAGCGGGGTTCACTTATCAGGATTATATAACAAAAAATTTAGGTGCCAGCGGTACCGGCTTTTTGAGTGATCTCACCGAAACCGGGAATATAGGTAGCGCTACTACGGCGGGGATTCCGTCTTCCGGTTATTCAAAATGGGTATTGCTTTCATCTATTGCACGGGTGAATTATAATTTTGACAGCCGCTATCTTTTCACTTTCAGTTTTCGTGCTGATGGTTCTTCCAGGTATAGCGAGGGCGACAAATGGGGATACTTCCCCTCGGGCAGCATGGCATGGAGAATAAGCGAAGAACAATTTATGAAAAAAGTTTCGTTGATTTCCGATCTGAAACTCAGGGCAAGTTATGGCGTTTCCGGCAGCCAGGCAATTAGCGCATATTCAACGTTGAACAACCTCAGTTCTGGTCAAACGGTATTTGGAAATAAACTTTTTACCTATTTTATTCCTGCAGCCACGTTGCCGGGTAAGCTAAAATGGGAAAAAACCGATCAGCTTGATCTGGGTGTGGACATAGGTATCATGGACAACAAGTTTCGATTTACAGCTGATTATTATATAAAACAAACACGAGACCTTTTGAATACCATTCAGTTGCCGTCTTCGTCTGGTTATGCCTCCACACTGGGAAATATTGGACAGATACAAAACAAAGGACTTGAATTTTCATTCGACGCTCATGTAATTAATGGAGAATTTCAATGGCTGCTGAACGGAAATATATCATTTAACAAGAGCATGGTCAGAAAACTGTACGGTGGGCAAGATATACTGGGTGGATCGATAGATTTTATGGTCATAAACGACAATTGTAATCTGCTGAGGGAAGGAGAACCGATAGGTATTTTTTACGGATACTTGAAAGATGGTTATGATGCAAATGGAATGGAAAAATATAAAGACCTGGAACCTGATGGAATAATCAATCAGATGGATAAAACCAAGATCGGCGACCCCAATCCCAATTTTATCTATGGGTTAAACTCGAATATGAGTTACAAAGGTTTCGAGTTGTCTCTGTTCATCCAAGGATCGCAGGGAAACGATTTGATAAATGCATCCAGTGTGGATAACTCTCTTTATTATATGTATGGTTTAAATCAGGTAAGAGAAGTACTCTATGACCATTGGACACCGGAAAACCCCAATGCCAAATATCCAAAACCTGTGACAGGCTTATCTATGCGCCTTTCGGACAGATTAGTCGAAAATGGCTCTTATTTACGGTTGAAAAACGTAGAACTGGCGTATAACTTTCCCGTTAAAAAATGGAATGCCAGTTGGTTCGAGAAAGTGAGGCTCTATGTCAGCCTGCAAAACATGTTCACCTTTACCAAATATTCAGGTTGGGATCCGGATGTCAATTCACAGGGTGGTGGTCTCGGACAGGGGATTGATCAAAATCCGTACCCGGTTTCTAAATCATATACATTCGGTATTAATGCAACTTTTTAATCAATTAAAAATAAGGTAAATGAAAAATATAGTATTTATTGTCCTGGCTGCATTGCTACTCTGTTCATGCAGCGACCTGTTGGAGGAAAAACCACAGGCAATAGCCGCTGAAACATTTTTTAACACGGCCAGCGAAGTTGAGTCTGGTATCGCTGGGGTATATGCGCATCTCAGAAATGGTGATGGTTTTAGAGCAGTATATATTGTTATGTTGGAGGAATCATCAGATATTATTTATGGTGGACTTGGTAGTTGGTCTCCCCCAAGCAAATATGGGGGCTTGGATGCAACAAATATCACAAGGGTTGGCAACACTTGGGTCCAATTTTATAGGGCTGTCAGGAATTCCAATATCCTGATCGAAGCCATTCCAAAGGCCAAATCTGTCTCGGATAATGATAAAGACAAACTCATGGGCGAGGTAAGATTTCTCCGGGCTTTGGCCTATTTCCAGTTAGTGAGGTGCTGGGGCACCATACCTTTACGGACGGAAGAAAACAGACTTGAATACGAGCTGCCGCGAACTTCCGAATCTGAGGTGTATAACCTGATTATTTCGGACCTGGAATTTGCCGGGGTTGCGCTTCCGACCACAGTATCGAATGCAGGGCGTGCTACCAAATGGTCGGCAAAAATGCTCTTGGCTGATGTGTATTTTACCCTGAATCAATATGACAAAGCCACCGAATTATCGAATGAGATCATCCAATCCAAGCAATACAATTTAGTAGAAATTAATACTACAGATGATTTTGAAAAACTATATGGGGCAACTGTAGTGAATACACCTGAAGAAATTTTCTATTTCAAGTTTCACGAACAAGATGGATTTAGCGGGGCAATATATTTTCATGGTTCAGGAAATGCTGGTACATATATGAGGCAGCCCGGGTACAATGTTATTATTAATTACAACAATCGTCCTGTTTACGTAAATCAGGATGACAGGGATTTACGCAAAGGTCTTTGGTATTCATACAGTGGTGGTCTCGTTCAACCAGGCGGTTTATTACTAAAAAAGTATAATGACAAGACGGGAACTAATCCGAGAAATTCTTTCCCCTTGTATCGTTATGCCGACTGTCTGTTGTTGTATGCCGAAGCAAGTTGCCGAATCTCAACGGGGCCTACCCCAGCTGGACTTGAAGCACTCAATATGGTACACCGAAGAGCATACGGACATCCGTCTACGCAGCCTTCACCTGTTGATTTTAAGATAAACGATTATAATAAGGAATCTTTCATCGAATTATGCATCAAAGAGAGAGGATATGAAACCGTAGGTGAATCCAAACGTTGGTTTGATCTAAAACGATTGGGAAAAGCAGAGGCAGGGAGATATGTTAGGGAAAACCGTGGTATGGAGATAGCTGAGAAACATTGGTTGTGGCCCATACCGGTTTCCGAAACCAATTTTAACAAGGCCATTACAGTTCAAAACCCTGGATATTAGCCTAAGTCGGAGCTGTGCAATTGATATAGTGGATGAAACATTTTCTGTGTATTAAAATCCAACCCGCCTTTTGACGGACAGGTTGATTACGAAAACCTGTCCGTCATTTATCATGATATCTTTTTGTCAATTAAATAGAATGATATGACGAAGAGAAGAGATTTTAAAATACTGAATAAATTATGATTATGATAACACATTGGGCTAATTTTACAATCGGTGTATCAATTATTACACTGTTAGTATTAATATTTTGGTTCAATCATAAGTACGTTGAGAAACCAGAAATACAAAATTCTGATTCTACTGGGAATACGGAGGGGGTGAAGCTATGGACATCCCTTGACAATTAAATATATCCAGCCGGGAATTTCCCGGTTTTCGGCTGGACATCTATTTTATGGTATGATTATTTTTATTTAAAAAATCATGATAAAACGAGCAAGTTCAATTACACGACGTGGATTTCTCAAAACTTCCGGCGTTTTTGCCGGTACCGCGTTGATTGGCCCCTTTTCGTATGGTAGGCAAGCGTATGCTGACAACACGAAACAATGGAAAGTTGCCATCGTCAAAGACAAGTCGAAGCAGATGTCGGGTCTGCACGGAATGCATGTTGTTTTTCGTGGCATTCCTAATGTCAAGGTTGTTGGTCTCGTCGATGGCAGCACAAGCAATATCGAAGCAAAATTGGCGCAAACACAGGCAGCACGGCATTACTTAAGCTGCGAAACGTTGTTGAAAAACGAAAAACCCGACATAGTTGTATTGACGTCACGTTTGCCAGGCGACCATTTGGAGCAGATTCGTCTTTTTGCTGAAAATGGTTGCCATATTTACTGCGAAAAACCGTTGACCGCCTTTTTGCACGAAGCAGATGAAATCGTACAGATTGCGAAAAAAAACAAAATAAAAATCGCTATGGCTCATCCCTGTCGCAACGGGCTTGGTTTCGTTACGATGAAACGTCTCATTGAGTCTGGCAAGATCGGTATACCGCTTACTGTTCATGGTTGGGGTAAAAGCGATCATCGTGGCGGCGGCGAAGACATGATGACGCTTGGAACGCACATCTTCGATCTGATGATCTATCTTTTCGGTCAACCAGAATGTGTATCCGCAGATGTACGGGTCAACGGAAAGCCTTTTACTGGTTCGGAATTGACTACAACGACTGAACCCATCGGGCCGGCGGCGGGCGACGAATTGTTCGCTACATTCCGGTTTCCCGGCGGTGTGCGGGGTATTTTTGAAAGTCGCAGGAATCTGTATAAAAATGATAATAGAATGGGAATATGTGTTACCGGAAGCAAGGGCATGTTGTCACATCGGTTTTCCGACGCTCATCGGGAGCCACAACCACTCCGTTTTAGTAATGCTCCTTGTGCACCGGCAAATGAATCCGTAGCTGAAACGATAGAATTGCAGGAAGATCGGGTAATCCCGAGTGCCCGACCGTTGGATTATTCCTTGTTAGGCACACAAGATGTTCCCCTCGGACCGATCTTTATCGAAGCTGGTCGCTTCGCGGTTTGGGACCTGATGCAAGCGATTCAGGAGGATCGTCAACCGATAACGAATATTTACGATGCACGAGCGGCATTGGAAATGATCTATGGTGTTTACGCGTCTCATCTCACGAAGAGTCCGATCAACTTTCCACTGACAGATCGGAGGCATCCCTTAGAAATATTCAAAACTCAATAAATTAACAAAAAAGGAATTGAATATGAAAAACAAAATGACACGTCGTGAGTATCTCTCTTTGACAGCCCTTGCAACCGTAGGCGCGACCCTAGGCGGCTGTCACTTCAATTCCTTACAACAAAAAAAGCAGTCCATCCGAAAACGGGTTTTGGGACGGACGGGCGTGGAGGTGCCCATTATCGGTTTCGGTACCTACCCCTTTTGTAACAAATATAAAAACCGTGATGACGAAGCAGTGCAATTGCTCCGGCACGGGTTCGATCTCGGTATCACCTATTTCGACACAGCCACCTCCTACGGCGGGGGCTGGGCGCAGAGCATGGTCGGGCGCGCGCTCAAAAATCGCCGTAGGGAAGCTTTCGTTGCCACGAAAATCTACGGACGCTATACCTACGATGAAATCATGCGGAACCTGGAGGGGACGCTGGAACGCCTCCAGACAGATTACGTTGACCTGCTTTATGTCCACAACCTGCAGACCGTCGAGGAAGCCGACGCCTTCGGCAAAAAAGGCGGTATCATCGAAACTTACTACAAGCTTCGAGAGCAAAAGGTGGCGCGTTTCATTGGTGTCTCGGCGCACGCCGACCCGATCCCGGTAACGCTGTTCATTGAGCGCCACGACCTCGACTGCGTGCTTCTCGCACTCAATGCCGCGATGCAAGGGGTGGTGTACGACAACAGCATCGGCAGCTTCAAAAACGACCTGACAAGCCGCCATAGTTTTGAGACAATCACGTTGCCGGCGGCATTGAAGAAGAACATGGGTATCCTCGCAATGAAAGTGTCCGCACAGGGTCAGTTGATCGGAAGCGCCCCGGAAAAGTCCGACATTCACACCCTCCTGCGTTATGCGTGGAGTCTGCCCATAACTTCCTCAATGATCGGCATGACCAGCATTTCGGAAATTGAGCAGAACGTCGTATGGGCGTCCGCTTTCAAACAAATGCCAACGAACGAAATGCGCAAACTTTCCGACCGCCTTTCTTCTGCAAATAAGGCAACGGTCGACAGCTATTTTGCCAATCACAGTGACATCTGCTAAAAAAAATAAAATAAAAAAAAGAATTGAATATGAAAAACAAAATGACACGTCGTGAGTATCTCTCTTTGACAGCTACGGCAGCCGCAGCTATAACCCTCGATAGCACTTTTGGGTATAGTAGTGCCAATAATAAGCCGCTTATCCCAAAACGAATTTTGGGACGGACGGGTGCGGAGGTACCCATTATTGGCTTTGGTTCCGGCAGCAAATTCCAAAAAGCCTACGAAGGCCGGGAAGACGAGGCGGTCCAACTGCTCCACCGTACGGTTGACCTCGGCATCACATGGTTAGAAACCGCGCACATCTATGGCATAGACGGCTGGTCTGAAAAGATAATAGGGCGCGTGCTCAAAACACGGCGAAAGGAAGTCTTCATCACCACAAAAATTCACGACCGTACATACGACGAAATTATGCGTCAAGTCGAGATCTCGCTGAAGCGCCTTCAAACAGACTACATTGACCTGCTTCATGTCCATTGGCTCAAGGCCGACGAAGTTGATCTTCTCGGACAAAAGGGTTACAGCGTCGAAACCTTCTACAAGCTGCGCGAGCAGAAGGTAGTACGCTTCATTGGTGTTTCGTCGCACGATCAGCCGGTACAGATGAAGCGCTTCATCGAACGCTATGATTTTGACTGCGTGCAACTCGTGCTAAACGCTGCAATGCAGGGTGTTGCCCAACCAGGAACCTGGCGGCTCGCTCCTGAAGTATCCTCCCCCAGTTTCGAGGCCATTACGTTGCCGGCTGCGCAAAAAAAGAACATGGGCATCATCGCGATGAAGACGCTCGCCTATGGGCATCTTCTGGGGGCCCCCCCTGAAAAGGCTGACGCGCAAACACTCATGCGCTACGCGTGGAGCCTCCCCATTGCTTCCTCTATGGTCGGCATGACCAGCCTTGAGGAGGTGGAGCAAAACGCCAGGTTGGCATCTACATTCCGGGAGATGCCGCAGGACGAAATGCGCGAACTTTCCAACCGCCTCTCTTCTGCAAATAAGGTTGCGCTCAACAGCTTTTTTGCTACACATAGTGATCTCTGCTAAAAAAACTAAAATCACCAGATGAAAGAAATATTCTTTGAAAAATTCGAGTAAAGTTTTAGGGTTTTATTGACACTGAAAAATTTCTTGCCGAAAAAATTTTGACAGGCATGCAATTAAAAAACAAATATTAAAAATGAAAACATCGGATAAAGTATCAGCTACCATATCCAAAATAATTTCAATGTCTGTTAGGGATCAGAATCTTGTTAAGCTTTTTTTTACACTAACCAGGGTGTTTATTGGATGGCATTTTTTATATGAAGGCTTAAGCAAAGTATTTTCGCACTGGTCGTCCTCAGGCTATCTGATGGGTTCGCAATGGCTGTTTTCCGGATTTTTTCATTGGATAGCAGAAACCCCTGAAGTGCTCCGCGTGGTCGATATTTTAAATATTGCAGGGCTGATCCTGTTAGGGGTTGGCCTGTTCGTTGGGTTGTTTACCAGGGTATCTGCTTTTACCGGGGCATTACTGATCCTTTTTTATTACATCGCGAACCCGCCATTTATAGGATACATGGGCGAAGCAACAGGGGAAGGTCATTATCTGATTGTGAACAAACAACTCATAGAAATGGCTGTATTGCTTGTAATTGTTTTCCTGCCGCAGGATTTTTTGTGGAGTATAGACCGATGGATAGCAAGAATAAGGCAAAGGAGGGAGGACGAAAAAGAAGTGAACCAGTTAGAAGAAGGCCCCTCGGGGAGGAGGGAGATAATTAAGGACCTGGTAGCACTTCCTGTCCTTGGGGGATTTTCATGGATATTAATGAAGAAGAGGAAATGGGAAAGTTATGAAGAACTTAGTTTAGTCAGTGAAAACAGTAGGGTCAATGCTATTTCAGGTGCCACAACACAGGTTGAATTTGCAAAACTGAGCGAGTTAAACCGGAAAGTCCCAACAGGGAAGATCAAAGACTATGAAATAAGCCGGTTGATTTACGGTGGTGCCATATTATGCGGATACTGCCATTCACGGGACCTTATCTACGTTTCTCCGCTTACCCAGGCATACTTTAATGATGAAAAAGTAATAGAGACGTTGAAATTGTGTGAGGCAGTGGGTATTAACACAATGTTTTTAAGAGTGGACAACAATACCTTAAAAATGATGAAAAAATACAGGAAAAGGGGAGGTAATATTCAGTGGGTTGCCCAATGTAAAATAACGGAAGAGAATATAAATGCAGATATTGACGCGGCCATAGCAAACGGGGCGATCGGGATCCAGCTGCAGGGTTCCAGTTGCGACCATGCAGTAAGGGCTAATAAGATTAACATCATATCGAGGGCAATTGAGTATGTACAAAAGCAGGATCAAATCATTTGCGGCGTGTCGTCCCACAATCTGGAGGTTGTTGTTGCATGTGAAAAACGCGGGTTAAACCCTGATTTTTATATGAAAACGTTTAACAGTAACAGTTACTGGACAGCCGGGCCAAGAATAATCAATGACCCCAGTTGGAAACCTGACCCTGCCGGTAACATTATTGTGCCGGAATACGATGGTATTTACGAAGATCCACGCGATAACATGTGGTGCAACACCCCGGAACAGACAAAGGAATTCATGAAGAATGTCGAAAAACCGTGGGTCGCCTTTAAAACTTTAGGAGCAGGTGCAATCCATCCTAAGGAAGGGTTCAAATATGCTTTTAATAACGGGGCTGATTTTGCTTGTGTGGGTATGTTCGATTTTCAGTTAGTCGAAAATGCAAATATAGTTTGTGAAACGTTATCTAATATTTCAGAGAGGAAAAGGCCATGGCGGGGTTGATCAGTAGTATATCCGGATTTAGTACATGAAAAAAATATAAATAGCTGATAATTAACGCTGACGGATATATAAAATGGGAGAAATAGTATGCGTGCAATTCTGATAAGAGAGGACAATTTGCTGGTTTGGGGCGAGGTTCCGGATCCGGTTCGCAAAAATAATGAGATTGTAATAGAGGTTCATGCAGCCGCATTGAACCGCGCCGACCTGATGCAGCGGGATGGAAATTATCCGTCGCCGCCCGGATGGCCGGAATGGATGGGTCTCGAAGTGGCCGGAGTAGTCATTGAAGCCCCTGAGCAAGGAAGATGGCAAATAGGTGATAAAGTCTGCGCATTGCTTGGGGGCGGTGGTTATGCAGAAAAAGTAGCGGTTCCTGCCAATATGGTATTGCCAGTACCTAAAGGACTTTCTATGGCAGAAGCAGCTGCAATACCGGAAGTATTTGCCACGTCCTACCTAAATTTATGCATTGAAGGAAGAATGAAATCCGGTGATACTGTATTTATCCAGGCCGGAGTAAGCGGGCTGGGTATGGCAGCAATTCAGATGGCAAAGGAATTTGGAGCAAAAGTCATCACAACTGTTAGTTCTGAAAGAAAGGTAAAATTCGTTAAAAAACTTGGAGCTGATATCATTATTAACCGCAAACAGGAAAGTATTTCAGGAATTTTGGCACAACATCCGGTGAATGTGGCAATAGACTGTGTTGCAGGCCCTGATCTTGGACTTTGTCTTAAAACAATGGCAAGTGGAGGACGCTGGATTGTGGTAGCTACTTTAGGGGGTTCAATGAGCGAACTGAATATGTTTGATTTTTTTAAACGCGGCGTGAAGCTTATTGGCAGCACGCTACGCAGTCAGACTACAGAGATGAAAGCCGAAATTCTTGCCAGACTTGAAAAGGAACTTTGGCCCGCATTTTCTTCTGGCAAAATCAAAGTATTGATTCACAAAATACTACCGATTACCCTAGCGGAGGATGCTCATCGTATTCTGCGAAACAATGAAAATATAGGCAAAGTTGTGTTGAATGTCTTACCCTAAAATAGCTTATCACAAAAACGCAATGACTGTGAAAAAGCGCCATGTTTCGTAATTGATTTCAATATCCCGGAAGGAGAATACACAGCAGCCAATTGTGGCACTGCAAACGGGAATATGAAAGGTGGTGTACCAGATACAAATCCTGTTTCCAGTTTTAGATCGTTGTTATCGCTTAAATATTCTTTTGAATAATATATGCCTGATCATAATGCTGCTATGGAAGCAAAAGAATGCGGAATCAAAATTATTGCAGTTAAAATTTAGGATAATAAAAATGAATGAAATGAAAGATAGTATAGCTAATGAAAAGGCATTGACAATGTTGCTTGAAAAATATAACATTAAGCCACTTCAGCCTTTTCATTTATACAAGAAAAGGAGAGTTGATTCCCTTCAGCTATTACCCGGATATAATTTTGAAGATTCCAACCTCGAAAAGCATCAGATACCACTGCTGTCATGGAGATTCAATCGTAAGTTTTTGGAATTGAAGAGGATAGTGGATAACGCTATTGTTGAGGATGTTTATTTGTTCAGGTTTTGTTGTATGGGGAGTAAAGATAATTGGTCATTATCCTCACTCTTATATCGTGAGATGGATTTATTCGAGTTTATAGGGAATAGCAAAATTATTTCTGTTCAGGCAGTTATAAGTGACGATCAGGTTGGTAGTGTAATCTTACGATCGGATAATAATGTGCTTTGCAGCATTGAATTTGGTGTTCAGATACCATCTGGCACTACTTTGCTAGAAAGGCATGAGATAATAGCCAATAGGGGAGTTACAAGCGATCTGATCGTTGACGCTCAAATTCCTCAGAGTTCGATCTATACTTATACACATAAAGGTGAAAGCCGGTACACAGATGTTGACATGGAGCTGTTTGGTTTCGATGATTTGGATATCGATCATATCCGTTCAGCATTTCATGTATTAAAAAATCCGGATTTTTCAGAACAGTTGAGGCTACAACATAAGCACTTGTTTACATTAATCCAAATGGTTTTTGAATCGAACAGAAACGCGGATGTATAATTTAAAATTAGTGGAGGAATAATATGACACCCGTAAAAATTGCAATGTTGTCGCTTACTTATGGGCATACACGAAAATATTATCAGACGTTAAAGGACAATCCTAAATTGGAATGGATAGCTGTCTATGCTGAAACACAGAAGGTAAAGGATAACTTTTTGGCATGGGGCTATGATATTCCTTGTTATATGGATGAGAAGGAGATGTATGACAAACACCCGGATATTGAGGCCGTGGTAATGGCATCGGTAAATAACAAACATATCCATCAAATAAGAGAATGCGCCAAGCGGGGTATCCATATTTTAAGTATGAAAGTTCCAACTTTTGATATGGATGAATATGCCGAGATAATCGAATTGGTCGAAAAGGCCGGTATTGTTTTCCAAATTGAGTTGGAGTTGCATTATAATCCGGTAGTAGAAAGAATGAAAGATATTGTTGTCAAAAAGGAGCTAGGAAAAATTAGTGCGATTAGTGCCGCAAATATTACGCTCTCTCCGGTGTGGTCTTTCCCCTGGCAGGGTGTTCCTGAAGAAAGTTACGGAAAACGCATACAGCTTCGTCCGGGAGATCACCGTTTCAGAGGTGGGGCTCTTTGCGGCCATCCACATGTATTTGAAATGATTCGTTGGTTGTCAAACAGCGATTTTGATTATGTGTATGCTGAAGTTGGATCAAATATCAGACCAGACATTATAGTTGAAGAAACGGTACTTATAATCGGCAAAATGAAAAGCGGAGTTAGCTTTTTGTTTGATACTTCATGGTCACGAGTTGAAGAGCGTTTGGAGCTTCCTACCCCCGGGTGGAAAATCTATCCCAAACGCATGGAAGTAAACTTTACTATTAGTAGTGAGAAAGGTGTTGTGTTGGTTGAATGTTTTGGAACGAATGTCTATCACAATGGTATACCGAATGATCGCTATACCGTTCAATATACCCATTTTGATGAGTGGATTGGATTGATGGATGAGTTTGTGGATTGTATCAGAAATAAAAAAACTCCAAAAATTAATCTCGCATGGCATCGCAAAACAATTGAAACCATTAATGCATGTTACGAAAGTATTGAATCTGGTGAAATAATATATTTATAATCTAAAATTCAGAAATCATGAAACGCAGAAATTTTATTGCCCTTGTCGGAACATCGATCGCAGCGGCTCCCCTGTGGGCCAACGGAATAAACAGTAAAATGCCTTTAACAAAAGTTATTGACAGTGCATTTCCTGAACTCCCGTTTGCCTACTATGCTCTTGAACCAACCATTGATGCCAAGACCATGGAGATTCATTACAGCAAACACCACAAGGCATACTACACTAATTTTCTGGCGGCTTTAAAAGATACTCCAGCAGCCGAAATGGATCTGAAAACCCTTTTTGCCGGAATAAGTAAGCAAAGTGCTGCCATCCGGAACAATGGCGGAGGATATTACAACCACTTACTTTTCTGGGAAAATTTATCACCGGTAAAATCTGATCCTTCTGAAGTTTTACAGGCTGCCATCAACAAATGCTTTGGCTCAATGGATAAGTTCAAGGAAGAATTTGGTAATGCCGCGAAAAAACAATTCGGCAGCGGCTGGGCCTGGTTGGTCGCCGGAAACGACGGACAGGTATTTGTAGGTTCAACCCCAAATCAGGATAATCCATTGATGGATGTGGTTGAAAAGAAAGGAACACCACTGCTTTGCATCGACGTGTGGGAACATGCCTATTACCTGAATTATCAGAATCGAAGAGCCGAATATGTAGATAAATTCTGGAACGTGGTGAACTGGGATACCGTCAACAAAAGATATGAGAACAGGTAATTTTGATTACTCTGTTTTTAGTGAGCAGGTGCCTTCATGTCACTAATGGAAGATTCAATCCAGCCCTGACCATCATGGCGTTAGGTTATTGGGTCGGGGGACATATTGCTTCGGAATGGCAAAAAGGAAACAGATTTAAGTAAAAAAGTAACACATGAAGAATAAAAAAATACTTTCCGGAATAGTTCTGGTACTTGCCATTTCCCTGATCGTGGTAACCATCTCCTTTGGTTCGTTTTACACTTATTGGAATTCGGCATCGCCGGATAAAACATGTGCTTCATGTCATGAGATTCAGGGAGCAGTCCATGAGTTGTCTTAATCGGGCCACAGGGAACCTGCACTATAAAGGTGAAGGTTATCAAATGATGGCGAACCTGATTAGTAACGAAATCTTAAAGCTGATTAAATAATTGGGAAAGCCTTTTCATCTGGCAAAAAGCGATTATTGATTAAAAACCATATAATCAAATTCTAAAAAAAAATGAAAATCAAAGTCAGTTTATTATTCATCCTTGGGTTTATGTTATTCAATGCCTATTCGCAGAAAGACGATAACCATTCCGCAAATAAAGTAAAGATGGAAAGGGCCGGTAAGATACTTCCCCCATCGCCTGTTCTTCCGGTTCCCACTGAGCGGCAGTTGGCGTGGCAGGATATGGAACAGTATGCCTTTGTCCATTTTACCACCAACACCTTTACCGACAAAGAATGGGGATATGGAGATGAAAACCCCGAAGTCTTTAACCCGGCCGGGATGAATACGGATCAATGGGCAAAGTGTTTTAAGGAGGCAGGTTTTAAGGGTGTTATGCTGACCTGCAAGCACCACGATGGCTTTTGCCTGTGGCCCAGTGCCTATACCGACCATTCGGTAAAAAACAGCAAATGGAAAAATGGCAAGGGTGATGTGGTGAAAGAAGTAAGTGGATCCTGCAAAAAGTATGGCTTAAAATTCGGTATTTACCTCTCTCCCTGGGACCGTAACCGTGCAGATTACGGTAGTCCATCGTATGTGGAGTACTATCGGAAGCAGCTGAAGGAGCTGTTCTCCAATTATGGGCCGGTATTCGAGATGTGGTTCGACCTGGCTAATGGCGGAGACGGATACTATGGCGGTGCAAAGGAGAAACGTAGCATTAAAATTCCGGAATACTACGATTGGGTTACAACCATGAACATGGTAAAAGAAATAGAACCCAATATTGTATTCTTCAGCGATTTCGGGCCAGACATAAGGTGGTGCGGCAACGAGAAGGGTTATGTCGGTGACCCGAACTGGTGTATGATCAACAATGATTCTATTTATAATGGAACCATTGGAAAAACAAAAAACGACTATTTGAACCATGGATATCCGCGGGGAAGGCAATGGATACCCGCGGAAGTGGATGTTTCAATCCGCCCCGGATGGTTCTACCATGCTTCGGAAGACAGCCTTGTAAAAACGCCCGCCCAACTTTTCGGGATCTACCTGAACTCGGTAGGCCGTGGAGCCAACCTGATCCTCAACATCCCTCCCGACCGTCGTGGCCTTGTGAATGAAAACGATGTAAAATCGCTTAAGGGATGGAAGAAACTGATCGATGAGGCATTTGCAAACAACCTTGCACTTGGCAGTAAAGTTAAGGCCGACTCCTACCGGGGCAAGTCCAACCAATTTGCCGCATCGAACTTGGTCGACGGCAACAAAGAAACCTATTGGGCAACCGATGACAACTTGTTGCAGGGAAGTATTGTATTTGACCTGAATCAGCCACGCACAGTCAAATATGTCGTGTTGCAGGAATATATCAGGCTTGGGCAACGGGTAGGTAAATTTACAATTGAAGCATGGAAAGACAATGCGTGGAATGAAATAGCCGTTGGCACCACCATTGGCCACAAACGGATAGTCAGGCTGTACCAACCGGTTGAAACGCAAAGGTTACGGATCAACATAAAAAATTCAAGGGCATGTCCGGTAATTTCAAACGTTGAAATTTATTGATAATGTTTCATACAACTCGAAGGAACACAAAATAAAAATAACCAAAATTAATCAAGATATGAGAGACACATTATCCAGGCGACATTTTATCCAGATGGCAGCAATTGGGTCAGGCAGTTTGTTATTGCTTCCCGGGTGTACCAATCTGTCTTCAAAATCCTCATGGCGATTCTTCACTGAAAAGGAGGCGTTGCTGGTCGGATTCATAGTTGAGCAGATTATACCTACCGATGAATGGCCGGGAGCCAGGGACGCCGGTGTGGTTAATTACATCGACAAACAATTAGTTGGGCCTTTGTCCCGATTTCAGGAAAAATACAGAAAAGGCATTTTTGCGATGGTTACATCCTGTGAAGAACTTTATAAGAAGCAGTTTGGGGAACTTTCGTGGGACGAACAAACCGACTTTTTAAAAAAGATGGAATCGGGGAAGTTAGCAGAGTTGCTAAAGGACAACCTCGCGGGGCAAGGAATGCAAAAAACTGACCATTGGGCAGATGGCCTTGACCGGACGCTTTTCGACCTGATACGTAGCCATACCATGCAGGGATTCTACGGGAGCCCGCGTCATGGTGGAAACAAAAATTATGTGAGCTACCGGATGATCGGACTTGACTATCCTTTCACTATTGGACAAAACAGATATAAAGGTTAACATATGAAGAATAAACATGTCAATGCGATAATAGTAGGCGCAGGCGCAGGTGGCGGTGTTGTTGCCAAAGAACTGAGTACTGCAGGGATGTCGGTTGTTTTATTCGAGCGTGGCGGATGGGTAACACTTGATGACCACGATCATGACGAACTTATTTCTCAACGCACAAATCCTTTGGGTTTTGCATATGGACCCGATGACAAACATCATTGTCGGGTATATCTTTCGGATAACGGGGGAAGCAGGATTGTACTGCCCAGTGAGGGAGGTGGGCACAATGCAGCCTGTGTAGGTTCAGGAACTGTAAGTTATGGAGCCATGGGTTGGCGATTTATGCCTGAAGATTTCCGGATGAAAACCACTTATGGTCATGTTGAAGACTCTACCCTGGAAGACTGGCCCATTTCATACGATGATTTGGAACCCTGTTACGAAAAAGCCGAATGGGAAATTGGAGTAGCCGGCGATGACAGCCAAAGCCCGTTTGCGCCGCCAAGAAAGAAACCTCAGCCAATGCCCCCTTTTCCCCACAATAAAGAAGCACGGATGCTCGAAGCTGCTGCCAGGCGATTAGGTTGGCACCCCTACCCGGTACCTCTTCTTCGGAATTCAGTCCCCTATGGTGGACGGCCAAAATGTTACCGCATGAGGACATGTTGTGGATTTGCATGTCCGGTAAATGCCAAATGTGGCACCCACAATACCGTTATTCCTGTTGCGTTGGCCAGTGGTAACTGCGAACTGCGGACCCATTGTCAGGTCAGTGAAATCCTGGTTAATGATTCAGGAAAAATTACCGGCATAAGCTACTTTGATGAAAATAACAAACAACATATTCAAACGGCTGATGTTGTTGTTTTGTCTGCTGCAGCAGTGGAAACGGCTCGCCTCCTGTTAAATTCAAAGTCCCGATTCTTCCCCAAAGGGATAGGCAATAAAAACGATTGGGTGGGAAGAAACGTGCAGGATCATGCCTATTGTGGAGCCTATGGCATATTCGACGAAGATGTTTTTGACGATTGTGGCCCGGGAACATCACTGGCTATTGGCGATTTTTCCCATCATAACCCGGGCATTATCGGGGGAGGAGTTTTGTGCAACGAGTTTTTCAGGCTGCCATATCTGTTTACGGGAGTCCGGCCACCAGGATCGGCCCGCTGGGGATTGGAACACAAAAAATTCCAACAGAAAAACTTTAAACGTGTAGGCGAAGTGATCGGTCCCTACCAGGAAATACCGAGTTTTCATGCTCGGGTCGATGTAGATCCCGATGTTAAAGATTTCTGGGGCATCCCTGTGGCAAGGTTTTCTGGGCATGCCCATCCAAAAGATTCCGAAGGGACAGCTTTTATGGCTGGTAAGGCAGAGGCCTTGCTTAAAGAAGCCGGGGCAATTGAAACCTGGCAAACAGGCGTGGTCAAAGGCCAGCGGGGACCAAGCGGGGGCCAGCACCAGGCCGGTACCTGTCGGATGGGGAACGATCCCAAAACCTCGGTTTGTGATAAATTTGGACGGGTTCATGATGTTCCAAATTTATTTGTAGCCGATGGAAGCCTTCATGTCACTAATGGAGGATTCAATCCAGCCCTGACCATCATGGCGTTAGGTTATTGGGTCGGGGGACATATTGCTTCGGAATGGCAAAAAGGAAACAGATTTAAGTAAAAAAGTAACACATGAAGAATAAAAAAATACTTTCCGGAATAGTTCTGGTACTTGCCATTTCCCTGATCGTGGTAACCATCTCCTTTGGTTCGTTTTACACTTATTGGAATTCGGCATCGCCGGATAAAACATGTGCTTCATGTCATGAGATTCAGGGAGCAGTCCATGAGTTGTCTCAATCGGGCCACAGGGAATTGCATTGCAAGGAATGTCATGGAACAGCTTTAAGTAACGGACTTCATAGCCTGAAGGAAAAAACGATGATGGTGGTTAACCATGTTCGTGAAGAGCGGGTTGAAGACATTCGGATGAACGAGACGCAGCTACTGGACGTGATGGACAATTGCAAACGTTGTCATGCCTCTGAATATGCCAACTGGAAATCAGGGGGGCATTCGGCAACGTACGGGAGCATTTTCCTGAACGAAACCCATAACAAGACAGAACAACTTAACTTCGATTGTTTGCGCTGTCACGGGATGTATTATAAAGGTACGACCACTGATCTTGTAGGACCCATAAATACCAAAGGTCCCTGGAAATTGAATGATCCGGAGAAAACCGGACAACCTGCAATTCCATGTATGGCCTGTCACCAGGTACATGCAGAAGGCAAAATTGCAAAGAACCCGGATTACTCGAAGCCTGCTTCTATATTTTATTCCCGTGACAGTTTAACCTCTAAACTGAGTTTCTATGACCGTCACGAAAAAGTCCACGTGGCATCCGCTATGTTACCCAAATTGAAACTGTTCGAAGGGGAAAGGCTTGTTACAGTGTCTGACGATCACCTGATGCGAAATTGCACACAGTGTCATGCCCCCAATGGGTGGCACGAAGCCGGGAGCAGCGACGACCGCACTCCCCGCGGGGTACACGAAGGGCTTTCCTGTCTGGCCTGCCACTCGCCGCATTCGAATGATGCTCGTAGCTCATGCAAAACCTGCCATCCGGCTATTTCGAACTGCAAGTTGGATGTTGCCAGAATGAACACTACGTACGCTAACCCTCAAAGTCAGAACAATATCCATACAGTAAGTTGTAAAAGCTGTCATCCTGACTTGAAAACGGGAATCGCGTTGAATACAAATACAAGAAAAATGAACAAATGAATAACCAAAATAAACTTAAAACAGGACTGAACCTGGGGCTGATGATGTTCATGCAGTACCTACTTTTTGCTGTATGGTGGGTACCCCTGGCAGCTTATCTGGCAAACCTGAATATGAGCGGAATGCAGAAGTCCCTTATATTGAGTTCAATGGCAATCGGATCGATGGCTTCCCCAGTTATTGGAATGATTGCAGACCGATATTTTGCAAGTGAAAAGGTACTTGCGGTTTCCAATTTATTTACAGGTATCCTTTTGTTTATTGCTGCCAGTATATCCAGTCCCAACTTGTTATTGGTGGTGGTTATCATTGTTATGCTATTTTATATGCCTACATGGAGCCTTACGAGTTCAATTTCCATGGCACACACATCAGCAGAACAGTTTCCAAGAATAAGGGTCTTTGGTTCCATCGGTTGGGTTGCCTCAGGACTGTTCAGCTTTATTGCGATGCATATTTTTAAACTAAAGATATTTGACGGAAGCACTGCTCCATTCTATTGCGGGGCAGCAATAAGTTTATTGGCAGCTTTTTTTAATTTGTTTATACCAACTACACCCCCGGTAGCAAAAGGACAAAAAACTACAATTGTAGATGCCCTTGGGCTCCGGGCTTTTTACATGTTAAAGGATCGAAATTTCAGAATATTTATGATCCTTTCCTTTTTATCCATTATCCCTTTCTCATTGTATCATGTTTTTGGTTCTGAATTTCTGCAAAGTCAGAATTTCCAATTCATTACTATTACTATGAATCTAGGCCAGGTAGTTGAGATTTTTTTCATGTTTCTGGTAACTACGATAATAATAAGAACCGGAATAAAATGGGCTTTGGTTATTGGACTAGTCGCTATGTTGATCCGATATTTTTCATTTTATATGGGAGGAGTCCTCGATCAAAGTACGCTGTATATAATGGGCATACTGGTGCATGGGGTTATATTCGGGCTGTTCTATGTAGGAGGACAGGTATATACAGAGCGCAAAGCTCCAAAGGAGTTGAAGGCGCAGGCTCAGGGCTTTTTGGCCTTTGTAGTTTGGGGAGTTGGTCTATTCCTTGGGATACTTATTAATGGTTGTTTAATGGATTATTATAGTCTTGATGTGGATGGGAAAATAGTTTATCAGTGGGAATCAATCTTTACGTTTACAAGCATTTTTTCCTTTGCCATACTCATCCTTTTTATATTGTTATTAAAGAAAAACTAGATTAGAATATTTATGGAAATTATGAATCGTAAATTACGTATGGGAATGGTCGGGGGCAGAAGTGATGCCTTCATCGGAGCCATTCATCGCTTGGACTTGTACCAGCTCCTCCGGATATGTTATCCGGGGTAACGGGCTGGGGATTTGTAATTTGCCCCTAGTTCATCCGGATATACTTATAAGTTTGCAGAAGCTAGTGCCGATTTGCAATCGTCATCTTTTAACCAGGGATTTATAATCTTCTAAAAAAATCAGTAACCCAACACAAGTTAGGTAGTATAGTTAGATCGCCCCTTTGCCCGGATTCCCGGGAGAGGGGGTTTTTGCTGTGGATTATTTTTAGCAAAAACGGCAAACTACTTATTCTCCCGATGACATTTTTTCTTGGAGCATCAGTTAAAAGATCATCAGCAGCAATAAGATTCCAAAAGCTGCAATCATTCCATAGGTGATCCATCTGATTTGCTTTCTCATGGGCTCGTTGCCTTGTTCAACGGCCTTGATAATCTTATTCAATGATTCCGGTTCCATCCGAATTCCATGCTCGTCAATCTCTTTCAGTTTATGGGCAATGGACATGGATAGCTTGGTCAGGTAAGCGTATTGATCAGTCGATAACTGAAAGTCTTTGATAATCCTTCCGATAAACTGATCCCGTTTATCCATCCGTTCGATCAGCATGCCAATATCGTTGTATCGGCTCAGTATCTTTTGAGTACTTTCCATGATTAGCTCATGCGAAGTGGAGAACTTTGACAGTTCGCTCACGATAATTTCTGCCATCATCGCATCTTTGACCGACTGGGTCCTTGGGTTAGAATTTCCTGCCATATCTTTTGTTCATTTTTTGTTTGCGTCTTCGTTCTTCTTCTGTCTCTCTTGGTTGATTGCCCCGCCCGGATAAACCTGCTGCAACCACAGCGCCTAATTCCGACAGAAGCTCTCCTTTGAACGATTTGCCCGGTGCGTATTTTTTATTGTTTTCTTGCTTGAGTATTTGATCTGCTTTCTCTCTGGCCTGTTGTCTGTTTTCAGAAAATGTTTTCAATAGAGTGCCATAGCCGAACTCCTTGCCGATTTGCGATCCTTTAAAGGTCTGTTCATAACCAATAAACCGCAATCCATAGGTGTTGCCTTTTCGATTCACTGCTTCTTCAATTTTGACATCATGCTTTTCCATTGCGAGTTTAAACTCATCCAGTGATTGAGGTTGATTGGCTAAAACCTCGTTTGCTGAGTGTGCAATCCTCGTCCTTGCCAGTATTCGTTCAAAACTGGTTACTTCCGGCTTGTATTTACTTTGCCGTTTGACCTGGTTGGCGATGGTAAGCCCCATATCCCGGCTGATGCCTTCCGCTATCTTTCCAGCCCTTTTGCTGATAAAGCTGGTGTCATAAACGCCATGGTCTATCCCGATCCGGTTGACAATCATGTGAAGGTGTAAATGTTCCGTATCCCGGTGGGTACAGGCTATCCACTGGTGGTTTTTAAAACCGAAACGTTCACTAAACTCAGAACATATCCGCTCAAGATCCTTTTGCACGAGTCTCTTCTCGTCTGCCGGGGCAATGCCTATCTCGATCCGGATAAACTTATTCTTACACCGGGTATTCCACTCCTG
>JBAXED010000055.1:0-23006 GCA_037140615.1 Prolixibacteraceae bacterium
TCCTGGGATTGAACTTGTCTGCACAGGTTGTTTCTCCTGTAAAATGGAGCTTTGATCAGAAGAAAATATCGGACAAGGAAATAGAATTAAAATTCAATGCCGTAATTGATGCCGGATGGCATCTTTATGGTACGGATCTGCCTGATGGAGGTCCTGTCAGTACATCAATAAAATTTACTACAGATAGTGTCAACTATCAGCTGAGTGGTTCATTGATATCACTTGCAACTCCCATTAAGCAATTTGATAAGATTTTCAATCTGGAGCTTTCCTATTATGCCAATGAAGCGCATTTTACACGAAAAGTTAAGATTCTCACTGATCGGCCCTTCACTATCAAAGGAAGTATTGAGTACCAGAGTTGCAATGATGAGACCTGCACCATGGATGAGGTCGATTTTTCTTTTCCAGTAAATGAAACCAGGGCTTCAACATCTTCTCCCGTTGTAAAGACAGAAGCGTCAATCACTTCGGCACCAGATAATGAGCATCATTCACTTATCTGGTTTCTTTTTTTTAGCTTTCTAGCCGGACTTGCTGCCATTTTGACCCCATGCGTTTTTCCAATGATTCCAATGACTGTCTCATTTTTCATGAACAGCAACAAAACGAAGTGGGAGGCAAAATACCAGGCAATTGTTTATGGTGCATCTATCATTCTAATCTATACGCTGATCGGAACTGTTGTCGCCATTACTTTGGGTGCTGATTTTGCCAACTGGTTAAGTACGCATTGGTTGCCAAATGTTTTGTTTTTTGTCATTTTTGTTTTCTTCGCCTTCTCATTTTTCGGAGCTTTTGAGATTATCCTTCCTTCAAGTTGGGTCAATAAAAGTGATGATAAAGTGAGCAAAGGAGGAGCAGGAGGTGCATTCTTTATGGCGCTAACCCTGGTTCTGGTTTCTTTCAGCTGTACCGGACCAATTGTTGGAGCCATATTGGTTGAATCAGCTGGAGGAATGATTTTGAAACCCATCATTGGGATGTTCGGATTTTCGCTTGCATTTGCACTTCCATTTACGCTTTTTGCGCTATTTCCCCAATGGTTGAACAACCTTCCCAAGTCAGGAGGATGGCTCAATTCAGTCAAAGTCGTTCTTGGTTTTGTTGAACTTGCTTTGGGCTTGAAGTTTTTAAGCATTGCAGACCAAACATACCACTGGAGGATCCTGGATCGTGAAGTGTATCTCGCCTTTTGGATCGTTATTTTCACCTTGATGGGGATTTACCTTCTTGGTAAATTAAAATTTAAGCACGACAGCGAAGTGAAGTATCTTTCTACTGGCCGGTTGATGCTGTCAATTGTTACTTTCACTTTCGTGATTTACCTTATTCCAGGCATGTTTGGAGCACCCTTGAAAGCCATCTCTGGCTATCTGCCACCGATGACGACTCACGATTTTGATGTCCATAAAATTATCCGCGATGAAGTAAAGCTTGTTGGATCATCCGGTAGCAATTCAAATTCACAAATTTTTCAGGGAAAGAACTTATGCGAAAAGCCCAAATACAGCGAGTTTTTGGAGCTCCCGCATGGACTTGAAGGCTATTTTGATTTTGAACAAGGACTCGCTTGTGCAAAAGCTCAGAATAAACCGATCTTCATCGATTTTACTGGTCATGGTTGTGTTAATTGCCGCGAAATGGAGGCCAATGTATGGTCAGATCCAAGGGTTCTGGAAAGACTTACCCGCGATTTTGTCATCATTGCTCTCTATGTTGATGACAAAACCACCATGCCTGAGAGTGATTGGATTACATCTTCCTATGATAAAAAGTTGAAGAAAACCATTGGAAAAAAATATGCTGATTTTCAAATTTCCAGATTTGGGGTCAATGCTCAGCCCTATTATGTTATCCTTGATCATGAGCAGAAGATGCTCATAAAACCCACGGCCAGGGATTTAAATCCCGACCATTTTATTGATTTTCTGGATCGCGGCCTTGCAGCTTTTAAGAACGGAAAGAAATAGTACCTTTCCGCAAAAGTAATTTATTGTACGTTGTTATGTATGAAGGTATATTATTTTGGAATGTTGATACACAGATAGATTTTATAGAACCTACCGGGAAATTGTATGTGAAGGGAGCCGAAAAATTAAAGCCGGTTTTGAAGAAAATCACCTATTTTGCGGCTGAAAATCATATAAGAGTAGTTAATACCTGCGATTTCCACCTGATAAATTCGGCAGAGTTGTCCCAAAATCCAGATTTTCGAACCACTTTTCCTGAACATTGCATGGCTGGCACAAACGGAGCAGAGTTTATTTCTGAAACAAAACCTGTGCTACCCGCCATAGTAGATTGGATGACCCATTTAGCCATTTTGCCTTATTTGGCCAATGCTAACCAATTCCGGAATATTGTCATCAGGAAGGATGCTTTTGATGTTTTTGAAGGCAATCCCTATACCATTCAGATCTTAAATCTATTGCGTCCTGAAAAGGTCTTTGTTTACGGTGTTTCCACCAATGTATGTGTAAATAAAGCAGTTTGTGGTCTCATTCAACATGGATTTCAAGTATATGTATTTGAAGATGCAATCAAGGAGTTGCCGAAAATTCCGCTGCCATTTAAACACTGGAAGGAACTGGGAGTTAAAATGATAGATTTTGGGAAGGTAAAGAAGTATCTCTAATATTTTTCATGCCGGTCCATTTCTCTCCGGGCATCCTTGTCTTTTAAGGACTCTCTTTTGTCGTAAGTATGCTTCCCTTTGGCCAGAGCAATTTCCACTTTTATCAAACCTTTGTCATTAAGGAAAAGTCGGATGGGTATAATAGTCAGTCCATTCTCCTTTACCTTCCGCTCCATTTTATTCAGCTCTTTTCTGTTAAGGAGCAGAACACGCTCTCTCAGAACTTCGTGGTTGTTGCAGGTGCCAAAATCGTAGGCTGAAATGGATAGATTTTTAATCAGCATTTCCTTGTTTACAAAATGGCAATAGGCATCATTCATGCTAACTTTACCAAGCCGGATTGATTTGATCTCAGTTCCGAGCAAAACAATTCCGGCAACAAATTTTTCGATAAATTCGAAATCGAAACTAGCCCTTTTGTTCCTTATATTTATGTTTTGCTGAAATGCTGTCTTCATCTGTGCAAAAGTAGCAAAAGGGGTGAAACAATGGTTTGAAAAGTTTATAATGTTGTAAGCATTCAAACATTTCAAACAATTAAAACATTTCAAACAGTATAAACAATAGATCTTACTATGGGATACGATATGCTGACAATACTTGGTCCGACGGCCACCGGAAAAACACAATTGGCGGCTCGTATTGCCTTGAATATTGATGGGGAAATTCTCTCTGCCGACTCAAGACAGATATACAGAGGAATGGATATTGGAACAGGAAAAGATTTGGACGATTATCGGGTTGATGGGAAAAGTATTCCATATCACCTGATTGATATGGCAGACGCCGGAATCCAATACAATGTATTCGAGTTTCAACGTGAGTTTATTCATTCATATTCGGATATCTGTTCGAGAGGCAAATTTCCTGTCTTCTGTGGTGGCAGTGGATTATATTTAGAGGCTGTGCTGAAAGGATATAAACTAACACAAGTACCTTCAAACCAGCAACGAAGGGATGAGTTGTCACTCTTGTCGCTGGAAGAGCTCTCGATTTTGCTGAAGAGTTTAAAAACCATTCACAATAGCAGCGATACGGAAACAAAGAATCGTGCTATTCGTGCCATTGAAATTGAAGAGTACCTGAAGCTGCATCCGGAGCTAAATTTTGAGTTTCCTGCCATCAATTCATTGATTGTTGGAGTTCAATTCGACCGGGATACAAGAAGGGAACGAATTACCAGACGTTTAAGACAGCGATTGGATGAAGGAATGATCGATGAAGTGAAAGCGTTGCTAGAGAAAGGTTTAATGCCTGAAAGCCTTATCTATTATGGATTGGAATACAAATACATAACCCTATTTCTGATCGGTGAATTAACGAAGGAGGAGATGTTTGAACGACTGAATATTGCCATTCATCAATTCGCAAAGCGACAGATGACCTGGTTCCGAAAAATGGAAAAGGATGGTTTTGAAATACTTTGGTTAGATGGTTTTATGCCCATGGATGAAAAGGTTTCCTTGATAATGAAGTACTTAGAGTGACTAAAGTGAGCTAAAGTGACCTAAAGTACTTCGCCTCGGACAACTTTTTTGTTTTTATCTTCTATTTCGTTCGTGAATCTTTGGAGTCCTTAACTTTAGTCACTTTAGTCACTTTAGTTCACTTTAGTCACTTTCCTTTTAACTATTGTCGTTTCAAATTATACCCCTAACTTTACAAAAAATTGTGTTATGAATATTATCATAAAAACAGCTGAACAGATCGAAGGAATTAGAAAAAGTTCTCAGCTTGCAGGAGAGACTTTGAAATATATTGAGCCATTTATCAAAGAAGGGGTTTCCACAGAATATCTGGATAGTCTGATTCATAAGTTTATGATTGAAAGAGGAGCTATCCCGGCTACACTCGACTACAATGGATTCCCTAAATCCTGTTGTATCTCTTTAAATGAAGTCGTTTGCCATGGCATTCCATCTCCCGGTACAATACTTAAAATTGGCGATATTCTCAATGTCGACGTGACTACTATTCTGGACGGTTACTATGGTGACACCAGTAAAATGTATACAGTCGGAGATGTTTCGGAGGAGGCATTAAAGTTAATTCAGGCAACTAAACAATGTCTTAATTTGGGCATTCAACAGGTTTTTCCTGGAAATTATTTTGGTAACATTGGATATTTCATCAACAGATATGCTACATCACAGGGCTTCAGCGTCGTATATGAATTTTGCGGACATGGCGTCGGAGTTGAATTTCATGAAGACCCCCAGGTCGACCATGCAGCCAGAAGGAACAGTGGTCCGAAGATGAAACCGGGGATGATCTTTACTATCGAACCGATGATCAACGAAGGGAAACCACGGGTAAAAGTCGATCAGCATGATGGGTGGACCGCCCGAACTGTAGATGACAAATTGTCTGCTCAGTTTGAACACACGCTTTTGGTAACCGAAACAGGTTGCGAAGTGCTTACCGATGTGGACAACGAATATCAGATAACATAGTTTGTTTATTATGTTTAAAAAGTTTGAAGGGTTTGAATTGTTATTGCTAACAATTCAAACCCTTCAAACTTTTTAAATCCTCCAAACAATTTTATTCAGACTGCTTCTGGCCGATCTTTTCGAGCTTATTAAGGTCATCCACTTTGAAATTCCCAAAGAATGAGACCAAAAGGGAAGAGTTGTTGTTCTCTCCTTTGTTGCCTAGGATGATATGGCATTCAGAAACTCTGTCTCCTTTGCCTTCGATCCAAAATTCGGCTTCGTTTTCTGACTTTTGACCTTTGGGATGAACCTGTTCGTAGCGAAGAGTGTTTAGTTCACCGGATAATTTCTCAGAAAAATGTTGGATGGATCCTTTTTCTGCATTGTAGATCAAAATCCTACATTCCTGAAAATCTCCTGTGATTTTTTTCCCTTCTTCATCCAGGTTCAGGTGCATGGCATCGATCATCGATTTTGAGAAGGAGAAGTAGGTGATACCTGCTTCTTTAGCATAGCGGTCATAAATCTTCTGTGACTTGGTTTGTCCGAATCCGGACAAGAATGAAAGTAACATGGCAACCAGGATGCCAATTCTATAGAAGAAGCTCATCTTTTTATTTTTTTAAAGGTTTTACATTTGGAACTGCCCGATTGACCAATGTCAATCCTTCAGCTTTCATGGTCCAGTATTTATTGACCATGTCGTCATCCAAAGTGTCTGATGTGTTTTTTACATCCTTAAGGATTGGCTGCACCGATTCGTCAATATAAATTGTTTTCCCTACAGGGATTTTTAATTTCAGATTAACGCGCTGATTTCTCCAGATTTTTGGAAGCAGATAAGATCTTTGTAAGTTGATTGTTGAATCTTTCAGTGTGTATTTAAAGGCAATTTCCTCTGCATTCTGTCTGGCCCCAGAAATTGATGTGCCTCTGGAGGTCTTGTTAATTAGGAGATTGATCGTATTATCTTCACTTTTTTCTATTCTTAGTTCAGGAATACCGATTACAACCTCAGCATCATTGAGGGTGCCAATTCTGAAGCGTTCAAAGTTCAGGTCAGGATCGACAATGGTTTCCAAATCCTTCTCTTGCTGGTCTTTTTTGGCATTGATATATATGGTATCGGAAGTTGTGGTCAATATTTCCGAATGGTTAACCGTTGTCTGTTTTCTGAATTCATTGATAGTATTGCTTCCGCTAAAGATTAGAATTAGAAGTCCGATAACGAACAGGCCTGCAAAAATGCCGCCGAAGATATGGTTTTGAGTCTTAATTCTGAAGATCATTTTGATTCCGGCATAGATTAACATGACCAAAGGAATGCCTATTACTAAGGCAATACCAACAGTCATCCAGGGTATCGAACCTCCTGACGCATAGAGGTGATCCATGAAGTTGAACCCATTGTGGAACGGTAAAAATCCGATGACATGACTACCTGCAAAAAGCAAAGCAAAGAGTACAATGAGACATATAACTCCTACAAATAAGAAGGGGATTCCAATAATCACGAGTAGGATTGTGCCCAAAACCTTAAGAACAGAAAGAAGAACATCCCCAATATCGCGTGCATTGCTTTTTCCCTGGACGTAGGCCGGGTGAGAACGGTAGTTGCGAAAATTCTCTTTCACATCCTGCATCTCCTCCTTGATTGATTTGGAGATGTTGTCGATGTTTACCTCTTCGCCCTTCATTTCCAGACGCTGTGCCGTACTGGTAGCCTTGGGTACAACAATCCATAGAACCAGGTAGACGAGTACACCGCTTCCACCGAGAAAGAAGATCAGTGCAAATATGATTCGGATGATAACAGGATCCATAGAGAAATATGCTCCCAATCCACCGCAAACACCACCCAGGACCTTGTCTTCAGGATCCCGGTAGAGTCTTCTGCCACCTGTATGATAGAATCTCTTCGCGGATACTGGTTGTTTTTCCTCTTCTTCATTAGAGATAGCTTCAGGAGTACCCATGATCACGATCACTTCGTTCACATGATCCAGATTGATTACCTCTCCGCCGGTTTTGATTTTTTCAGAAAAGATCTCCGCAATTCTGGTTTCGATGTCTTCAACAATCTCTTTGGCATCTGCATCGTTTCCAAAATGTCGGTTAATTTGATTCAGATAAGCGTATAGTTTTTCATATGCATCATCATCGATGTGGAAAACTGATCCGCTTAGGTTGATGGTCAATGTTTTTTTCATTTTCTTGTTATTTATCTTAGTTTTTTATTTTTCTGTACTTTTCTCGTATGACAGTTAACCCCTTAGGCTACCCCTACTTTATCCTTTACCCTTTAATTGTTGGATGGCTTCGACCAGTTCGGACCAGGATATTTCCAGTTCTGATAAAAATGTTTCTCCAACAGGTGTCAGTTCATAATACTTACGAGGCGGTCCCTGCAGAGACTCTTCCCATTTGTATGAGAGATACCCGTCATTTTTGAGACGGGTGAGAAGCGGGTAGAGGGTTCCCTCCACCACAATCATTTGTGCTGCTTTTAGTTCGCCGATGATGTCTGAAGCATACAGCGGCTTCTTGGATAGGATCAGGAGTATACAGTACTCCAGAATACCTTTCCTCATCTGTGCTTTTGAATTGTCGATGTTCATTTTGGTTTGAATTAACTATAAAGTTAAAAACTTGCTACTTTTTGCATGATTAGTATCTGTAAGGTACTTTCCATTACACTGAAGTATGCGATACAAATATATATATTAAATATGGTACTATGCAACACATAGTACCATAAATATTTAAAATATTTTTAAATATCTGAAAATGAAAGAAATAAATTTGCATATTATTGGTAAATAGTTGAAAAATATGTTTTTTTTGAATCTATCTCATACTATTTGCACCGTACAAACAGCAATTATTTTCATATGAAAGGTTGAATTTTCTCAAGGCTTTACGCTTTTGGACTCAAGATTGGCATATAATGGCGATTTCATCTTTCAAAAAAGATTGTAATTTTAAAGAATAGAAAATCTTAAATATGATCAATCCGATTCTAAGGAAATATGTTGTTTTGACCTTTTGGCTTTCTTGTACAATAAGCATCCTGGTGCATTTTAGCAGGGTATTTGATGAGTCAATTTCACATTCAACTGCGCAGAGTTCTACCATTTATTTTATGAGTAACATCTTGTCAGAGTTATTGATAACCTTCCTTATTTGTTTTATACTTTTCCATGTAAATTTTTATTTTCTGAAACCTCTTCAGCCAAATAAAGCGCTTAAATGGTCAGATTTTTTAATCGGATTGCTGGTTTCATTTGTAATTGTTCTAGTATTAAGTCATTACCTATTTTACTTTAAAAGTTTAATTTTCCCCAGGGTGGAAGCAGTAAAGAAGGAAGGGGCCTTCGTTTTTAAGGATTTCTTTGTTGCTGTGGTCGTCATTATTAGTGTCTATGTGATCCGGATTGTTTTTCAAAATCAGCAAAATAAGCTGGAGATTCAGGAGTTGAAAATTCAGAATCTGCAGAGCCAGTTTGATGCTCTCAAAAATCAGGTCAGTCCTCATTTCCTCTTTAATTCGCTCAATTCCTTAAATACCTTGATACGGGAATCACCCGGTGTAGCCCAGGAATATCTTAACCACCTTTCTTCTGTATTGCGTTACACGCTTCAGGCAAATCAGTTCAAGTTGGTGAGCCTGGATGACGAATTACAGTTTGTGGAGTCATATTTCTTTTTGATAAAATTGCGCTTTAGTGAAAATATCACCCTGCATCAGGACATCAACTCAAAGATGATAAATTATAAGCTTCCACCACTTGCATTACAAGTACTTATTGAAAATGCCATCAAGCATAATGAGATTAGCAAACGGAATTCTCTGGATATTTCAGTTTTGACAACCGGTGATTCGATTGTCGTAAAGAACAATATCAACAAGAAATTATCTCCTGAATCAGGAACCGGTTTAGGACTTGTAAATTTGTCAAATCAATACCGGATACTTGCAGGGAAGGAGATTGTGATTAAAATGGATGAACATAGTTTTGAAGTAGAAATTCCACTCCTGACGGCTTAGTTGAGCATTGAATATTTGAGACATGATTATGAGTTTCTACTTTGTTCATATAACGTAATACAAAATTGTTTGTTGATGAATGTATTAATTGTTGAAGATGAGGAATTAGCTGTTCGCAATTTGAAAAGCATTTTCAGAGCAATTGGTTCCATTATCCCAATTGCCGTTCTTGAGAGTATTTCTGATACGGTTGAATGGTTTGAAACGAACGATGATCCGGATCTGGTTTTTCTGGATATTCACCTTGCGGATGGTTCTGCGTTTGAAATTTTTAAGCGGACAGATATCAAGTGCCCGGTAATTTTTACGACTGCCTATGATGAATATGCTTTGCAAGCATTTAAGGTTAATAGCATAGACTATCTACTAAAGCCTATCAATGAAGCTGCTGTAAGAAAAGCATTGAACAAGTTCGAAAATATGACCAAAGGAAATGTTGCTCCTGGTGATTTAAAGAGGATTCTTTCGTTGCTAAAACCTAAGATTGAATACAAATCACATTTTCTGGTCAACCAGAAAGGTGATAAGCTGGTGCCCTTGACCGTCAGTGATATTGCCTATATCTCTATTGATCTTAATATAGTCAAGGCCGTTACTTTTGCCGAAAAATCATATGTGATGCAATATTCCATGGAGGAGTTGGCATCCATGCTAGATCCAAAAGATTTTTACAAGGCAAATCGTCAGTTTATTATTTCAAGGAAAGCTATTAAGGACATTGATTTATGGTTTAACAACCGGCTTTCCGTTAATGTGAAACCCGCTGCCCCAGAGAAAATATTGATCAGCAAAGCCCGAATTGCTGATTTTAAATTATGGTTCGAATAGGACAATTCGCTGCTCGTTAATCAAAAATTCAAACTTCAAAAAGGTCAATTCAACTTACAGTTTTACAGTTTCACCTTCTTTTTCATGCTCTCATTCCATTGTGAGAATACTTTCGTTTCAAAAACACGAAAATTTAATGATGGAGGAATATGTTATGGAAACCAGAAAGTCAATTTTGTTTGTTGTCATTTTATTAGTACTTACTCAAATCTCCTTTGCACAGCTGCCAGCCCCCATTGATCCAAATTGCAAGATCAAAGGTTTTCTGGTGGATTCTGAAGAGAAGATTCCGGTTGAGTTTGCCAATGTGGTTCTAACTGCAGAGAATAAGACATCAGTAGTAACCTGGTCTATTTCTAATGAAAAGGGTGGATTTGAGTTGTCAAAAATTGCCATTGGGGAATACAATGTAGCGATCTCTTTTGTCGGATATGAAGAAAAGAAATTATCAAAAATAGTATTTGACAAACCAGGAATTACTTTAGACCTTGGGAAAATTAGTCTGAATAAGGTTTCAGCTACTATCGGAGAGGTAACTGTTGTCGGAATTCAAAAAACGTATCAATCGAAAATAGACAAGACAGTTATTAATGTATCAAAGGATATTAATTCGACCGGTGGAACTGCCATTGATCTGATCAAGATCGTACCCGGATTGTCTGTTGATGCTGATGGTGTGGTCAATATGCGCGGAAATTCAGGTGTAAGTATTTTGGTTGACGGCCGACCTACTTCCATTGATGCCACCAGGCTTGACCAGATTCCGGCTGGGGAAATCGAAAGCCTGGAGATTATTAACAATCCATCAGCTAAATACAACCCAGAGGGGAAAAGTGGGATCATCAACATCAGAATGAAACAATCAAAAATATCCGGATTCAGCGGTAGCGCAATGCTTTCGGCTGGTACAGGGGATAAATACAATGAGTCCCTGAATTTAAATTACAACTTCGGAAAGATTAATTTGTTTGCGGCTTTCAGTGGAATGAACCGGATTGCAGTTTCTTCCAGGTATTTACTAAGGGAGGCCTTTGATTCAGACTCTATCCATTTTCTGCAGCAGGAAGCCAAAACCAATTATGATATCGCGAAAAACAGTTTCTCGTTGGGTTCAAAAATTAATTTCAATTCTCAAAATAAATTGACTCTGAGTTATGCTTTCAATCCTTCAAGTCAAACGGATGCTGACAATACCCTTTCGCAATATTACGACCGCTCGATGAAAAAAACCGGAAGCGTTTTTGTGATCAATGCTGAAAACGAGAAGGAAAACTCAAACGATTACCTGCTTTCCTACCAAAAGCTCTTCGATAAAAAGGGAGAAGAACTGACAGTTGATTATTCTTTTGCCAATTCATCAGGTGAAATAGATCAACCACAAACTTATCAGTTTGCAACAAAAACCTCCATCAAGAAAATAGCATCTAGCTCGGATACTTATAATTCAAACTTCCAGGTGAATTGGGTGCTTCCATTGCCTAATGGCTCCAGGCTCGAAAGTGGTGTGCATAGCATTGTTAGGGGCAATCAAAGTGATTTCTTTTTGTTCAATTCTGTCGGAAGTGTTCTGACAGAAGATCTTTCTCAAAGAGACTTGTTTCAGTACAATGAACAGATTCATGCGGCATACAGCCTATGGTCCGGTATGATAGGAGGAGCATCCATTCAATCCGGACTCCGATTAGAACAGACCTATATTAATGGAAGGCAGGATGTTACCAATGAAAAAATCAGTCAAAATTATTTTAACTTGTATCCATCCTTCAGTATGATTCATCCGGTGGATGCTAAAAGCAACATACAATTAAGTTATAGCAGGACGATTAAAAGGCCGATGGCGCGAATGATTAATCCTTTTGTGGACCGTTCAAACCTTGAAGTGTTCAGAAGTGGTAATCCGGATTTAAAACCTGAGTTCATTAACACGATTGATTTAGGCTACAATGGCAATTGGGAAAAGACGATTATTGGCCTGACTGCTTTTTACAAGCATATCAATAATCCAATTAATCAGGTGACCCAGCTGGATGCAAATGGCATCTCGCGAATGGCTCCTCAAAATATGACCTACAGTCAGAATTATGGATTTGAGCTTACTTTTGAGCATTCAATCTTTAATTGGTGGAAGGTTAATGGAAATGCAAGTTTCTTCAGAAACAAGATCAGGGATGATGTGAAGGACAATTCTGCCAGCAACTACTCGTATCTGGGGCGAGTCAATTCGAGCTGGAATCCTTCTAAGAGCCTTTCATTTCAGCTAATTGCAAATTATGCTGGTCCAATAATCGGTGTATATACCAAACTGGAACCTCAATATTCTATGGATTTGGCTGTAAAAAAAGATCTTCTGAACAACAAATTGTCTTTGACGCTTCGTGCTTCGGATGTTTTTAACAGTCTTAAGAATAACTACACTTCATGGGGATCAAATTTCTCTGCCGACAATTGGCGCAAGGTTGAAACGCAAGTTCTTTATTTCAGTGTCTCCTATTCTTTTGGTCCCAATGGTAGTTCAAAGGGATCTAAAACAATCATCAACAATGAAAGCAAGCCCAGTTCTGAAATTTGATTGATAAAATGCAAGAGGCCCGGGTCATCAGAATGACTCGGGCCTCTTTATATGTGCATAAAACACAATATCATGCTTAATTAGCTGATTTTTGCAGTTCTTTTGCGTTCGATTTCGCTCAGTTTTATCTTCCTGAGTCTGATGGATTTTGGTGTCACCTCTACATATTCGTCCTTTTGAATGTATTCGAGTGCCTCTTCCAAACTAAATTTAGTCGCTGGTGTAAGGCGTATTTTGTCGTCAGAACCAGAGGCCCGCATGTTTGTGAGCTTTTTCGGTTTCGTCAGGTTGAGTACAAGATCGCCTTCGCGGTTGTTTTCTCCGCAAACCTGTCCTTCGTAGATCTCATCCTGTGGTTCAATAAAATAGCGACCACGGTCTTGCAGTTTCCCCAATGAATAGGCAAATGCGGTACCTGTCTCCATGGCAATCAGAGAACCATTGACGCGGGTCTCGATCGGACCTTTGAATTTATCGTAGTGCAGAAAACGATGTGACATAACAGCCTCACCCTGAGTCGCGGTAAGCAAATTTGTACGCAAGCCGATGATTCCTCTTGATGGAACATGAAATTCCAGATGGGTGCGGTCGCCTTTGTGTTCCATGTTGATCATCTCCCCTTTGCGTCGGGTGACAAAGTCAATTGCGGTACCAGCCATCTCTGCCGGTAGGTCAATGTCAAGCAATTCGATGGGTTCATGGCGTTCGCCGTGCATCTCTTTATACAAAACCTGCGGCTGACCCACCTGCATTTCATATCCTTCACGGCGCATGGTTTCAATCAGTACAGAAAGATGCAGAACACCGCGTCCATTTACATTCCATGAATCAGCCGAATCGGTCGGTTCTACACGTAGTGCCAGATTTTTCTCGAGTTCGCGTTCAAGGCGTTCGTGGATGTGGCGGCTGGTGACAAATTTTCCCTCCTTACCATAGAAAGGAGAGTTGTTGATGGTGAACAACATACTCATGGTTGGCTCATCAACATCAATCGGATCAAGGGCTTCAGGGTTTTCATAATCGCAGATCGTATCTCCGATTTCAAAATCATCGATTCCAACCAATGCGCATATATCTCCGTTTAAGGCTGTGGCTACTTTTTCGCGGCCCAAACCTGTAAAAACGTGCAGTTCTTTAATTTTTGAGCGGGTTATGGTTCCATCGCGTTTCACGAGTGAAACATTCATCCCTTCTTTGATCTCGCCGCGATGGATTCTGCCGATGGCAATCCGTCCGATATATTTCGAATAATCGAGTGAAGTAATCAACATCTGTGGCGTTCCTTCATTTTCGGGCGGAGCAGGGATGTGCTCCAGAATGGCATCGAACAAAGGTTCAATATTCGTTGCAGGATTTTTCCAATCGGTACTCATCCAGTTCTGCTTGGCTGAACCGTAAATGGTTGGAAAGTCAAGCTGATCTTCTGAGGCATCCAAACTGTACATCAACTCAAATACCTGCTCGTGAACTACATCAGGCCGACAGTTGGGCTTATCAACTTTATTAACCACGACAATGGGTTTCAGCCCAAGTTCAATTGCTTTTTGGAGGACAAACCTTGTCTGCGGCATGGTGCCTTCGAAGGCATCTACCAACAGCAAAACTCCGTCTGCCATGTTCAGTACTCTTTCAACCTCTCCGCCAAAGTCGGAGTGACCAGGGGTGTCGATGATGTTTATTTTGACTCCTTTGTACACCACCGAAACGTTTTTCGCCAGAATTGTAATCCCTCTTTCGCGCTCAAGATCGTTGGAATCGAGGATTAATTCTCCTGGATTCTGATTGGAACGGAAAATGTTGGAGTGCAGTATCATCTTGTCTACCAGTGTAGTTTTACCGTGGTCGACGTGGGCAATTATGGCTATGTTTCTTATTTTTCGCATCTTACTAATTTGGGTGCGAAGGTAGTCATTAATTCAGGGCTATGTATCAGGGGAATAAAATCATTCTGTTAAATTTATATTACATACAATTTTGTGCTTATTGCAGCACAAAATTGTATGTAATTGTGCCTTTCTGAAAAGCCGGAGCATTATCGTCTACATTAAATTTTGCCGCACGTGCTGCTTTGGTGGCAGCCTCGACCAAATCAGGATCGCTGGAAGTGGAACCAAAGATACCGCCTCTAACGGCTGAGACTTTGCCAAGCTTATCCACAGTTACTTCGACCACAACTATCCCTCCTTCGTTACCAGGATAGGCAGGCTTTGGGATGGAGCGTGCCTGACGTCCTGCCAAACTAAAAGATACTCCATTGCCGGTTCCACCGCCAGGACCATATCGCTTTACACCGGGCTGACCGTTTGGGTCACCCTGGTTTCCTGGACCGTAGGTGATTCCTTCGCCCTTTGAGGTAGAACCATTGTCGGTCAGTCCACCGCCAAAAGCATTTTTAGCCCTTGAATTGATGTTGCCGATCATCTTGTCTTCCTGCAGTTTTTTCTGCAGCTTTTGCTCTTCTATTCTCTGAAGGGCTAACTTTTCCTGTTTGCGTTTTTTTTCAAGTTCGACAGTAGGATCAAGTATTTCCTTCTTGATGATTTTCTTCTCTTTCTTTGCGGTTCGCAAGGAAATGGAGGCTTCATGTTCCTGAGTAAGCAGATCTTCTTCTTTAATTTCTGATTGGATGAGTTTGGGAGGTGCAGTAATGGTTGCTTTCTGGTCAGCCGTTACGGGAGGTTTATAGATGTTGTCATTTTTGGAATAAGCGGCAGAAGGTTCTTCTTCCCCTTTGCCGGTATCCGAATAGCCGAAATCAACAAGCAACCCCTCGTCGGTTTTGAATTGCATATCTGTTGAGAGGGTAAGCATCAGCAAAAAAAGGAGGATGCCGCCGTGTATTAACAGCGTATATATGATACCGTTTCTTTGGCTTTCAGATATTGTCATAAAGTTCGGACACTTTAAAAGCCATTTTCTGAATGCCAATCTTAAACTTTTTAGTGCATCCCCAAATGGTTATTGCCAAAATTAGAAATAAATTCAGTATGTCGGGCTAATGAAAGGCGGTTTTAATCCTGGTAGTTTTTTTGGACGTTGTGGATGAAACAAGTCGTAAAAAGAGTTAAAACTTTCTCGGTAAGAGAAGCCAATTCCTTGTTTGTAGGGCGAAGTGTCGTAGGTCATATCTGTATTGGCTCTGTTGTAGGCTTTCAATTGCAGTTTTCCTGATTGAATAAGTTTTACAAGGACTTCTATCTCACCCAGCACTGAATTGTTGTTTGTAGTTTGCAGGCTACTGTTATTGCCGATATTGCCATTGATGGTCACGCGATCATTAAAGATCTGAGTGCTTAAGGCCAGTTCCATCTGGTTGGTATTCACCAGATCGCCAGGCTTGTATTTAAACCCGATATCAAAATTTGAACTGATTTGCGAAAGCCAATTGGAAAGCTGGTTAGAGAGCATTTCAGAAGTTGTGGCTCCTACCAATGATCCCGTATTATTTTGAGAATCAGTTCTTCCACGGATGTATTCCGGTGTATAAAATTGGCCGATTAGCATGAGGGCCAGCATTTGCCTGTTGATGTCATCCTGGGTACTGATAAACTGTTGTAGTTCATCTTTGGTTCGTTCATCAGCGGTAGGGAAAAGGATGTCAAATTTAAGAACAGGATTCAGGAGTTTGTGGGAGAGATTAATTCTGCATTCGATAGGAATTCGGCCAGTGCTCTCATTTTTATAGGTGTCGACAAGTAAATCTTTCACTGAGGCCTTGAGATTGTAGACAGCATTCAGGTCAACAATGGCTTCATAAGGATCTCCGTTCCAGGTAATCGTCCCACCTTCTTCCAGCTTGAATCTTTTTCCGATTACATTCTGAAGTGTGAAAAGGTAATCACCTTTGTCGATAGTATAGTTCCCGAACATGGTAAAGTTATCCTGCGCATCATAAACCATGTGCAGGTTGCCTGAGCCCTGACCAGAAATTACATCCCCGAGTGTTGAATTAAATAGTATCTGAATCTTTGCAGCCGGAGTGGCAGTAATATTGAGATTCATCTCAAAGGAACTATTATCGGGTGGTAAGACAGGAGCTATTTTTTTGTTTACCAATGCGTCGCCCCCAACAAACCGAATGAAGCTGTTTTCTGAGGCAGTAACGGGTGTTTCCATTGGTAAAACTAGCTGGGTGCCCTCTTCACTTTGGACATTCATATCCATTCTTATTTGCTCTCCGGCGCCTGTAATAAGGATATCTCCGCTGCAGTATGCATCACCATAAAACAAGGAATTGTCGGCCAGCGTAGTTTTCATGGCCTCAATCTTTTTGGTTTTTACACCAAGATGATATTTCATGTTCCCGAACATTTTATGGGTAAGATAACCATTGAACAAAGCAGTATTGTTCTTGCTGTCTTTCAAGGTGATCTTTTTAAATAGAATTGAATCCCTGGCGAATTCCACCACATCGTTAAAGGTGTATCCTACTTTGGTGTAATCAATACCGATTTTAGCATTTGTAACGTTAACTTTTCCAATGAAACAGGGGTCTTCAAAAGTTCCGGTAATAGCAACTGTTCCATTTGCTTTTCCAGCTACTCCATTTGAAAAACTTTGAAGAAAGGGGTAAATCGTTTCGACCGAAAAATTCGTCAGTTTACCCTTGTAATTGAGTGAGTCTGTTTTGGGCGAATAGTATCCGCTGATCAACAATGACGTTGTATCCAATTTATTTAAACGAATGGAGGAATAGAGACGTTTCTCCTCATTGTTCCAGATATTGTCGAAAATGACATCGCCAAAATGGTTTTTATCGTAATGAAATTCTTTAATGGAGAGGTTGCTGTTTAGAAAAAAGGAATTACTGATTGAAGAAATTTCTGTTTTGCCACTAAGTACACCTTCTATTCCGATTTTCTGTTTTGAGATCAAATCAAAAAAACCAAGATTAATTTTACTCGCTTCAATAGTTAGTTTATCCTCCTGGTTGTCAGAAAGTTTGCCGTTAATCCTAAAAAATTCTTCTGCATGATGCAAGTTGAAATTCTTGACATGTATTCTCGTCGAATCAATATGTATCTGGCTGTTTTCAAATTGCCATAAAGTATCAGCTACAAGAAAATTGGACGGTTTGATATCAAAGTCTGCCATTCTTAGTCCCTCATTGTTCTTGGAGAAAAGTCCTTCCATATTAATTTTACCGCTGTAGTTATAATCAGCTTTAGTCCCCCAACCGAATGTGGTTAGCAGCGTATCGTTGAAAAGGGTATTGTCCAGTGAGACATTTTCAAGCCGGTAGTTCTCCCCAAGCGATGCCTCTTTCATGCCCAATCTTAGTATCCAGCGTTCGCCTTCATTGCGAGAAGAAAAGGAGAGTCCTTTGGTATGGTATGATTGATAGGATAGATTCTCAGCATTGCAATCGAAATTCAGGCTTTTTTTCAAAGAGTTGATCTCCCCTTTCATCGTAATTGGTGAATTGGGTACCATCTCCGGCAGGAAAAAGAAGGTTATCAGTTCGGGTTTCTTGATGTTGGCATTAAAGCTGAATATATTATTTCCGGATACACCATCATTGTTGAAGGGAAGGTCGGCAGAAGGCAGGTAATGAAGAAGGTAGTCCCTAATTGTCAGCCCCATTTCCAAAAGGCGGTATTTACCGGCAATATCAACATCTGCGATATCCGATCTCATGGTAATGGTGTTCTTGTCCAATGAGTTGGTTGTACTTAGATTTAGAGCCTTGACATCAAATATTTTTCCCTCTCTGGATAATTTCATTTTGTGCAGATCGATGGAACCGTTTAACTCGTCAATGTTTCTTCCGGTGAAGTTTGCTTCCATGTTGAAAGAGCAATTTGCATCCTTATGCAGTTTGTCAATACCAAGGGCATATAAATTGGCTGCATTAATAGTAGAGGAAAAATTGAAAACCGGCGTTTTACTGCCAAGGTCCGCCTTCCCTGAAAATTTCAGACGTATATTTTTGTCATTGATGGTGAGCTGACCATCATAGCTCTTGTTGCTGGCTGTTCCATTGAGGTAGATCGAATCGATACGATTGTTGTTGTAATATAGACTATCGATGTTTCCTTTAATGGTTGCATCGAAATGGGGGCCTTTTTTGATGACACCCACTTCGGTATGCAAGGAGATTTCACCGATTGGATCCACGCCTAATAATTTGCCCAGTTTAAAAGATTTGGTATCAAGCTTTCCTTTAAATGACAGGGAACCAGACATACTGGGAGCAATGGCAATATCGGTTGACAAGGATCCCAGGTCACCGTTCAAATTTCCATAGGCAACAAAATCGTATGGAAAACCGCTAAAAGTGCCTTGATAAGTAAGGTTCACATCATCGAGCATCGATGTTGGAATATTTGGATACTGTGTCGGGTAGGCATCCGGTAGCCTGATTAAAGCAAAGTCGTTGAAATTAAATGTGTTGTTATAGAATTTTAAGAAAATGTAAGTGTTTTGCCAGTCGGGTAATCCCTTTAGTTCCAGGTCTGCATTAAAGGAGGTTTTCTGACCCAACCTGAAGTTTAATTTTTTAAATTTTAGGTTGTCGATACTTCCCTGAACACCTCCGGAGAACATGATGGACTCATTCATCCCCCAAATATCAGGCATAAAATAGGCAAGATCGGCGATTGAAATGATGGATGGAGCCAAATTGCCAAGGTAGTCGTATTGAAATCCGAGAGGCAGATCTTCAATTTTTTTGACTGAGGTCCTATTATCGATCGGCACTCCTTTGCGTGGACTTACCTTCATCGAATCTGAGAAAATACTTGAATGGGCAGTGATCATGGCGAATTTGCTTAGGTGCAAACCGGATGAATCTGATTGTGCTTTGAAGGTAATGTTGTTGATGGCAAACCCCGATTTCTCAACAAAAGAGGCATTGTCCAATAGCATGTCAACTGCTAATCCCTCCCTTTTCACATGCACCAGAGAGAAGTTTAGTTTTCTTATCGCTAAATCGTTCAGGTTTATGCCTTCATGGTAAATTGTATCAGCAAATGGCTTTTTGAATCGCACTTCTCCATCACGCACAAATAGATTGTTAAATGTCACGTCCCATGTAGCTTCGCCGGGGGAAGAAGGTGGGGCGGCTTTGAGTGAATCGAGTACAAACTGGAAGTTGGTTCCGGTAGTATCCTGAAAAAGATGGATTTTGGGTTGCTGAACGATAATGTTGTTCAGGTGCACATGCCGGCTCCCAAGCTTGATGCTGTCTATCTGGAATTTTATTTGATCGATAAATATCAGGGTATCCCTGGATTGATCCTCAACCAATATCTTCTCAAGGGTTACCTGATCGAAGAAGGAGATGTCTATGGCGCCTACTTTGATTTTCGTGTTGAAAGTTTGTCCAACTTGTTCCATCAGCCACCTGATGGCGACGGTCTGAACGGTCTTGCTGCGAAAAGCGACATACAACAGTTCCGGCAAAACGATCAGCAAAATGGCTACGACAACAAATGTCCTAACCTTTTTTTTGATACCTTTGAACACGGATGGAGTAGGTGTTTGCTCTTCTGTCACACGATATTGATTAAAGTTTTTAGTCCCGGTGAGATAGCTATTTCAACCATCTTATTACCATGATGGAGTGTAGATCAGATCCCGGTTGTACGATGCTAAAATTAATACTTTTTACTGAGTTGAACGGAATTTTGGAAAATGAGTCATAATAAAGAGATTGTAATTTTGGGCATAGAATCCTCCTGTGATGACACTTCCGCAGCGGTGATCAGAAACCAGTTGATGCTGAGCAATGAGGTTGCCGGACAATCGGTTCACCGTGCATATGGTGGGGTAGTACCTGAGCTTGCGTCACGTGCACACCAGCAAAACATTATTCCGGTGGTCGATCAGGCTATAAAAATGGCTGGAATTTCATTGGAAGACATTGATGCAGTTGCCTTTACGCGTGGTCCCGGACTATTGGGATCACTTCTGGTTGGCACCTCCTTTGCCAAGGCCTTTGCCCTTGCCAGAAATATTCCGCTCATTGAGGTCAATCACCTGCAAGGCCATGTGCTGGCTCATTTCATCCGCGAGAATATTATTGCTCACAAGGAGCCTTCATTTCCATTTTTATGCCTTCTGGTTTCGGGCGGAAACTCTCAAATCATCCTTGTCAGGGATTATCTGGATATGGAGGTTATTGGTCAAACCATTGATGATGCAGCAGGTGAAGCTTTTGACAAATGTGCAAAAGTAATGGGACTGCCTTATCCCGGCGGACCGCTTATTGATAAACTTGCCAAAGAAGGCAATCCACAGGCTTTCACTTTTTCCAAACCAAGGATTCAGGGGCTTGATTACAGTTTCAGCGGACTTAAAACCTCCTTCCTCTATCTATTGCGGGATGAAATCGCAAAAAATCCGGATTTCATTGATCAGAACAAAGCAGACCTTTGCGCATCACTGCAATATACTATCATCGAGATTCTGTTGGCCAAACTTAGGCTGGCATCGGAACAGACCGGGATAAAAGAAATTGCTGTTGCCGGGGGTGTATCGGCCAATTCAGGATTGCGATCTGCATTGCTGGATGAAGCGACAAAGCATGGATGGAAGATGTTCATTCCGCCATTTAAATTTACGACAGATAATGCGGCCATGATTGCCATTACAGGCTACTATAAATATTTGAAGGGTGATTTCGCTTCGCTGGATGCGGTTCCATTCTCAAGAGTAATTATTGGGTGAGATTATGACAAACAAGGAAAAATTCTCTTTCGGGAAAAGATTGAAAAGTTTTGGTTATGCCTTTAACGGATTGAAGGTGATGTTTATGGAGGAGCACAACTCCAGGATTCATCTTGTAATTACGGGTGTTGTGGTGATTTTTATACTCCTTTTCAGGTTTACACTGACTGAATACGGTTTGCTGGCGATCGCTATCGGAATGGTTTTTGCTGCAGAACTTTTCAATTCCGCGATAGAGAATATCGCGGATCATATTTCACCGGAGAAAAATGATAGGATCAAGAAGGTGAAAGATCTGTCTGCCGCTGCGGTTTTAGTTTGCGCTTTGACTTCAGTGGTAATAGGGTGTGTCGTTTTACTCCCCAAAGTTATTGGATACATTAAATTGCTTTAACAATTAGCTGATAAGCTAATTGTTAAAGCATTGATTCCCTACCAGGCAAAAATCGGATAGTTTTCCATCATTTTGTTGACTTCAGCGCGAACTGCAAGAATGTTTTGTTCGTTGTCAGCATCGAGCAGAACCCTGTCGATCATTTCAACAATCAATCCCATTTGCGCTTCTTTTAAACCTCTGGTAGATATTGCCGGAGTTCCGACCCGTAATCCTGAAGTAAGGAATGGTGAGCGGCTATCGAATGGAACCATGTTTTTGTTGATAGTAATATCGGCTTGGACCAAAACATTTTCAGCTTTTTTGCCGGTCAGTTCTGGGAATTTGGTGCGAAGGTCAATCAGCATAGAGTGGTTGTCAGTTCCACCGGAGATCACTTTGTATCCTTTGTCCATAAAAACCTGTGCCATTACCCTGGCATTTCTCTGAACCTGCTGCTGATACGTTTTGTACTCAGGAAGCAAAGCCTCGCCAAAAGAGACTGCTTTGGCAGCAATCACATGCTCCAGCGGACCGCCCTGAATGCCCGGGAAGATGGCTGAGTCGAGCAGGCTGCTCATCATTTTAATCTCTCCTTTTTTAGTGGCAAGTCCCCATGGATTTTCAAAGTCTTTGCCTAACAAAATGATGCCGCCACGAGGGCCGCGTAATGTTTTATGGGTTGTAGAAGTAACAATGTGGGCATGTTTCAGCGGATTTTCAAGCAATCCTGCGGCAATCAGTCCGGCAGGATGGGCCATGTCTACCATGAAAATGGCACCGATCTTGTCGGCCAGTATCCGCATCCGTGCGTAATCCCACTCTCGGGAATAGGCCGAAGCTCCTGCAATAATCAGTTTAGGTTTTTCCTTCAATGCTACCTGCTCCATTTGATCATAATCCACCAGACCACTATCTTCCTTGACCCCATAAGCAACAGGATGATACAGCAGACCGGATGAATTTACCGGAGATCCGTGAGAAAGGTGACCACCATGTGAAAGATCCAATCCCATGAAAGTATCTCCCGGTTGAAGAACTGTCATCAAAACGGCCATGTTTGCCTGTGCGCCGGAGTGTGGCTGCACATTGGCATATTCTGCCTGAAAAAGCTCTTTGAGACGGTCGATGGCCAATTGCTCGGATTCATCAACGAACTGGCATCCGCCATAATAACGGTGACCCGGATATCCTTCGGCATATTTATTGGTAAGGCAGGAGCCCATCGCATCCATAACCTGTTGAGAAACAAAATTCTCCGAAGCAATTAGCTCAATTCCGTGAAGCTGACGGGCATGTTCTTTGGCGATGATGTCAAAAATGGCAGTATCTTTTTGCATTGGGTAGACTTTATGATTAAGGGTACAAAAGTACAAAATCTAAGGAAAAATCGCAACGCAAAGAGTGATAAAAGAGACATAAGAGATGAGATATAAGACATAAGA
>JBAXED010000056.1:0-22863 GCA_037140615.1 Prolixibacteraceae bacterium
TATGGTACAAGACGGATGATCAGGGCAAAGTTATCAATCCTTATAAGCTGCTTGAGCCGGTCTTTGGTGATATGTCAGACGAAGAAACCGAAGAATTTAGTGTGGATGACACGATTGCCAGTGGTGGTGCCGCCATGACTGCCTATGCAAGGATGCAGTTTACGCAGATGACCGATGCAGAACGGGAGCATGCCAGAAAAGCACTGCTTCGTTATTGCGAGCTCGATACACTGGCCATGGTGATGATCTATGAATACTGGAAGGATTTAATTCAATAATATCACCAATTAATGTATTGATAGCTAATGAATTTAAATGAATTTGAATTAAGTTTATGTTTTGATTCTGGTTGATAGTAAAACAGGCTTATAAATCAAATGTATGGAAGCTCTTTTCCTAGGTTCGAGTACATAACAATTTTAAAAAACAATACAAAATGGAATTAATTGAACGCGCCCCTAGAATGTCCACTGACAGAATGTACTGTCCATCAACAGACGAAATCATTTTCGCTCCGGGTTATGATGAAATATTTGACAATGCGGAAGCTTATATTGCCATGTGGGACGCTGATTTGATGGGAGAACCTACCATAAATAATGAATCATTAGAAACCGCCTGGAAAAAATTCTACAATGAAGATTTAAATGAAAAACGTCAAGCCCATGATTATATATGGGATGACTTTAGAGATTTTCTCAGGAATTACGACAATCCTGAATGGATGGTGTATGAATGTGATTTTTATGGTATGGCATGTGGCCCCACCACCACCACATTAGTTTTTGTTGTCAAGGCCGATACCATTATTGAAGAAGATCCAGATTATAATGCAGAGGAGGCTGAACAAGAATTGAATAATATGACGGAGGAAGAATTGACAGATAAGGTGCTAAGCAGTCAAATTAATGCAATGTTCGGAGGAATGGATAAAGAGAAGTAATATAGATTCCAAATGACTTTTTAATTGATTATTATTCAATAAATTTAAACATAAATAAATCGCTCAAAAACAGTAATTATGGACAATACAATTTCAGATTATTTGATTCAAAAAAATGATGGCTATTTCGTGATAACATATGGCGGCAAAGAATTTACCACACCTAATGGATCCGCTATCAAGAATGCAGATGTAGAACTTCTAAACCTGATAATTGGGGAACTAAAGATTAATAAGAAGGCTGATCCTTCATTTTTTGGATTTTATAGTGTGTATTGCACTTACAGAGACTTTTTTTGTGATACTAGTACCATATTTTCAAAGGATGAATTCAAGAAAATTATTGAATCCGATATTTCACTGAATACAGTAGCTGGTCCGGAATGCATGGATCAGGTAGCACAGTTTTCATCGCTTACGGAAATGTTGGAAAAGAAAAATATCTTACATACTATATTTGGATGGTCAAATAATTTTGATAAAATCGTTGACCATTTTTACGATTGCTATATTCAACTTACTCCGGTTCAAAGAGCTTGCGCTGTGAATTCATCTCAGGTTCATGAGTCGATGCTCTATGGAATAATTTTGGCCATGGGGGAATGTACAGAAAAGCAATATGCAATGGCAATTGCTGCAGCGAATGCTATTATTCCCGGAGTATTTAGCGATGCTACCAGTGAGGAATTAGATTGGGTAATCGAAAGAATCAGTAGTGATGCAGCTGTACTGAATAAATTCAATAAGCTTGTTAATATTTAAGCCAAACTTGAAAACAACAATGAAACCATTCAAAACCATACATACAAGCCGTACCATCGTGTTTGTAGAGTTGCAAAAAGTGATGGATTATGCTATCGAAAACAACAACTTTGCCGATACCTTAAATCAAAATGTAACTCGAAAGAAAACACAGTCAGGGCAAGAAAAAACGACCGGATACCTAAAATGTTTGTATGGTTTTGATCTTAATGAACCTTCTTTTCAGGCATTCCGCTATTTTTGGACAATCTCCGATGTGAACGAAAAACCCTTGCTTTCATTTATTTACGCGATCAATCACGACACCATCCTCGAAGAGAGTATCAGTATTGTTCATGAAACTCCTGTTGGAGAAAAAGTTACGGTTGACCACCTTGAAGAAAATATTGAAAAGTACCATCCATGTAGATATTCAAAGGCCACAAGAAGATCTATGGCACAAAATATTGGCAGCTCATGGAAGCAGGCAGGTTTTATTGTTGGTAAGGTCAAGAACATCCGAACACAACCGGGAATCAATTATCGGGTCGCCTGTTTTGCTTATTTATTGGCTTATCTCAAAGGTGCCAGGGGGGAATTTGTATGGAATAATAGTGGGGTAAAGTCACTATGTTTGAATGAAATCCGGTTAAGAGAATTAGCTATTGAATGTGCTAAGAGAGATTTGATGCAATACCAGTATGCCGGTAGTGTGACAGCTATTACTTTTAATGATTTATTGAATAAAATCGGAATCAATGCAATCTAAAATAGACCAATTATTAACCACTTTCGAGAAGGTTGTCAATGAACCGTGGGCTTCAGCATTGTCTGGTCAAGAGCGCATTTGGTTTTTGGTTTACGATCCTGCAGAGCAACGTAAGGTCGATTTTCGTTTGGGTGATTTTGAAACAGCCACCATCAATGCAGGGAAAAAATGGAAAAGTATCTCACTAAAACAATGCTTCCCTACCTGGATGGTTAATCATGAGTATAGAGAAGGTTATTTTCAGAAACCACAGCATATCGTAGATCAATTGGAGGCTGAGTTCATACCTTATGCCATTCAATTTTTTAAAGATGAAATAATGAAAATCGAACATGATCAGGACACATTGATAGCCCTACAAGATGTATCTGCCTTGTTTGGTTATGCACGTTTGTCTGAAATAATAAAAAGTTGCGACAAAGATTTTAAAGGACGTTTGTTGATTTTCTTTCCTGGAGAATTTGAACACAACCAATACCGCTTGTTGGATGCCAGAGATGGATGGGATTATCTTGCCAGACCTATAACTTTATAAAAACCAAAATGAAGAACAAAGAGCTTTTTACACAAAACCCGGATCAGGTAAATCTTAAAAATGAAGGGGTTGCTAAAATAAGGAATATCAATGAAAAAGATGATTTATCGATAGCTGAGTATGAATTGACAACTTTTGTATGCGAAGGTGAATATCATGATGGGTTAAAAAAAATGCTCGAATACTATTTAAACAATTATAATAAAGATAGTTCAGCGCAGCCCGCTTTCTGGGTGAGTGGTTTTTATGGAAGTGGCAAATCTCATCTGGTAAAAATGGCCGGTTACCTATGGGAAGATTTTAAGTTTCCTAGTGGTAAAACGGCAAGAACAATTAAACCTTTGCCTCAGGATATTCAAGATCTATTTGTCGAAATTGACAGAAAACAAAATATTCAGGGTAAATTAGCTATTGCTGGAACTTTACGCGACTTTCCCTCAAAAGATATTCGCTATTCCTTTATACAATTACTTTTAAATACACTTGGTTTGCCTTCGCAATACCATCATTTTAAATTTGTTTATTGGGCAAAAGAAGAGGGGATATATGATGGGCTTAAAGCCTTGGTAGAGTCAGCGGGGAAGAAACTGGACAAAGAAATCGGAAACCTTTTCTTGTCCGATTTGCTGGCGAAGTCAATTCTCCAATTAAAACCTGATTTAGCTGAAAACACAGGCCGACTGCTTGATTATATTTCAGCCCAGTTTCCACGAGTTGAAACAATTGGTAGGGAAGATTTTGTAAAAACAATCAAAGAGGAAATTTTACCGCTTTATTTTGGTGATAAAATCCCATGTACAATTATCATCTTAGATGAGGTGCAACAGTTCATTGGACAGGATCCAGATCTTGCTGATAATGTCCAATTTCTGGCAGAAGATTTGTGTTCAAGATTTGATGGCAAATTCCTGTTGGCGGGAACTGGTCAAAATGCGTTAACAGATACTCCAATCCTACAAAAATTAATGGCTCGTTTTAGGGTGCCCATTCAATTATCAAATACTGATATCCAAACAGTAATCCGTAAAACAATTTTAGCTAAAAAACCATCTAGCGTCACGGCGCTGAATTCCCAGCTTGATAATTCGCTGGGTGAAATATCACGCAATATGGAAGGTACAGTTTATGGATATCGTACCGAAGATAAAAATACTCTGGTTGCCGATTATCCCTTGCTCCCATCTACCCGAAAATTCTGGTACAAAGTATTGCAGGTGACCGATGTGGCTGGGACATCCGGACAACTGCGAAATCAATTGCGCTTGATGGATGATGGTTTAAAATCATTGGCCGACATGGAAGTGGGAAATATAATCCCCGCTGATTTCATTTTTACCCAAAACCGGTCAGACCTTATACAAGCCGGGCTTTTGCTCAATGATACCAGCAATTTGATTCAGGAAAAAAAAGCAAAAGGAGGGGATTCGGAACTTGAAGGCCGAATTTTAAGTGCCGTTTTCCTGATCGAGAAAATAACTGCTGAGATTCATGATACAGGGTTAAAATCAAATGAAAAAGTGATTGCTGATCTACTGATTGATAACCTGAATAATAATACGGACTCTTTCCGAACTAAGGTCAAGGAACTAATAAAAAAATTGGTAGAGGGGAATGACCTCATGCCCATTGGAGAAGAATATAAACTTCAAACAAAGATTGGGCAGGAATGGGAGCAAGAGTTCAGCAAACAATATATCAAACTCAACAACTCTGGCGATGATCTGATTCAAAGTCATAGAAAAGAAAAAATTGTGGCTCTTTTCAAGGATAAAACCAAAGCGGTTAGGGTAACCCATGGATATTCGAAAATGGACCGTGATTTCGGACTTTGGGACGAGAATTCGATGCCAAATACCGAACATAAACTTAATTTGTGGATTCGTGATGGTTGGTATGAAAATGAATCTACCGTGCTAAACGAAATCAGGGCAGCAGGAAATAACGCACCTCTCTCCTATGCTTTCGTTAAGAAATTCAGGGATACGGAATTGAAAACGGAAATCGTTAAGTTTCTCGCTGCCGGATTAGCCATTAATGAAAAAGGATTACAATCAACCCCTGAAGGAGAACAAGCCAAAAAGAGCATGGAAACGCGGCAAATACAGGCCAAAACAGCCATTCAGGAATTGATTGAAAAGATCTGTGATGAAACCAAAATCTATTTTGCCGGGGGAAACGTTGTACAAGCCGGCGCATTGAAAGACAATATTCAAGAAGCACTGAACGGTATTGCCGACCGACAATTCCCCGAGTTTAAAGGCAAAGCAGATTTCTTGAACTGGGGCCAGGCTTTAAAAAAGGCTGAAATGGGTTTGCCGGATGCTTTAAATGCCATCAATTTTAAGGACGATGTAGATAAACATCCCGTGGCAGCAGAAATTCTAAGGTTTTTAGGCAATGCTTCCAAAACAGGGAAAGACATCCGTAATTATTTTATGAAAGCCCCTTATGGCTGGAGTCAGGATGCGGTAGATACCATTCTGATGATGCTTAAAAATGTGAATTGGATTTCATCATCAGAGATGGATTTGAAACAAGGTAAAATAAACGGAGCCTCCTTTAAGAAGGAAGTCCATATTTTATCAGTTAAAGACAAAATTTCAATAAAGAAATTATTACAGGATGTTGGTATTTCATGTCCACCCAATCAGGAAATTTTCCCATTGTCAAACACGTTTTTAGAAAAGCTGAAAATGTTAGCCAATCAGGTTAGTGGTGATGCCCCTCGTCCGGAACCTATCAACCTAAGTTTTTTAAAAGAGATAGAGAACAAAGAGGGTAACGAGCGACTCCTGGAAATTCTGGAACAGCAAACCCTGCTTCGTGATAGATTTCTGGATTGGAATGCCAAAGCAAAAATAGCAAGTTCCAGGGAGCCTCAATGGAATTTATTAAAGGAACTTACCCAATTTGCACCCGACAGTGAAGAGATGGAACCATTGAAAGCAGAGATTTCCGCCATTCGAGAGAATCGTTTGCTGCTGCAGGAACCTGACCCAATTCAACCCAAATTGAATGAGTTGACTGATAAGTTGATGACGCTACTTAACCAACAAAAGGAGCGGTTCATTGTGAATTATGATTTCAAAATGGCCGAATTGCAGTCAGATCAATATTTCACCAAGCTCACCCCTGAGCAAAAACACCTGACGTTGGCCAAACATCAATTGTTGGGTAAACCTGAAATAAAACCAGCTGATGCCCGCGCTTTGCTCATCCAATTACAAAAGGCATCGCTTTATAACTGGGACACCAAAATTGCTGCGCTCGCCGGTCAATTCCAATCGGCTTTAGAAGATGCCATTCAATTATCGGCACCACAGGCCAGCACCTTTAGTTTGCCCCGTAAAACCATTACAAATCAGGTGGACATCGACACATACCTGGCTGAATTAAAAACCGAACTGGAGGAACTTCTTAGAAATTCAAGCTCAATTATCCTAAAATAATGGCCGTACTAACCACCCAGCAACGAAGTACTTTAGAAAATGCTGTAAAAAAAGCAAGACAAACATCTGAGGATGGTGCTTTCAACGGATTGCACAGTTTAGCAATTGATCATCCCGAGCCATTTGATCACATGACTCCGGACCAGAGATTGCTTCGAAACAGACTGCGCAGCAAGGCGAGATTGTTGGGAGATGAGTTGCCTGCATCAGGTAAACAACAGATCGAAAAATTGACCTATGAGTTGGCATACGAAGTGTGGCACAAGATGTTGTTTGCCAAATTTCTGGAAGCAAACGATTTGCTAATTCACCCTGATGGTGTGGCAGTAACGATGGATGATTGTGAGCAACTGGCCAAAGAAGAGGGTTTCATCGACAAATGGGATGCTGCCGCCAACTATGCTTCGAAAATGCTTCCTGCCATTTTCAGGACTGATGATCCCTTGATGCAAGTGAGTTTTGCAAGTAACGACCGGATTAGACTCGAAGAAATTATTGATGCATTAGAGCAATCGGTTTTTACTGCCGATGATTCCCTTGGTTGGGTCTACCAGTTCTGGCAAAGTGATGCCAAGGCTGCCATCAATGCCAGTGGGGATAAGATAGACGGCGCCAAACTACCTGCAGTAACCCAACTTTTTACCGAACCCTACATGGTTCATTTTCTGATCGACAATTCCCTTGGTGCCTGGTGGGTAAGTCGCAATCCTGGGGTTACACCGCCTGTGAAATTTGAGTATCTGCGGTTATTTGACGATGGAACGCCGGCAGCCGGCAAATTTGAAGGATGGCCTAACAAAACTGCAGAAGTAACCTCACTCGACCCCTGCATGGGTTCCGGCCATTTTGTGGCTTCATTATTTCCGGTATTTGCCAACTTGAGGGTGTACGAAGAAGGATTAACCAAAGAAGATGCCACCGACAAAGTAATTATAGAAAACCTGCACGGTCTAGAATTAGATGCCCGATGCACCCAAATTGCCGCTTTTAACTTAGCTCTGACTGCATGGAAGTTTTGCGGCCATTACAAACAGTTACCCGAAATGAATCTGGCTTGCAGCGGAATTGCTCCAAAAGGAAAGGTTGAAGATTGGGTAAAATTGGTGGATAGGATTGTCGATCCGGTCGATAAATCCCGCATGGAAAATGGAATGCGCATGCTTTTCGATCATTTCCAATTGGCACCTGAACTTGGAAGTTTATTAGACCCTACCACAATTAAAGCTGATGCTTTTACCGCTAGTTTTGAACAACTGCAACCTGTATTGGCAAAAGCATTGGAAGGCGAAGCCGATAAAGACCTGGTAGAACGTGGGGTAATGGCGGCTGGGATTGCAAAAGCAGGAGAAATATTGGCACAGAAATATACTTTACAGATTACGAATGTGCCTTATTTATCAAGTGGAAAGCAAGATGAAGTTTTATCTGATTATTGCAATAAACATTACTCTGAAGCAAAAGGTGATTTAGCTACAGTTTTTTTAGAAAAAATGCTTAAATCGAATACGCCAGGCGGGATTTCGTGCAGCGTAATTCTGCAAAATTGGCTATTCTTATCATCTTCCAAAAAATATCGTGAGAAATTATTAAAGAATGAAAGTTGGAGTTTTGTTGCTCGTCTGGGAGCAAAGAGTTTCCAAACACCTATGTGGGATTTTAATGTAATGTTAATAAGCATCCAACATCATAAACCTGTCACAACTCAATTCCTCTCGGGCTTTGATGTATCAACAGCACCAAATGCCTCAGCAAAAGATGATGCACTAAAAACCTCAGTACCTGTAATTGGGAACCAATTAGAACAACTAAAAAATCCAGATGCAAGAGTGGTGATGGAAAGTCATACAAACCATGAACTTCTAAATCAAATTGCATTTAGTCATCATGGCTTGGTTTGCGGTGATAGACCGAGAATGTGTGTTAACTTTTGGGAAATTTTATCTAAAGAAAACATCTGGATTCACTATTGCGGCACAGTTAGAAAGTCCATCCATTTTGGAGGAAAAGATAATTATTTGAGATGGTTCAATGGTAAAGGAGCGATTCGAGAACTCAAAGGAGCTACCAATCTAGAAACCCATGCTTGGGATAAAAGAGGAGTTGTAATTAGTGCAATGGGTACTCTTCCTGTTACGTTATATACAGGCATGGCCTTTGATAATAATACCGCCGTAATTACAGCTAACGATCCAATTAACCTTCCAGCTATTTGGTGCTTTTGCTCATCACCTAAATTCAATGAAAAAGTTAGAAAGATTGACCAGAAGCTCAATGTAACCAACGCAACTTTTGCAAAAGTCCCTTTTGATCTTGAATATTGGCAAAAAGTTGCTTCCGAAAAATACCCAAACGGCCTACCCAAACCATACAGCGAGGATGCAACTCAATGGTTGTTTCATGGGCACCCGATAAAAGCAGAAAACTCCTTGCAAGTTGCAGTTGCACATCTATTGGGTTACCGTTGGCCTGCCGAATCCGACAAAGAAATGGAATTGGCCGACGAAGCAAGGGAATTAATTAAAGCCATAAAAGCATTTGATCATTTAACCGATGAAGATGGTATATTTTGCATTCCATCGGTCAACTCCGAAGGTGCCGGTGCAGATAGGCTGCGTTCCTACCTGCAAGAAGTATTTGTTGGCGAATGGAACAATCAAACCATTAACCAACTGCTAACCAAGGAGGGTGCATCTTCGGCAAATTTGGAAGATTGGCTCCGCAAAGAGTTCTTTGTACAACATTGCAAGGTATTTCAAAATCGTCCTTTTATCTGGAATATTTGGGATGGTCGCCCCGATGGGTTTTCGGCCTTGGTCAATTACCACATGCTTACCAAAGAGAATCTCTCCAAACTGATCTATACCTACCTGGGTGATTGGATTCGCATGTGCGAGGCCAAAAGAAAATCCGGCGAAAGCGGCGCAGATGGCTTGTACAGTGCCGCCATCAAACTCAAAGAAAAACTGGAAGTCATCCTCGAAGGCGAAGCGCCTTACGACATTTTTGTCCGCTGGAAACCATTCGAGCAACAGCCCATCGGCTGGGATCCGGATCTAAACGATGGCGTCCGCCTCAATATCCGTCCGTTTGTCGAAGCAGGTATCCTGCGCTCCAAATTCAACATCAAATGGGGCATCGATCGTGGCAAAAATCCTCCGGGCTCTCCCTGGGGTGAAGTGCGAGATAATGACAAACATTTGAGTTTGGAAGAAAAACGTGCGGCACGAGAAAAGCAATGAAGATATGGAAAATCAAATCATACTCTACAACAACAGCGAGGGAAAAGTAACGATTAAGGTTACTTATTTGAATGATACCTTTTGGTTGCCTCAAAAAGCAATTGCGCAACTTTTTGGAGTTGAAATACCAGCTATTAGCAAGCATTTGGCAAATATTTACGAATCAGGCGAACTTATTAAAGAAGCAACTATTTCCATTTTGGAAACAGTTCAAATTGAAGGTAACAGAGAAGTAAAACGGAGTGTGGAATTTTACAATCTCGATGCAATTATTGCCGTTGGCTACAGGATTAACTCTAAGCAAGCCACTCAATTCCGGATTTGGGCTACCCAAACCTTAAAGGAGTACATCATCAAAGGCTTTGTTTTGAATGACGACCTGTTGAAAAATGGCAAGCCTTTTGGCAAAGATTACTTCGATGAATTATTGGAACGGATTCGCGAGATTCGTGCCAGTGAGCGTCGTTTGTACCAAAAGTTGGGAGATATTTTTGAGCAGTGCAGTGCCGATTACAATGCCAAAGCCGAAGAATGCCAATTGTTTTACAAAATGGTTCAAAACAAATTGCATTTTGCAGTAACAGGGCAGACTGCAGCCGAGATAATCGCAACCAGGGCCGATCGGAATAAAGAATATATGGGTCTTACTTCATGGAAAAACTCACCTTCAGGAAAGATTCTGAAAAGCGACACAAAAATTGCCAAAAATTACCTTTCTGAACAGGAAATCGGGGATTTGAATCTTCTGGTGAGTGCCTATCTCGATTTAGCCGAGTTTCAGGCACGGAGAAATCAAGTGATGACCATGAAAGATTGGCTCGAAAGGACGAATAAATTCCTGGAAAGCAATAGTTTGGAGCTACTTCCAAATGCAGGGAAAATATCACACGAAGAAGCAATAGAAAAAGCCGCAGAAGAGTTTGAACATTTTAGAATTCAGCAAGATAAAACTTACCTTTCCGATTTAGATAAGGAGATCAAAAAGTTAAACGATAAATAGATGGCACTACCAGTAAACATAACTGAATTACTGCATGGAAAAGTAGTTGAGTGGGAACGGCTCGAATTTAAAGAGGGCTGGAATCCTGAAGACGTTTTGCATTCGGTATGTGCCTTTGCCAACGATATTAATAATTGGGGTGGAGATTAGCAAAGCCACCGGAATTCCTGTAATTCGTGACGAAATGGCAATAAATGGGAATCTGGAATCGGTGTTTTATACCGACGAAGAAAATATACTTTTCTTGGTTACTTTGCTATCTCATAAAGATTGGTTGGTAACTAAGTCAGTAACTAAGTCAACTGAAAAAGTAACTAAGTCAGCAAAAAAAGTAACCAAGTCACTAACAAAGTTAATTGAGCTGGTTGACTTTCTGAAAGATGAAAAGTTTAGACATGAAATATTGAGTTTTCTGGGATTAGACAATCAAACTAAGAATTTTTCCCCCCCCTATTAAACCTTTTATTGATCATGGCATTATTGAAATGGGAATACCGGATAAACCTAATAGTCGGCTGCAAAAATACAGATTAACCGCAAAGGGGAAAAAACTATTGAAATCTGAATAGGACAATGATAGGATTTGACACAACCATAGATTAACAAATAAAAGGTTTTTGTAAAAGAGATTTTCATGGCAAATAGCATATTCGATAAAGTTATTCAGGCTTTAGGGCAGGCAGAGCAACACAATAGCAGCATCATGGTAAAGCCTGAGGTGATACTTTGGCCTGATCCTGAACGGCAGTGGACGGAGGTAATCCCGGCTTTTCAAACCATGCTCCCACAATTGCTTGTATTTGGATCCTATAATCCTGATTTAAAACAAGGTCCTGCAATCTGGATTAAATGCATGGTGACAAAGGCACTTCCAGAAGCTAATTGGGCTGACGAGGCGACACCAATTATTTACCTTCCGGGAGTGGCTAAAAATGATTTAAGGAACGTACAAGACGCCGGTCTTGAATTTCAGCCGCTGCTTGAATATCAGTATACAGGTACCCTGTTTACTCAGGAGAATGGGAAAGAATGGTCAATTCTTGCGTTTGTTGAGAATTCATGCAATGGATTAGGTATAAAAATATTGAAAGATACTGCGACCAAAGATGCATTAAGGAAGGCCTTACCAACAATCCTGCAGGATGGGGAGGTATTATATGGCAAAACAATTATCGATGCAGATTATCTCAACAACCAACTGTTTCCCGATATTGTACCAAGCATCTTAAAATGGATGTGTAAAGGGGATTCATTTTTACAAGGTATGGATCAAGGGATAAGAGAAACCTTCGCCAATCTTTGCCAAACAAATTATGATTTTGAGCCTGATTACCGGAATATTAAAACAATAGCTGAAAAATTAGGTTCGCAACGCCTTGGTTGGAAATATGTCTGGCAAATGTATGCCACAGCTCCCAAAAAATATCCTGAAATTGAAGAGCTGCTTCGCAATGCAAAGCCAAATGATCTTGGCATTGGTGTATATGCTTTACCAGATGAGAGCTGGCCGCAGTTAAATGCAGCAAAAGAGGAGGAATTACTTAAAGGGTTAGTAAATGCCTCCAAATTAGTTCCGAAGGAGGCACTCGGGTTACTAAAAATATTGGAACAAAATCATCAGGTTCGTCGCAATTGGGTATGGAGTGAAATGGGTTATGCACCTTTTGCAAATGCCCTTCAGTATTTAGTGTCAATGGCTACTATATCGACAGAACCATTTCCATCCACGTCCATTGCTGATTTAAGAGGTTATTATGTATCGATTGGTTATAAAGCGGATCAGGCTATGCGGAAATCATTGGTTGCTGTAAAAACCGACCATGACAAATCCATTATCAAGTCTTTGATTCAATGCATCTACCAACCTTGGATTGAACTAATTACCAATAAATTTCAAGACTTGGTAGAAAATGATAGCTCGATGTTTACCACCCAGAAAGCGGTTTTGGAAACTGACTTGTTTGTATTATTTGTTGATGCTTTTCGTTTTGAACTGGCACAAGAATTTTGCATGCGCTTGCTTAATTCCAAATATCATGTGATCCTTGAAACGGGCTGGTCGGCGATACCGACACTTACTCCAACTGCAAAGCCGGCAGTATCGCCTGTTGCCACATCGGTATCTGGATTAAGCGATATAAACGAGTTCCGACCACAACTTCAAACGGGTAAAGATTTGCACACGAATGTTTTCAGAGAAGCCTTGGTTGCGAATAATTTCAAATCCATAACATCAGGATGTAGTATAAACCCAGAGGAATTTTATTGGCAAGAGATCGGCGATATTGACAAGAAAGGTCATGAGGAGCAATCAGATATGGTCAGACGTATTGAAGAGCTTTTTGAGCAAGTTAAGGATGTTATTGACCATGCATTTGATCAAGGGGTAAAAAGAATAAAGATTGTGACCGATCATGGCTGGTTGTTATTACCAGGTGGACTGCCAAAAAAACAATTAGATATCGGGTTAACGGAAACGCGGTGGGGGCGTTGCGCATTGATCAAAGAGGGGGTACAAACGGATTTATTGCATCTTCCCTGGCGCTGGAATCCTTCTGTATTTATTGCCTATGCTCCGGGGATTTCGTTCTTCAGGATAAATGAAGAATATGCCCATGGAGGTATTTCACTGCATGAATGTTTGGTGCCTATTTTATTTATTGATAATCCCAATAAGTCAAAAATACTAACCGCCATAAAGGAGATAAAATGGGTAAATCTTAAATGTGCCATCATCACAGAGGGTTCAAGTGACGGTGTTTTTTTAGACATACGAACCAAGTATAATGATGAAAAGACATCAATCGTTGAGTCGAAGAACATGTCTGTTAGAGACAATAGAGGGTCGGCAATGGTAAGTGAAGATGCGGAATCAAATGCTGTCACTATCGTGCTATTAGATGAATCAGGAAGAATACTTGATAAAAAACTTACCACAGTTGGTGGCTAAATATTTCATTATGGAATTAGATCAAATTGACAAAATTGCAGTCAAAGCATTTGAAGGCTTTATCGTTCGGAAAGATTTGTTGGACCCATTCCGAAAAAGCTATTCGGTACCTACGTATGTGATTGAATTTCTATTAGGGCGATACTGCTCTACGACTGATGAAGAAGAGATTCAGGAAGGTTTGGAGATAGTTAAGCGGCAGCTCCAGGACAGAACCGTTCGTACAGGAGAGGAGGAATACTTCAAATCAAAAGCCAAAGAAAAAGGTTCAATTAAGCTCATAGATATTATTACTGCAAGACTTGACGTTGCGACAGATAGCCATGTTGCTACACTACCAAGTTTAATGCTTAATAAAGTGCGCATTTCTGATGAATTGGTAACGAACAATGATCGGATGCTGACAGGAGGATTTTATGCCGAAATTGAATTAGAATATGATGCTGCGATTGCTCAGGAAAATAGTGGCCGGCCATTCGGCATTGTTAGTATTCGTCCAATTCAATTGGCAAACCGAAATGTATTAGATATTTTAAACAAAGGGCGCGAATTTTTTACGCTGGAGGAATGGAAATATTTTTTGATTCGAAGCATTGGACTGGAGCCAAAAACATTATCAGAAAAAGCAAAGAATGTTCAATTCGTCCGAATGATTCCCTTTGTCGAGCGAAACTACAATATGATCGAACTGGGTCCACGTGGCACTGGTAAATCTCATCTATTCCAACAAATATCTCCCTATTCGCATCTGGTTTCCGGAGGCAAGGCTACTATTGCAAAGATGTTTGTCAATATGGGCAACGGAGAGAGAGGACTTGTATGTAAATACGATGTAGTCTGCTTCGATGAGGTTTCTGGCGTTTCATTTGATCAAAAAGATGGTGTCAATATCATGAAAGGTTATATGGAAAGCGGTGAATTCAGTCGGGGAAAAGAACCAATCCGCGCAGATGGAGGTATTGTCATGGTAGGTAACTTTGAAGTTGATGTGGAACACCAACAAAGGATAGGTCATTTATTTGGTCCATTGCCTCCAGAAATGAGGAATGATACAGCTTTTATGGATCGCATCCACGCATTTGTGCCAGGATGGGATTTCCCCAAACTGGATACTAAAGTTCACGTGACCAACCATTTTGGATTAGTTAGCGATTATTTATCGGCCTGCTGGACAAGACTAAGAGACATAAATAGGATTACTTCTGTAGCTCAAAGAATTGATTATGGAGGAGCATTGAGCGGTCGAGACATGAGTAGTGTTAATAAGACCGTGAATGGACTATTAAAATTAATGCAACCAAACCCGGAGTCTCCGATTTCTGATGAATTATTGGAATGGGCAGTAAAAGTCTCGTTGGAATACCGAAGAAGAGTGAAGGAACAACAAAAGAGAATAGGTTCGGCAGAATTTCGGAATACCCATTTTAGCTACCGGATTGGCGAGAGTGGGGTTGAAACTTTTGTCACAACACCAGAAATGCATAGCGAAAATACGATCGGAGATGATCCTTTGCCACCAGGTCAGATTTGGGGTCTCAATGCAGGGGGACAAGATGACTCTACTGGCTTATATAGAATTGAAGTAAATGTAGGTCTGGGTTCAGGCGTTAAAATTTTAAACAGACCTGTACCTCCACAATTTCAGGAAAGTGTAAGATATGCCGAGCAAAATCTATATAGCAAAGCAAAGGAATTAGTTGGTGATCGGGATCCTCGCTCACGTGAATTTTCTATTCAATTAAGAGCATTTGATTCCTCGAAAAGTGGAAATGGAATGGGTATGGCAGTTTTAATAGCGATGAGTAGTGCTCAACTGGAACGCAGCACGAAAGGGGGTTTGGTTATAGTAGGTCAACTAAACCTAGGAGGTTCGCTTGATCTTGTTTATAATGCCATTAATCTTGCTGAACTTGCTGTAGAGAAGGGGTCAACAACTCTTTTAATACCCTTGAATGCAAGAAGACAATTAAACGAGCTTTCGGATGACATGATTACCAAGATAAATATTCAATATTATACTGACTTAAAAGATTGCTTGATCAAAGCACTATTGGATTGAACTAGTATTCCATTAATTGTGAATAAGCAGAATAGTTTTGTGGTCTAAATTTTTACAAATATTCAACATAACACAAATTACCAATTATTATGACCAAGAGATTTTCCTTTCAATTCAAAGACGGCCATTATGCTTTTAATGACTTGGATAAGAGTATTTTAAAATCACGTAAGGGAATTCCTCTATACACCGATGAGAAATCAATAGCCTCTCTGCTAGTAAGGGATTTAAATCAAATATACTCATGGAAAGGGGGCGAAATGAAGCTAGATGATAGTCTAATTTATGTATTGATGGAGAAAATAATCACTTTCAATATATTGCCTGAACGACTCAAGGATACGAGCAGAAATGATTTAAACCAAATCCATTTTTTTGAAAATAAATTCAATACCGATTACTCTTTTCTGGATGAGCTATCTGAAGTTGATTACTTGGCTTACGATCTGGTAGGGAGTATTTTTGGTGTTCAGTGGGTTGATATAGTATCTTGGATATGTTCCAAAATCAGCACCACGGAATTAATTCATCGTGGAAATGGGATTCAGGAAGTGAATTGTAGTTTTGAAGCTGGGAAAGAATCCTCAATTATTGATCTTAGTCATTTTAAAAAAGAAAAAATGAAGATTTTTTTTAACCTCCGAAGATACTTGGATTTAATGAGGGCCTCCTATTATAATAGTTTCTCCATTAAAATTATCCGATATGTCGTCGAAACCGATAAGAGTTTTAAAGGTGAGTATGAAATCAATAGGTATGATAATTTCTATTGGCATATTTCAAGAAGAAGTGCGATCCAAAAGGCGTTAAGATTACGTAAGGCAACAAATTCGTACAAGGGGATTCGACTATATATTGAATACAAAAGAAGTGATCAGAATCGAAATGAAGAAATTATTAAACACTTCATCCTAAATGGCAAACGAATGCATACGGATGACATTTTAACTGCCTTGGAAAAAGAGAGTATGATTCTAGATCGAGCAGGTAAAATATATGAAAAAATGATAACTACCGCTGGCGATGACAGCTATAATGCAGTAAATCAATTTCATGCAACCATTTACTATTTTACAGCTTGATGAATCCTAAAATTGATTACTAAAAGAAATTCCTATCGCGTCTTTTAATCGGGTTTGGTCTATGCTCCGTTTTCGGTAATAGATGCACAAAATTATTTTTTGGATGACTGGAATCCATTATATTTGAACAGGTGCAACCGTTTTCTTCTTCGTCGAATTCGCCTTTATTTTTGAAACCCCTTGATCCTTGTTCAGGTAATCGATCAATTTACGATTGGCCTTATCTGCTCGCTCAAAGTCCTCATTGATATAGATTTTGGTGACTTGCTTTTCGGGTGACGAGTGCCCGAGACAAAGCGAAATATCATCGATTGAAACACTTAACTCTCTTAGGATACTGGCTACAGAGTGCCGGCAATAGTAGCTGGTGATCTTTACAGATGAGTTTATTTTTAACGTTTTCTGAATATCAAAAAGGTTATTGTTGACCATCTTGGTAAAGGCAGTCTCATCTTTGTATTGAAAGGAACTTTGTCTTGCGTGTTTCGTTGATTGCCCGGTCCGTTCTGATTCACAGTGATCCGCAAACCACAATAAATATCTTATGCCTTTGTACTTATCAAGAATTCTTTGAGCCTCCGGTTCAATTTTCATATTGTAAAACCTTCCGGTTTTAGCCCGATGAAATTGTAGCCTACCTTCGATTATATCGTCCGGAGTAAGATAAAACAGATCTTTCAGATTTATTCCCAGTAGGAAAAACTGAAGCATGAAAATATCCTTCGCGATCACCTGCCTTTTTATTTCTGTTTGGTAATCTCTTATGGCCCTCATAGAAACAACGGAAAGGTTCCGGTTGCGGGTTACCTCTGTTTTTATTTTGAATTTTTTAAACGGATAATTCTCGGTGAGATTATCACTTATGGCACCATTTATAATGTTGCGGATATATCTCATATAAACAGCAACGCCATTAATCTCCATGGGTTTCAGTACCTCCTCTTTACCGGTTGAAGGTTGCTTCTTTTGAGATTTCCTGGGCGTTTTCAGACAGTAAGACTCAAATTTCTCCAAAAACCGGATGTTTATCTCATTAAATTCAAGAATAGGATTGGCCCAATACTCCCGGACTTTTTCTACAGCACAATTAAGCAGCTCGGCCGATTTGGTTCTTTTAAGAGATTGCAATTCCAATATTCGCTTCTCCGCGTATGAAAAGAAATTGGTATCAACAACCTCCTTTTCTGAGAGAAGAAATTTTTTAAGTTGATCAATATCCATCTTATCCACCCGCTCCTGGTTATTGATGATTTTAATGTCGCATCCATTCTTTATTTGGGTGAGACGCACATTTTTTGATAAGGCAAGTTTATCTCCGGTCTTGCCTCCGAGCACTTGTCCGGTCTTAATCCAATTTTCTTTTGCTACTGAAACATCCGTTGGGGTACGAATAGTTTTCATGTGTGCAGAAATTTGAAGCATAACAACACATTCGCCATGTCGATTTGGACGACTGGAAATAATAACCAGACTAACTTTTGCCATTGGATGAAGATGGGATTAAATTTTTGCACAGAATTTGCACAGAATCTGAATCAAAGATAGTCAACTTTTAGCAGGATTTAGCAAGATTGCATAAAAAAAAGAGGAACACTTCGGGTTTTAACCTTCTGTATTCCTCTGATTATCATCGCTTTCTGAGGGTGGGCCCAGTAGGGCATGATCCTACGACCCCCTGATTATGAGTCAGATGCTCTAACCAACTGAGCTATGGGCCCTGAAATTGCTAATTTGAATTTCGGTGTGCAATTTTAGTCATTTGTTCGCTATTTCACAAATGTTTTGTCAAATTACTTTGCCGCAATTTGGCTTGAATATGCTTCAAAATATTGGTCAAATGAGGTTTATAAAAGTTATTCCCTTTAATCTGCATCCATTTTTCAGGCCGGCTCAAATACTGCCCTCACATCCTTCAGCAATTCAGGAATTGGCAGTGACTGCGGACAATGAGCCTCACAACTACCACATTCCGTGCAATCAGATGCCCTCTGCCCGGCCTTTAGAAAACGGTAATTGTCCTCCTTGCCATACATGTGAAAGTTGTTGAAATAATTGAAACACCCCGGAATATCGACCCCCGATGGGCAGGGCATGCAATAACCACAGGCAGTACAATCCACTTTAATCCGTTGCCTGTAGATATTTTTAACCTTCTCAATAACAAGGTTGTCGGAATCGGAAAAAGAACCTTCTATTGCATTTTCTGCAGATTTGAGATTCCCGGTTACTTGTTCCATGCTGTTCATTCCGCTAATCAACAGGGAAACTTCAGGGTGATTCCAGATCCAGCCCAATGCCCAATCAGCAGGCGTTCTATTCTTCCCCGAACGGGAGAAGGCAGTTTGCACAGATTCCGGATGGTTTTGTGCCAGTTTCCCTCCACGCAGGGGTTCCATAATGATTATTCCTAACCCCTTTAGAGCCGCATATTCCAGTCCCTTGCGACCCGCCTGAAATTCTTCATCCATGTAGTTGTACTGTATCTGACAGAAAGACCAGTCGAATGCATCAACGATCCCGTTAAAATTTGCTTGCTCATCGTGGTAGGAAAAACCTGCATATCTGATTTTCCCATCGTGGATTGCCTGTTCCAAGAATCGTGCAATACCCGCATCTTTTACATGCTTCCACAAAGATTTGTTCAGTGCATGAACAAGGTAAAAATCAATGTGATCTGTTTCCAACCGCTCCAGTTGTTCATTTAGGATCCTATCCATGTCCGACCGCGAATTAATCAACCAACTGGGAAGCTTGGTTGCCAATTTCACTTTCTGCCGGTATCCATCCCTCAGAATTTTTCCGACTACCGGCTCGCTCCTGCCTGCCGAACCCATGCCTTTGCCATGATAAGGATAAGCGGTATCAATATAGTTGACTCCCTCGTCGATGGCATACCTGATCAGCTCCGTGGATAATTCCTCATTGATTTTTGAAGCATCCCCGCCTGGTATTAAAGGAAGTCTCATGCAACCAAATCCCAAAATGGAGACCATCTCCCCTGTTTTCCCAAATTTTCTGTATAGCATATCAAATCCCTGGAATAACTTTCAGCAGCATGTTGATGACATTGTGCACATTCTGACCGAAGACTTTCAGGATTTCTTCCCAGGAAACCGGTTCCTCATCCACTTTCCAGCTGTCAAAATCGGTGGCCATCGCAATGGCTGCATAAGGAATTCCCAACTCATTGGCCAGGATGCATTCGGGAGCAGTGCTCATGTTAATCAGGTCACCACCCCAACTCCTGAACATCTTTGACTCTGCCCGGGTGGAGAAACGCGGTCCTTCGATGGTGATAATGCAACCTCCAGCGTGAATGTTCAAATTCAGTTCCCTTCCCGCAGCAAAAAGCTTGTCGCTTAAGGTCTTGTCGAAGGGATCCGCCATCGGTGTATGTTTCATTTCGCCGGCTTTGAAGGAATCGAAAAAAGTAATTTCCCGGTGACGGGTGAAATCAATAAACTGATCCGGAATCACCAGATCGCCTCTGCCAATGTGTTCCCGCAGACTGCCGCATGCAGTAGTGGCCAGAATGTGGGTGCAACCCAACTGCTGAATGGCATACAGATTGGCCCTGTTGTTCACTTTAGAAGGAGTAATGGTATGCTCGCGGCCATGGCGCGACAGGATGACTACCTCCGTCCCGCCAATAAATCCACAGGTAAAATCAGAACTTGGATCCCCATAAGGCGTGCTTATATTTTTCCGCTCCTGGCGTTGTAAAATTTCCGGGTTTTCCAGACCGGATCCTCCAATAATTGCAATTTTATTCATCATTTCTCCGCTATCACCAACATTTCAAAATCGTCTTTCGTCAATTTTTGATCTCTGGAAAATTCCCCCAATTTTGCGCCAAAGATCTCCACTTTTTTAAATCCGAGTGATTTTAGTAACCAGGAAATTTCACTTGGCACATAATATCTTTCATTGCAGGTGAGTGTTTTCTTGTTACCAAGATCGTCTTCAAATTCTGCCACGTTATGGTCACGAAAGGTCATTAAATCAAAGGTATTACTTCGACAGGTCGCCTGACCCTCATCCGAATTTGCTTCATAAAATGCTTCCATAGAATGAGATAGCGGAAAGAGACCGTTTAAGGTGGTGAAGATAAATTTTCCATGTTCCCTCAGCGATTTTGTCACACTTTTCAGGATTTCAAAATTCATTTCATCCGTTTCCATCAGGCAAAATCCGCCCTCACAAAGCATGATGGCAGCATCAAATTCCTGATTGAAAGGCAAATTTCTTGCATCTTGTTTGACAAAATCAATATTAAGATGAGCCGCTTCTGCTTTTTCCCTTGCTCTCGCAAGTTGTGAATCAGACAGATCAATCCCGGTTACGGAATATCCTCTCTTCGTCAGTTCAATGGAATGACGGCCTGTTCCGCAACCTACATCAAGAATCTTCGGGGATTTATCTAAATTGATTTCACCTTCAATAAAATCGCACTCACCGACAGTTCCGTGTACAAAGACCTCATTGTCATATTTCTGTGCGTAATTCTCAAACAGCGATTCGTACCATTGTTTTTCTTGCATGACTATCGATATTTAAATTTTTACCAGTTCCAAAATCACCAAAGACGCCTCTTCTATCGTCTTGCCAAATGCAATGATCCCTTCCTCGTGGCCGCCCATCACGAAAATTTTTTGATCCCTTACCGCCGGAAGGGTCATCATTCTGCTGATTTCGTAAGCCATCCCGGGTGTGCCATATTCGATCTTTTTGTCGGTTGTCGGAAGTACATCGAGGTATCGTTCCCAAAGTTCACGATTGTGAATGTGTACCACCGCACCGATCTCAGGATTAGCCTCATAGACCGCAGCATGACTCATAGACTCAGCCGATGCCCTGATGAGTCCCCGGCACCAGAGCGTGTTGATGGCCGGATCACATTTTTCGACCAATGGATATTGCGTTTGATCCAGCTCGGGTATTCCGCCGGTGGCAGTACCAGAGATATAAAATTGGCTGCTTCGGGGTACTCTTATAGAAATATTGCCATAACCTATACCATCGGGATAACTACCTATCAACTGCCTCTGCCATAGCTTGTTGCGCCAGTAGTTCAGTGGGGTGAAAAGCGCTGAGGGGATTTGGATTGCCTCTTTGGTGAGGTGGCAATCGAATTTGAGGTAGCCTTCGGAAGGGGTGGTATTGGCCATTATTTTCTGTTTTGTTAATCGTCAGGATTGCAAATCCTGATGAGCGTAAAATTAATCATCAGGATTGCAAATCCTGACAAGCATAATTTAGCCTCCGGATTGCAAATCCGGAGGAGCGAAAGATGAAGGCAAATCCGGAGGAGCGGGAGGCGATTTTTCGGGAAAGAGTGTGAAGATACCTGCTTCTGTTGCGGGACAAATTCCCCGTTCGGTTATGAGTCCGGTGACATACCTCGAAGGTGTCACATCGAACCCGTAATTAGCCACGGGTGAAGATGGATTAATAATGTTCACCTTACCAGGAATCCCATTTTCCATCAATCCCTCCATCCAGGTTACTTCTTCCCCACCCCGCTGCTCAATCGGAATTTCGAGAACACCGTCCTTCATGGTAAAATCTATTGAGGAGGATGGCAGCGCCACGTAGAAGGGTACCTGATTATCGAAAGCAGCGAGCGCCTTGAGGTAGGTGCCGATCTTGTTGGCCACATCGACCGTGAGGTTGTCCGGTCGCTGCCGACCAGACAGAGATCCACCATGCCGTGCTGCATCAGATGTCCACCGGCATTGTCCGGAATGACAGTATGCGGAACCCCCTCCTGTGCCAATTCCCAGGCGGTGAGCCGGGCGCCCTGGTTGCGCGGTCGGGTCTCGTCCACCCAAACATGCAAAGGAATATTCTTCTGGAAAGCCTTGTAGATGGGTGCAGTAGCCGTGCCCCAGTCGATGCAGGCGAGCCAACCGGCGTTGCAATGGGTGAGGATGTTGACGGGCTGTCCACTTTTCGCAAAACTGATCTTTTCGATGAGTTCGCATCCAAAATTGCCGATTGCTTCTGACCATTCGATCTCTCTAAGTTTCTGTCGACCAGCCGTTTTGAAGGCCAAATCAACAGCCTGGTTCAGGGAAGTGCAATAAGCCAACGCAG
>JBAXED010000057.1:0-22634 GCA_037140615.1 Prolixibacteraceae bacterium
GGTATTCAGTTCGGTGCATTTATGGTGAATTAACAATCCCAACTATTACAACCACTTCTATATCGAGTATTACCACTAATTCATCCACTACTGGAGGATATGTCAGCAGGGATGGTGGAACCCCTATATTACTTAGAGGTGTATGTTGGAGCACGACCTCTACTCCAACTACAGCTAACAGCAAAACAGCCGATGGTACCGGGCCAGGTAGTTTCACAAGTTCAATTACTGGATTAGAAGCAGGGACGACCTATTACGTAAGAGCCTATGCTACTAATAGTATGGGAACAGCTTATGGCAATGAGATCAGTTTTACAACTATGACATCCATATCTTTTTCAATTCCAACCTTAACCACATCATCAATTTCCAATATTTCACCCACCAGTGCAACCTCTGGTGGGAGCATTTCTTCCGATGGCGGTGCTCCCATTACAACAAAAGGCGTTTGTTGGAGTACTGCTACAAATCCAACAACGGCAAACAGCAAAACTTCGGATGGAGCAGGTTCTGGCAGTTTTACAAGTACAATCAATGGGTTGACAGCAGGAACGATTTATTATGTCAGATCTTATGCCATCAATAGTGTGGGGACTGGTTATGGTAGTCAGGAAACATTTACCTCATCTTTAATTTTATCTCTTCCAACAGTTACAACTACAGCTGCTTCGACAATTACTACTACAAGTGCAACATTGGGAGGGAATGTAACTGCAGATGGAAATGCTACTGTCACTGAGAGAGGTGTTGTATATGCAACAACTCAGAATCCAACCACATTAAATACAAAAGTTGCTATCGGGTCAGGAACAGGTACTTTCACTTCAAATATAACTGGTCTCTCTGCAGGAACTACTTATTACGTAAGGGCCTATGCAATTAACAGCCAGGGTACTGCATATGGTAACGAGCTAAACTATACAACCTCTTCAACTGTAGTAGGCTCTATCACTGATGTTGATGGAAATGTCTACAATACTGTTACAATTGGGACACAGGTGTGGATGGCTTCTAACCTTAAAACCACTAAGTACAATGATGGAACAGCCATTCCTTTGGTGACTGATAACACAGTCTGGGCAAATTTGGTTACTCCTGGTTATTGTTGGTATAATAATGATGCAATAACAAACAAAAACTCTTATGGAGGGCTATATAACTGGTACACTCTCAATACTGGTAAGCTATGTCCTATAGGTTGGCATGTTCCTACTGATGTTGAGTGGACAACATTAACTAATTTGTTTGGGGGCTTAACTATAGCTGGAGCGAAATTAAAAGAAGTGGGAACAATTCATTGGGACGGAAATACTGACGCAACTAACGAAAGTGGTTTTACGGCAGTTGGAGGTGGTGATCGTGGAGGAGAAGATGGAATCTTTAGGTATATTAGAGGTTATGGATATTGGTGGAGCTCTACTGAATTTGATGCAAATAATGCCTGGTTAAGAGCATTATACTATTATCAAAGTACAGTAAATAGGAGTAATCATTTAAAGCAAGATGGTTACTCCATCCGCTGTTTGTATGATTAATTGTGCCAAGTAACACAGAACCTATTTCGATACTATTTATGCATGCTATTTTCAAGATGATACACTGTATAAATGCTCTTAAAAACTCATGTGCCGAGTAATCATAGAATTACCGGGGACTCACAACCAAGACCAAGGCAAAGACTAACCCGGGATCTGAACAAATTGAATAATTTACCTCTTCGTTTATTATTCTGAAAACTGCAAGTTAAATTGCCGTGTACTGTTTCAAAAATACTCGCCCAAAACCACCCTCGATTTCCCTTCCCTGGAAGAATCCGGAATATTATTTTACACTATAGTTGATAATTATGTATATTTATTGTATAAATAATCTGCAACCCCTTTTGCCTCTTCATACAGCGTTGACAATAGATGGGAAAGGTAATTGAGGGTAAATGGAGTTGTGGGCATTGCAAGTAAGACGAGTCGTCCATTTTCTGTAGATTTTAATTGTTGGCATCATGCAGATACTACCAAAAAAGGATCATTTTGAAACAATTTCAGAGCTGAAAGTACAAATCGAAAGCTGTTTTGACGACTTTAGACTACCCTATGAAATATCTGATTTTAATTATAGTTTCTTAAATCCAAGTGACAATACTTTCGAAGTTCTTGTAAATGAACATAAAGAAAAGATTCTTATTCCAGATGCAACACATTATCCATTCCTATTTCGTGGACAACAAAAAGATCATGAACCATGTTTACCCACATTGTATAGAAATCATACATCAGACCTACAGTTTTTCATTGAAAGACTTAGGCAAGTAGAATTTAAAATCCTTTTAGACCAACATCCAGTTGTTAACAGATTTTTTAAAAAGTATAACTTTAAAATTGATGGCATTGGGTTAGCACAACACTATGGGTTAAAAACAGACATACTTGACCTTACTAATGATTTAGATATAGCTATTTTCTTTGCACTTTGTCATTACAATAAGGAAAACGATTCTTATGAACCAATTTCAGAAGAAGGCATACAAAAGGCAATAATTTTTATTGTATTGCCGTTTGTACATATTAATCCAAAAAAAGGAACATTCTTGGAGGAAAAAATATCTGTAATTGGGCTTCAACCTTTTGAACGGCCTGGAGTTCAAAAAGGATTTTCCATTCATTTAGAAAAAGGAGAGAGCCTACAAGCTAAAAAATATTCGTTCAACTATACAAAAAGTGATTCTGAATATTATTTTAAGAAGTTTGATAACGGAAAAAAACTTTGGGTAGATGATGTATTAGCAAAAAAAACAAAAGCCATTGCATCTAAAACAGAATTCTCGTTTATTACGTTCAATCAAGCTTGTAAGTTGTATTTACCGAAAGGTCTGTCAAAGAATAAGCTGAGTAAACAATTGAATTTATCAGGTATTAATTTATCAACTCAAAATAGCATCTCAACTTTTAGCGATTTAGAACTTGAAAATATTAAATGGAAGTGGAATACAGAACAAGTTGACAAATGTATTCTTCAGATCAGACGAAGATTTTGGAATGAGTCAACAGACAAAAATGAAGCCGGTAAACGCCATGAATTTAGAACCGTAGAAATGCTTAGTCAGATTGAACTTTTAAGACTCATTGGAAACAGGTCAGAGATAGAAGAGCATGAACTGACTACATCTAACAAAAATATAATAACTAATCGCGACCAGTCACAGAATAATTATGATTCTGGCTGGAAAAAGGTTCCTGGTCGTTTTGAATTATGCAAATCTGAAATTTTTTTGAAAAGAGAAGATTGTCTCATCGAATAGAATAAGGTACAACGCTGAAATCAGATACCCGAGTTTAAACTATTGCTTTTCAATCCACAATTCGGGATCACGATACATACATATTATTGCAAGAACGCTAATCGTTTCGGATTGTCGATCCATAATATAGTGAATCATGTAAGGGAATTTTTTTACAATCGCCGTTCGAATAGTTTTATACCGAACAGCAAATCCCGAAGGATTTTTTTGAATGTTATCAAGCGTCGATTGGATGTCTTTGTAAAAACGAAATCCCAAATTCGTCTGTTGTTTGTTATACCAGTCAATCGCCTCAATAATATCAAGCCTTGCAGAAGGATTGATAAATATTTTATAAGCCATATTTTACATTAATATCCTTTTGCACGGCATCCCATTTAAGGTAATCTCCGGCTTTATCTTCAATTCTTTGGTCAAGAATTGCTTTGTGCCAATGAGGTATTTCGTTGTCATCGGAAACAAATTCAATTTTCTTGACGAATGAAACACTATTCATTAATTCGATGAAGATGTTTTCTTTATCGTCTTGTATGGTTATTGAAAATACTTTCATCTTTCTTTGAATTACAAATGTTTGTTAGACAAATATACGATCAAAAGGGAATTTTGAATGTCATTACCTGAAATATTTAAAATCCATGTTCGGTTTCTATAAGGTCGCGCCATAATTGTTATCCTTGAAATATTATTTACCTCATTTTGAGGTCATTTTTTAGTATTCTAAAATTATTTTAGTAATTTAGCTTAATTAAAGAGGATAAAATTGTAATTATTTCATTTTCAATTGCTTTTGATCTTACTTTTCTAACCTAACTTATTCTGAACATATGATTTCCCAGTTGCGGTTGTACATCTGCTTTTCACTATTTATCGTATATGGACTGAATAGCTATGTCAAAGCCCAAAGTATTGCAGACATTCAGGCTGACAATAAAAATTACCTCTCAGGGATGGGAAGTGGACCTACCTTAAAAGCAGCAGACCAAGCTGCACTGACAATCATCATTGAACAGATTTTTATGCAGGTTGAAAGCAGTTTTGAGATATCCAAAATTGAGACTACAGGAGACAAGTTGAAGGAGACAGTCAACGATGTGGTCAAAACCTATTCCAATGCTACACTAAAAAACACCGAACGAATAGTCGTACAGGATGAACCCGATGCCAAAGTATTTCGGTACATCAAGCGAAGCGAAATAGTCAAGATCTTTGAATCCAGAAAGAACAAGCTGGTAGAACTGGCAAAGAACGGCGTTGTGGCTCTGGACAATCTTCAGATTGCCGATGCTCTTCGCTATTTCTATTGGTCACAAACGCTTTTAAGAAGTCACCCCGAGTCGTCCGATATCAAGATGCAGGACAAGGCAGGTAAGGATGTTTTGCTACTCACCTGGTTACCCATGCAAATCAATCAAATTATGGCCAACCTCTCGATTGGTGTTGATACAATCCATAACCAGGATGATTACTGCAATTACATTCTCTATATCCAATACAAAAATGAGCCATTGCTCAATTTGGATTACACATACTGGAGCGGCCAGGATTGGTCCAACATTGTTAGTGCCAAGAATGGTGTAGGCATTGTAGAGTTGCCCAAGGTTGATAAAAGAGATGAAATCCGTCTTAAATGTGAGTATGCTTTTGAGGGAGAAGCCAACATTGATCTTGAACTTCGTAACGTAATGGAGAAGCTACCTCAGATTCCCTACAAAAGCAGTTACTTCAATATCAGCACTAAGCCCAGAATTAAGATGATGGTTCCTGTCGCAACCCAGGCTACGCAACAAGAGGACAAACTAGCCATAACAGAGGCAACAACAGTCAATATGCAAGGCGATTTAAAATCCGCCATATCCATCACTAAGCAATTGACCGATATTGCAGAGCATGATGCTGTGATGAATAGCGTTGTTCAGGCAATCACAAAAAAAGATTTTACTTCGGTTCAACCTTTGTTTACAGATGAGGGTTATTCCGTTTACCAGAAGTTGTTACAATATGGGAACGCCAAAATCGTTCAATCGTTTGATCTGAAATATTATCAATATGATGACTATGTAATTTGCCGTTCCATCCCGATGAGTTTCAGCTTTAAATCCAACAATAAAACCTTTGTAGAGGATGTAGTCTTCTATTTCGATAAGGAGAACAAATTGTGCAACCTTACTTTTGGATTGACGAAGAAAGCCATCGATGACATTGCTTCCAACAGCAGCTGGAGCGAATCAAACAGAGTCCTATTGATCAGCTTTCTGGAGAACTACAAGACAGCCTTCTCACTAAAAAGGTATGATTACATAGACAAAATCTTTTCGGATGATGCGCTGATCATTACAGGCTTGGTCACTAAAGTAATAGGGACTTCTGACTCACAATTTGCCAATAATACAATCATCAAGTACAACCGCCAAACCAAAGCTGAATATTTAAAAAAACTGAAATATTCCTTCGATAGCAAAGAGTACATCAATATTCGGTTTGCCGACAATAATGTGAGACGATCAGGCAAAGGTACCGACGTGTATGGCATCCAGATCAAACAGGACTACTTCTCTGCCAATTATGGAGACTCTGGGTACTTGTTTTTGTTGGTCGACCTTTCCGATACTTTAAAACCACAGATACATGTTCGCACCTGGCAACCCGAAAAGAATGCTGACGGTAGTATTTATGGATTGTCGGATTTTTGATGAATATTGTTTCCGTACCCATTAACCTAATGCTTTGATAATTATCATAGAATGAAAAAGATACTTACCTGTTGCCTGATGATATTTGTTGTCATGCATTCGTTCGCACAACCGAAATTGAGTGTGAAATCATTCACTAAACTTTCCAATGACCTGGATGCAAGGGTCAATGAACCCATAAAGGATCAGAATGGAGACAAATGTGCTATCATCAAAGTAGTGACCACACAAACAGGATTCTCGTTCGATTGCGGACAAATTGGTATCATAAAAACCGTTCAGAAACCATCAGAGATATGGGTTTACGTCCCATATGGTGCCAAGAGACTGACTATTTCACATCCCGTTCTTGGGATCCTAAGAGATTACTCTTTACCGTTGACTGTTGAAAAAGCTACTGCATACGAATTGGTTCTAATTTCTGGGAATGTAGTCACATCAGTTGATGAAACGATTGTCAGTCAGTGGTTGGTGATAACTCCTATTCCTTCCGACGCTATGGTGTATATCAATGAGAAATTTGTAAAGAACGGGGTCTATCAGGCCAAATTAAAGCCAGGAGCTTATACATATCGGGTGGAAGCTGCGAAATACCACACAGAAGCGGGTAAAATTGAAATCACATATATCAAAAAAGAGTTGACAGTTCAACTAAAACCGGCATTTGGCTTTGCTAACATCACTAGTGAACCAGGGAATGGGGCAAAAATAATTGTGGACGGAGAAACCTTGAGTCAAAATACACCTTTTCAAAATGTTCAAATATCAAGTGGCATCCATACCATTCAGGTGATTAAAGAAAATTATCAACCATCCTCACAAAAGGTAACCATCGTTGATGGGACAACATCAGACATAAAATTCTTATTGAGTCCAAATTTTTCGGAGGTAAACATTACTACTCTTCCGAATGCAGAGATCTTTATAGACAATGAGTTAAAAGCAAAGGGTGCCTGGCAAGGTCGCCTAGGTTCGGGTGTCTATTCCCTTGAAGCAAGACTGGACAAATATAAATCAGCGAAGAAGGACATTGAAGTAGAATCAGGAGAAAAACAGGATATTGAACTAACGCCAACTCCAATTTTTGGATCACTTGATGTAGTCAGTAATCCATCAGGAGCAACCATAGGTATAGATGGACAAATCTATGGGACAACACCCAATACAATCAAGGATTTATCTGTCGGCGAACACAATATAAAGCTGATAAAACAAGGGTATTCAAGCGTTGAAAAAAAGGTGGTGATTATTGAAGGGAAAACGGTTGAGTTTAACGATACATTGATAAATATCAAACCTTCAACAGCGAAGATGTCAAAATCTGCCCCGGAGATCAAGCCCGTTCAAAATTTTAACAGCGATTATTTGAAATACAAAAAGAGCAAGAACTTCTGGCTGGTGTCAACAATAGTCAGCGGTGGTGCTGGTGTTTTTGCCTATTTGCAGGCAAAGGACAGTTACACACAATACCAATCCGCCACTACCGATGCCGAAAGTCTATATAGTCAGGTACAAATGTATAACACCATTTCGCCTGCTGCACTTGCTATCGCGGGGTTTTGTGCAGTTGAATTTGTGATAAAATCGACAAAATTTAGCAAAGCCAAAAGTCAATCATTGGGCTTATATCCATTGCCGGTAAACCAAGGAGCAGGACTAAACCTCGTTTATAAATTTTGATTCAAATTTTCACAAGAAATAAGCCATGAGACAAGTATTCCTACTTTTCTTTCTCCTACAGCTACTTTTTTCCTGTCAGAAATTTGAGCAAAACAATCCTTTTGACTCAAAATGTCCGAAGGATCTTTGGACACCAACTAGTTTCACTGCTGTACAGAATGGCACATCCGTAACCCTTTCCTGGAGCCAGCCAATGAATAACATTTCAGGGTTCAAGCTCACGAAAAAGGTCGATACAGGGTCTTCGACAGATCTGCAGAGTCAGAATAAAGGGATTGCTCAGTTTACTGATCCAACATTAATAGGAGGCAAACTACATACTTATACGATCGTCGCTTATGCAGGCAATAACCTAAGCAACATACTCACGACAACTGTAACTCCAAAATTGGTTGCCGGAGGAGTAACAACAACAGCCGTAAGCGCGATTACTACAACTACACTGTCTACAGGGGGAAACATAACAACAGACGGAGGTGTCACCATCACTGCCCGTGGTGTCTGCTGGAGTACTACAACCAACCCAACCATTGCCAATAGTAAAACCACGGATGGAACAGGTACAGGCAGTTTCACAAGTTCAATCACAGGATTAACTCCCGGAGCAACTTATTACATTCGGGCCTATGCCACAAACAGTATTGGAACAACCTACGGCAATGAGTTAACTACTGCTGCCGCAGCGAATCTGCCAGTTCTCACTACAACCACAGTTTCTGCCGTAACCACGACAACAGCCAATAGCGGTGGCTATATTTCCAGCGATGGTGGAGGAGCCATTTCTGCACGGGGTGTTTGCTGGAGCACCACCGCCAATCCAACCATTGCGAATAGCAAAACCAACAACTCTACAGGCATCGGGACATTTACCAGTGCCATTACCGGACTTGCATCTGCAACGACCTATTATGTGAGGGCCTATGCTACTAATAGTGCTGGGACTGCCTATGGACAGCAGGAGATTTGCGTATCGAGTTATGGAACTGTATCTGACATGGACGGCAACACCTACCAAACCATCAAAATCGGCACTCAAATCTGGACCCGCGAAAACCTGAAAACCACTAAATTCAATGACGGAACAGTTATTCCAATGTTAAATGACAATACTGCCTGGACAAATCAGGCCTCACCTGGCTATTGCTGGTATAACAACGATGCAACAACCTATAAAAGCATATATGGTGCTTTATATGATAGTTATGCAATAAATACCGGAAAAATGTGTCCAATTGGCTGGCATGTTGCAAGCGATGTTGAATGGGATATTTTAATTAAATATCTGGGCGATAATGGTTTTGGGTATAATGGAATTGGTGCTGCCATCAATAAATCAATAGCAGCCCAAACAAATTGGAATCCTTCTTCCCAAGCTGGATCTGCTGGGTATAATCCTTCAACTAATAATAGTAGCGGCTTTTCAGCTTTTCCAGGAGGTATCCGTCAGAATGATGGTGTTTTTTCTCTAATTGGTGAAGTAAGCTGGTGGTGGTGTTTTACAGGAATCAATAGTACCACTCCAAAGAGTCGGTATATTCAAACAAATAATTTAGGGATTGCATATGTTACTGGTAATTCAACTACTAAAGGAGGTTACTCGGTGCGTTGTATATCTGGCGAATTAACTCTTCCAACCCTAACAACAACTGCTGCTACAAGTATAGCTTCAACTTCTGCAACTTCAGGGGGAAATATTAGTAGTGATGGAGGCACTATTGTCACAGCAAGAGGTGTATGCTGGAGTACAACCCCAGCACCGACAATTGCAAACAGTAAAACATCGGATGGAACTGGATTAGGAAGCTTTACGAGTGCTATGACTGGATTAACAGCCAATACAACTTTTTACGCAAGAGCTTACGCTACCAATGCAATTGGGACTTCCTATGGTACTCAACTCAGCTTTACAACTCTTCCGACTTCCTTGCCAAGCAATGGTTTAATTGCTTGGTATCCATTTAATGGAAATGCAAAAGATGAAAGTGGTAATGGGAACAACGGAATAGTTAATGGAGCTACTTTGACATCTAATCGCTTTGGTATCTCAAATAACGCTTATTCCTTCTCTGGGACAAATTACATTGATTTTGGAGCAAATTTAAATCTTGTTCCAGATAATTTTTCAATTTCTGGATGGTTTAAGACATCATCCTTGGGAAATGATGTAAATTCAATTATTCGCGCTAGATGGAATGGTTATAGTGTTCAAATGCTTCCAGATGGTAAAGTATACTTCACCTGTGCAATAGTTGGCGAGACACTCAGCATCAATAGCGCCAATTCTTATAATAATAATTTATGGCACAATTTTATTGTGACCTTTGGTAATTCAACAAGTAATTTATTTGTTGACGGAAGTTTAGTTGGCTCAAAAACAGGCGGTTCAAATAAATTATCTTACGCACTTGGAGCAATAGCAATTGGTAGAGACGGAGACAATAATGGTTGGTTTTTTAACGGTATTCTTGATGATATAGGTATATGGAACAGAGCCTTATCTCAACAAGAAATAACAGATATATTTAACTCAAAATAATATGATTAACCGTTTAAAAAACTTATTAGCCTTCGATTTTAGGCAACTATTCACTAGGGACATTATTTAAGATACAGAGAATAAAATGTTGAACGCTAACCTGAAAAATCTATTCCTCCTGGTGGTCTTCCTCTCCTCCTGCCAGAAGTTTGAGCAAAACAATCCTTTTGACTCCAAATGTCCGAAGGAGCTCTGGACGCCAACTAGTTTCACAGCCGTGCAGAATGGCACGACTGTAACACTATCCTGGAACCAACCGATGAACAATATTTCAGGGTTCAAGCTGACGAAAAAGGTTGATACAGGGTCTGCAACAGACATGCAGAGTCAGAACAAAGGGATTGCTCAGTTTACTGATCCTACATTAATCGGAGGCAAACTTCATACCTATACGATCGTCGCTTATGCAGGCAATAACCTAAGCAACCTACTAACGACAACAGTAACACCAAAATTGGCAGCCGGAGGAGTTACGACAACAGCACCTGGCACTATTACTGCCTTAACTGCTTCTTCTGGCGGAACAATTACAACTGATGGAGGATCTCCAATAACAGTAAGGGGGATATGCTGGGGTACTTCCGCCTCTCCAACCATTACAGGTAGTAAAACAATGGATGGGACTGGGATAGGAACATTTTCGAGCACTTTAGCAGGTTTATCAGCAAACACTACATATTTTGTACGAGCCTATGCCACCAATACAGTTGCTACTACCTATGGCAATGAAGTATCCTTTAAAACTTCAAACGGTATTTCTACCATCTCTACCGCGAACATAACAGCAATCAGTGCGACAGCAGCTACCGGCGGAGGAACCATATCTGCGGATGGTGGAGCTGCTATTACGGCAAGAGGAGTCTGCTGGGGTACTGCTGCAACTCCAACCATAACAGGTAGTAAAACAATGGATGGGACTGGGATAGGAACATTTACAAGCTCATTTACAGGGTTAGCTTTTAATTCCACCTATTATGTAAGAGCTTATGCTTCAAATAGTCTTGGAACAACATATGGAAATGAAGTGTCCTTCAAAACACTAGCTGTTGGTGCTACAGTGTCAACAACAAATGCAATGGCTACAACAAATACGACAGCTACGAGCGGGGGAAACATTACTAGCGATGGAGGTTCTTCTATTACCGCAAGAGGGGTTTGCTGGAACACAACGACAGCTCCAACGATCGCCAACAACAAAACTGCAGATGGAGCAGGAGCAGGTACCTTTACTAGTACTATTAATGGGTTAACAGCGGGAATAACATATTATGTCCGATCATATGCTACAAATAGTATTGTAACAGTCTATGGTAATGAAGTAATTCTTAAGATTCAAGTAAGTGCTGTCATCTTTAATTCAAGTTTGACTTATGGGTCAATCTCAGATGTTGAAGGGAACACTTATAAAACAATCGAAATAGGCACACAGAAATGGATAGCAGAAAATCTCAGAACATCAAAGTATAAAGATGGAACTGCAATTCCTTTAGTTACCGACAATACCTTGTGGGATAATTTAACAACACCGGCATATTGCTGGCACAATAACGATGCTGTAACTTACAAAAGTACTTATGGAGCAATTTATAATTGGTACACAGTTAATACAGGCAAATTATGTCCAACAGGATGGCATGCTCCCAGTTATGGTGAATGGGCTACACTAAGGGATTATTTAGGAGGTTTACCTGTCGCTGGTGGAAAAATAAAAGAATCGGGTACAGCCCATTGGGTAACTCCAAATACTGGCGCTGCAAATTCAAGTGGTTTATCTATACTACCTGGCGGACTAAAAAATACAAATGAGTTTGGTTATTATGGCTGGTACTGGACGTCTGAATCAGGTGCATGCATCCGAATTCCATATGACTGTCCAGAGTTTTGGATCTATGGGATTGGGAATGGTGGTGGAGCATCGGTTCGTTGTCTGGCAGATGGAATGACTGTTCCAACTATTGCAACGAGTCCTGTTGCCAGTGTTACAACAACTTCTGCTATTACAGGTGGAAATGTTACGAGCGATGGAGGCTTAACTATATCGGCTCGTGGAGTTTGCTGGAGCACCACTACCAATCCCACGATTGCCAATAATAAGACAATCGATGGAAAGGGAGTAGGAAGCTTTACAAGTACTCTAACGGGCTTAAGCACCAATACTACCTATTATGTCAGAGCATATGCTACCAATGCAATTGGCACGGCTTATGGCACAGTAAGTAGTATTACTTTGTATCTGAATACACCAAGTTCTCCTATCTCAGACATTGATGGGAATGTCTACAAGACAGTGAGAATAGGGGACCAAATATGGATGGCAGAGAACCTAAAGGTAACCAAGTACAGAAATGGTATTGCAATTCCAAATGTAACGGTTAGCACAACATGGGCCAGTTTGACAAGCGGTGCATGGTGTGATTTTGGAAACAATACTACAGTTGGTGCAACATATGGTCATTTATACAACTACTTTACCGTAATCGATAGCAGACAGTTATGCCCAGTCGGATACCATATTCCTTCATCAGCTGAATGGACCACGATTACAGATTATTTGGGAGGTGGTAAAATAGCCGGTGCAGCTTTAAAAGAAACTGGTACATCACATTGGAGTAGTCCCAATACGAGCACTAATAGTAGTGGTTTTACTGCACTTGCAGGTAGTTGGCGAGGAGGGGATGCAATCTTTTATTATGCACCAACTTTATGTGGGTACTATTGGTCATCAACCTCATATGATTTAATATATTCTAATTTTTTTCATTTCGAGGTTGACAATAATTCTGGAGTTGTCCTTGCTGATCCTTATTTCAGTAAACAAGCAGGGTGCAGTATCCGTTGTTTAAAAGATTAGCAGTACAAAGAAACGATACAAACACTTGATTTTTGCTTCTTGCGCTAAATTCAAATTTAAAATAGTTGCTACATGACAAAATCACCCTTTTATTTGAACCTTAATACTTTAAAAATGAAAACAAACAAATCTTATTCGCTGTCTTTCTGTATTTTATGCATTGTATTGTTTATTGGTATGTCCGGCTGCAAGACCAAACAGATTACACCAAAAGGAGAAATCGCATTGGATATTCCATGCAATGGTCCTGAATATTTTTCTTCAAAAGGGATAATCAGAGCCAGTGCTTTAGGAGAAAGCCAGGATCAAATGATGGCCAAGAAAAAAGCACAGGCCAATTCAAGAGAGCAACTAGCTGCTACACTGAATGTAACTATCAAGAGTGTTGTTGACAATTATTACAGTTCTAAGGCAATCGACAATGTTGAACAAGCCAAAACCCGTTTCGAGGGATTAACCCGTCAGGTTGTTGAACAACAACTTTCAGGCGTAGCAACGATCTGTGAGAAATTCACCAAAACGAAAGATAATACTTACAAATGCTATCTCGCGCAGGAATTGAATGGTGATGAAATCTTACAAAGTATACAGAAAAGAATCTCTGGCGACGAAAAATTGAGGCTCGATTTTGAATACGAAAAATTCAAAAATGAGTTTAACAAAGAGATGGACAAAAGCTCCAAATAATTCTATTCGTATAACAATTAGATAGATAACAATTATCCAACAGGCTGTTTCAATACAGGAACAGTTTGTTGGGTTGTTTTCTGGTCGGTAACTCAATTCGTTTTCAACCCTCAAAATTTCGGAATCCATGAAGAAGAATTTCTTTTTGATTCTTATTCTGATGCTGGTCTGCACATTTCATGCAGGAGCCCAGACATTTGAAGAATATCAAAAACAGCAGCAACAGCAGTACAATGCGTATGCCAAGGAGCAGCAAGAAGGTATGCAGAAACTTCAGCAGGAGTACAACGATTTTGTTAAAAAACGTAATGAGGAGTTTGCCCTTTACCTTGAAAAAGGGTGGGTCAATTTCGATGCAATCAAGGCCAACAAGCCTGCTGATGCACCTAAACCTCCGGAGCCGATAAAATATGAGCCACCAAAAGCACCTCCGACTCCTGTGAAAATAGTGGTTAAGGAGATGCCACCGATTACTCTGCCCAAGGCTGAGCAGGAAAGGCCACAGCTGGTTCCAATCCCTGATAAGACAGTCAGAAGGCTAGAGGTTCCCATAGATTTCTTTGGGCAAAATCTGTTGATCAAAATAGATCCCCGATTACTTGATTTTACATTGGGGAAACCAGGACAGAATGAAGTGGCCCGTTTCTGGCGAAAGATGGCAGATACTAACTATGGTGATTTGCTCCTTCAGATCAATATTTTAAAGGAGCAATTGAACTTGAATGACTGGGGAGTTTATCAGTTAATCGATCAATTTTCAGCAAGGATTTCACCCAAAAACAACAATACCAAAGTGCTTTACAATTGGTTCCTGATGACGGTTTCAGGGTACCAATCACGGCTAGCCTTTTCCGAGCCTGCCAACAAGCTGTACCTGCTCTTGCCATCAACAAACAATGTTTTCGGCTGTCAGTTTCTGAAATTCAACAACCAGGAGTACTACTTTATTGCCAATTTCGGGGAAGAGGTAGGTTCGGTATTAACTTATGAAGAAGAGTACGGTGATGCAAAAAAAAGGTTGAATCTGGCCTTTACGAAACCGCTTAATTTCAAAGAAAAATATATCACCAAAAGCTTAAAATTCTCTGAGGAATATCCGGAGGTGGAGGTAAAAGTACCTCAGAATGAAATGGCTTTTTTTGCAACCTACCCCCAAACAGATTTCTATGTAACAATGAGTGCACCAATGAATCCAGTCTTGGAAGAGTCCTTGTTAATCTATTTCGGAAAAATTGCGAAAGACAAGAACCCAGTTGAAAAGGTGGCCCTGTTGCTTGAATTTACGCAGAAGGCATTCCAATACAAAACCGATCAGGTTCAATTTGGATATGAAAAATGGGACTTTCCCGATGAGATTTTCTATTATCCATTTAGTGATTGTGATGATCGGGCAGCCCTACTTTCCTGGCTTGTTTATAACATAGCCAAGCTGGATGTCGTCGGAGTTCTTTTTACTGGCCATGTGAGTACCGCAGTCCTTTTTCCAAATGAGGTTCCAGGTGATTTTGTCACAGCCAAACAGAAGAAATTTACGATTTGTGACGGAACGTTTATTGGGGCACCTATCGGAAGATGTATGCCTCAGTTCGCCGGAAAATCAGGCGAAATAATCCAGATGCCTGGAATTAGTGCCATCGATTTGCTTGCCGATAAAGTATGGGATAATGTAAACCAGCACGGAGGTTATCCTGGCGATGGTGCCACTAGTGTTGGTGACGGGCTGGGAAATCTGGTTGTAACCGGATGGTTCGACAAAGCTTTTACCCTTGGCAAAGCACCTGTTAATCCAACTGGAGGCCGGGACTTGTTTGTTGCATCCTTTAATCAGGAAGCCAAGGTCAATTGGGTAAAAATATTGGAAGGTAGCGGTGCTGAATATGTAACCGGCATCGTCAGGGACCCCGCAGGTAATTTTATCCTGTCAGGTAATTTCTCAGGCAAATTCAATGCTGGTGCCAAGAGCATTCAAACAGAAAAGGTAGACCAATCGTTATTCTTACTTTCAATGAAACCAGGAGGCGAGATCAATTGGCTTACTCCTGTATTCTTTGATGAGGCAAAAACCCGCGAAAACATCTATTACCAGGTTCGGCTGGACACCAATGGCAAACTTTTGGGAACAGAATATCTCCCTCAGCAAAATATGTTCTGGAAAAACTTGCTCCTGCTGGATGAAAAGAACAACCTTCTTGCCACAGGTGGTTTCAGTACCCTACCAGGGATGATTAAGCGCACGGCAGCTGTTAATGATGTTGCTGCTTATGATGTTACTGCGCTGCTAAAGGAGAAGAATGACAAGCTGGTTCAAAGCGGATATGACAAGGGCGCTGCCGGACTCTTTGCCGCATTTATGATGCTTGCAGATTTTGAATCAAAGCTATCTGGTAAGCTTGTACAAGATGCTCTGGATAAATACAATCCCTCATTTAAAAGCAAGAGTCCTAATCTCTATAAAAGCTTTGGTATTGTTGAATTTTTCAAGAATGCGAATGGCATTATTACATTGCGAACAGTCAACAACCAGTTTATGGAGCTGGACAAGCTGAAGGTGAGTAGTGATGCCAACATGAAGATGGTTATCACCCCGGAAGGAGATGCCAGGATTGATTTTATTTCCGGGGCGAAAGTAGGAAAAGCCTTTATTTGGTTTCCACTTAACAGCATCACCGTCGTTAAGAAGAATGGAGATCTAATTTTTGACTATGCCAAAGACCATTCGAAAAGCAATATGAATATAAGCAAGGACATATTATTCTAGAATTGAACGATATACCAAATCCGACAGAATAAATTAACTGATACCAGTGATCTAAATGAAACGATTTTCCTTTACTCTTTTTATCCTGATATATTCTATCCTGATTTTTGCACAGAATATTTCTGTATCCTCGTTTAAAGTCCTTCCGCGGGATTTGGATGCAAGGGTTAACTTTCCAGTTAAAGATCAAAACGGCGATGTATGTGCCCTTCTCAAAATTGCGACCACAGAGTCGGGGTTTAACTGGGACGGAGATCAGCTGGGTATTGTGAAAGTTGAGAAAAAGACGGGCGAATATTGGCTATACATACCTTTTGGAGCCAAACGCTTAACCATTAAGCACGACCAACTGGGTGTTCTGAGAGAATACAGATACCCAGAGGCAATCAACAAGGCAACTGTTTACGAAATGGTTTTAGTTAGTGGAAAAGTGACCACATCAGTAATTCCGGTTAATCCTACCTGGGTAACTTTCAAGAGCAATCCAACGGGTGCAGATGTTTACATCAATGATCTTCTGAAAGGCGTTACTCCGCTGCCAATAAAATTAATGCCAGGTAAATACACGTATCGGATTGAAAAATCACTTTATAATAGAAGTGCGGGTAGTTTTGAAATCACCGGACAAGAGAAAGAAGGAAAGAAGGAAATTCCTGTAGAATTGAAGCCAGCTTTCGGAACGATCAGGATTAACACGATACCGGAGCAAGGAGCGATGGTATTAATAGATGATATTGAGACAGGGAAATTAACACCGTTTACCGATGAAAGGATCAAAAGCGGTAGTCATGTTGTTACGGTCAAAAAGGATTTCTTTCAACCTAAGAGTATAAAAGTACAGGTTAGTGATGGCCAAATTACCGAAGAGACAATATCCATGATTTCCAGTGTTGCAAAAGTTCAGGTCGAGACACAACCTTCAGCAGATATATACATTGATGGAAAATTCGTGGCAAAAAATGTTTATGAAGGCAATATATCAGCTGGTGTAACAACATTTGAGGCCCGTAAAGAAGGATATTATACTGACAAACAGGACGTTGACATTATAGCAGGAGAGGCTAAAATCATAACCCTGTCAGTTAGGCAAATAGTTGGAAATATTGATGTGGTAAGTACTCCAATCGAAGCAAAGATATACCTGGATGGGGTCCCAAAGGGGATAACCCCTGTCACGCTGCAAAATGTGGCCATTGGCAATCATGAAATCAAGATGGAGATGGCCGAATATGAAACCTTGGTCAAAACCATTGAAGTAGCAGAAAACAAGACGATTGAAGTGAATGAAACGTTAAAGGGAATTGTGAAAGAAGGCCCCAAAAAAAAGGCGAAAGAAAAAATAAAACCAGAGATACCTCAATCAATTACTGCCGTGCCAATTGCCAAAGAGAATATGAAGCCTTATAGTGCTGAGTATTACAAGTACAAGTCAGCTAAAACTGCTTGGTTGGTCTCAGCCATCGGAAGTACTGCAGTTGGGGCATTCGCTTATATGCAAACTTCAAGTTATTTTAAGAAGTATCAGGATGCATTATCAACTGCTGATGCTACAAGCTATAGCAAGAAATCTGATCTGTATAATAAGATCTCACCGGTTGCATTTGGAGTTGCCGGCTTTTGTCTTGTGGAAACGATCCTTAAGGCAGGTCAACAGAAAAAAGCAAAAAATAAAGCTGTTAGCTGGTATCCGAGACCAGTTGAAAATGGAGCAGTGTTGAATTTTGTATACAAATTTTAATGGACTACTCAGACAAATGAAAAAAGCACTCATATTCTTTTCGATTTTACTTCTAGTCTTCTCTTGCCAGAAGCTTGAATTTAACAATCCTTTTGATCCCAATTGTCCAAAAGAAGTTTGGACACCCACTGACTTCAAGGCTGTCCAGAATGGCACCACCGTTACTCTTTCGTGGAGCCAACCAATTAATAAAATTTCAGGCTTTAAGCTAACCAAGAAAATAGATACTGGAACTGCATCAGATCTTCAATCCCAGACTAAAAGCGCTACTCAGATTGTAGATGCCAACTTAACAGGAGGCAAATTACACACCTATACCATTGTTGCTTATGCGGATAACAACCTAAGCAATAGTTTAACTGCAACAGTGACTCCAATACTTTCAGCAAGCGGGGTCTCAACTACGACTGCTGGAGCAATTACTGCAGTTTCAGCTGCTTCAGGAGGTACTATTCCCACCGATGGAGGATCACCGATAATTGCCAGAGGTGTTTGCTGGGCTACAACAACAGCTCCTACAATTGCCGGAAGTAAGTCAACAGATGGAACTGGAACCGGAACATTTACAAGTTCGCTCACTGGGCTTGCAGCCAATACCACATACTTTGTACGTGCATATGCCATCAATGCCGTTGGAACTACTTATGGGAACGAGGTTTCATTTAAAACATTAACAGGAGTTTCTACAATTTCGACTACCAACATCACCGGAATTACAGCAACAACAGCTTCAAGTGGTGGCAATATTGCTGCAGATGGAGGAGCAGCCATTACTGCTAGAGGAATATGCTGGGGAACTGCCACAAATCCAACAATTGCCGGGAATAAAACAACGGATGGAGTTGGTATTGGTACTTTTGCAAGTTCCCTAACAGGGTTAATTCCAGGTACTGCCTATTTTGCAAGAGCCTACGCTAGTAATGTTTTAGGGACTTATTATGGAAATGAGGTAACATATAGAACACCATTGGCACCAATACTGTTCAACAGCTCTAAAACATATGGGACAATGTCCGATCTGGATGGTAATACCTATAAGACGATCCAAATTGGAACACAGCTTTGGATGGCAGAGAACCTGAAAACAACTAAATACAAAGATGGTTCAGCTATACCTTTAGTTACTGATAATATTGCTTGGGCAAATTTAACTGCTCAGGGTTATTGCTGGTACAACAATGATATGACAACTTACAAGGAAGTTTGTGGTGCCTTATACAACTGGTACACAGTTCAAACAAATAAACTTTGTCCAAATGGCTGGCATGTACCAACGGATTTGGAATGGACAGTACTAACTACATATTTGGGAGGTGAAAGCACTTCAGGAGGGAAATTAAAAGAACAAGGCACAAACCACTGGGGCAATCCAAATACAGGTGCAACAAATGAATCAGGATTTACCGCTGTTCCGGGAGGATACCGAAGTTTTGATGGCCCATTCAGTTATCTTGGAGGCACTGGTCATTGGTGGACTTCAACAGAGTCTTCCTCTACTAATTCAATGTTAAGAAGTACTCACTATTTGTATGGAAATGTAAATAATTACAATGACTACAAGCAGGGAGGTTATTCTGTTCGCTGCATTTCCGGAGACTTAACGCTTCCAACTCTTACTACCTTAATAATAACAAATGTGGCATCAACTTCCGCGACTTCAGGTGGAAATATTACAAGTGACGGTGGAACAATAGTAACTGCAAGAGGAGTTTGCTGGAGTACGACCCAAAATCCTACAATCGCGGACAACAAAACAAGCGATGGGAATGGGGTAGGAAATTTTGCTAGCTCAATAACCGGATTATCAGCCAACACAAAATACTTCACTAGATCTTATGCAACCAATTCTGTGGGGACATCCTATGGGAATGAAGTATCATTCACAACTTCAATAGCCCCCATTCAGTTTAATACGAGTAAAACATATGGAAGTGTAACAGATGCTGATGGCAATATTTACAAAACCATTCAGATTGGCACTCAATTGTGGATGGCGGAAAATTTGAAAACCACCAAATACAGAGATGGTTTAGCGATTCCATTGGTTATAGACAATACAGCCTGGGCTGCCAACACAACGCCAGGTTATTGTTGGTACAATAATGATGCAACGACTTACAAAAATATTTATGGAGCCTTATACAATTGGTACACTGTAAATACTAATAAGTTATGTCCAACAGGTTGGCATGTGCCGACTGACTCTGAATGGACAGTCCTTATCACATATATGGGAGGTGAAAACGTTTCGGGTGGCAAATTGAAAGAAACTGGCACAAGCCATTGGATTACACCCAATACCGGAGCTACTAATGAATATGGATTTTCAGCTTTACCTGGTGGTTACCGCAGCAATAATTCTTTATTTTATTTTGTGGGATTTCAAAGTATGTTGTGGTCATCAGATGAATCACCAACTTTGGGGTCTTTAATTAGGCATTTGGATTATCAATCGAATATTGTAAGCAGAGAAAATTATAGTAAATATCTTGGCTTGAATGTTCGGTGCATTTCTGGTGACTTTACACTTCCTTCCATTACTACCACTTCTACATCAAGTATTACTTCGACCTCCGCAACTTTAGGAGGCAACATAAGCAGTGATGGTGGCACAGCGGTGACGGCTAGGGGAGTTTGTTGGAGTACCGCAACAGCACCAACAATTGCCAATACAAAAACTTCTGATGGAACAGGAACTGGTAGTTTCACAAGTTCAATTTCCGGATTAACGGCTGGGACTACTTATTATGTAAGGTCCTATGCCACGAATAGTGCAGGGACTGCTTATGGGAACGAGGTGAGTTTTACTACATATTGGAACACACAAGCAAATGCTGGCCCTGATGTAGCAATTTGTTCAAGTACAAGTTATACAGTAACAGCAATGGCTTCAAATTTCACATCTGTTAGTTGGACAACCTCTGGAAGTGGAATTTTCACAAATTTAAACACACTTACTCCTACGTACTTTCCTAGTTCTGCAGACCTAGCTGCAGGATCTGTTACACTTACTTTATTTTGTTATGGAGCAGCCCCTGCACCCGCAAGTGACTCAATGCTCTTGAGTTTTTTAAAAACGCCAAGTGCAGCAGGTGTAATAGCAGGTACCACGGCAGTTTGTCAGGGACAATCAACAACATCCTACAGTATCCCAGCAATATCCAATGCAACTAGTTATGAATGGACATATTCAGGTACAGGTGCAACAATTACCGGAACGACTAATTCAGTTACAGTTAGCTTTTCCTCCTCTGCCACCTCTGGTAACCTTTCAGTTCGTGGTGTAAATGCATGCGGCAATGGAGTAGGTTCAGCAAATTTCACCATTGTAATAAATCCACTTCCAACAGCCGCTGGTCTAATCACTGGTAGTTCGACAGTTACTCAGGGACAAAGTGGATTGGCCTATTCTGTTCCAGCAATTGCAAATGCAACTGGTTATTCTTGGACCGTCCCTTCCGGGGCAAATATTGCTACAGGGGCAACTACAAATTCTATAATTGTTAACTTTTCAAGTTCAGCCACTTCGGGCAATATATCTGTAAAAGGAACGAATAGTTGTGGGAATGGAAGTATTTCAGCATCATTTCCTATTACGGTTAACCCTTTATCAGCAAATGTTTCTGATGTGGATGGAAATATTTACAGTACAGTTACAATTGGCACTCAGGTTTGGATGGCCTCTAACCTGAAAACCACTAAATACAAAGATGGTTCAGCGATTCCTTTGGTAACTGACAATACCGCCTGGAGCGTGCTAACAACACCTGGTTATTGTTGGTACAACAACGATGCAACAACATATAAAAGCGCATACAGTGCCTTGTACAACTTCTACACTGTTAACACAGGAAAACTCTGCCCCACAGGTTGGCATGTTCCAACTGATTCAGAGTGGATTACGGTTGTAACCTATTTAGGTGGTGAAAATATTGCGGGCGGAAAATTAATGGAAACAGGTAATATCCACTGGTCGAGTCCTAATACTGACTCTACTAATGAAGCTGGATTTACGGCTGTTCCTGGAGGCTACCGTAGCGGCTTTGGAACATTTGGCAATGTTGGTGATGGTGGTTTTTGGTGGTCCTCTACGGAGAGCACTACAACAGATGCCTGGTACAGGTCAATGGTCAGCGGTTACATCGATGTATTCAGGGACAACATTAGCAAGCGGTCTGCGCTTTCTGTTCGCTGCATAAAAGATTAAATGTTCCCTAACAAAAGCAACAGCTAGAGATTTACTTATAGTATAGTTTTCAAAATGTTGGGTTGTAAAGATTGGTTAAGAAGCCAATGAACGATATTAAAAAGTTATGGAAAAGCCTTATAACAAAATGATTAAATAGGGTCTGCTGAAAAAGTGTTTACTGTTTGATTTCATGTCAATTATAACGAT